>JBBQSE010000175.1:0-14931 GCA_038214195.1 Planctomycetales bacterium
TTTTCCCTTTAAAAAATTTGTGCGGTTCGCCCGCCTATCAACTGTGTTTGTTAATTTTTCTTTAATTTTGTTGCGGGGCCCCCACGACGACTATCACTGCGGAATTGCTTCCGTTTGCAGCATTTGAAGGTGAAGATGACCGATCGCTGTAATATCTTTTGCCGCCACTTGATCCAGCGGCGAATAATGAGGATGGCGTCCGTCTTTGTAGGGGTCGTTGCTCCGCGCGTTGTAGCAGCAAATGAATGCCCAACGCGGGTTTTCACTTTGATTCTGATCCGAACGATGCAGCGTGTTGCCGTGGAACAGGACCGCAGATCCAGGAGTCATCTCGACATGGACCAGTTCCATCCGTTGCAGTGCGGCGTTGACGCGTTCCATGTCGGCTCCGGTCTGGTCACCACGTTTGATGTGATCAATGCGGCCCATGTGATGGGAGCCTCGGAGAACCTGCAGGCAGCCGTTTTCTTTGGAGGCGCGATCGACCGCAAACATGCAACTGGCCATGTCGGGAAACAGGCAGCCGTTGTTGTACCAGTAGCCGTAATCCTGATGCCACGTCCAGGCTCCGCCGATGCGCGGCTCCTTGAGGATCATCTTGTGATGGTAATGATAAACTTCATCACCCAGCAATGATTCCATGGCTGACACGAGCGGTTCTGCCTGAACGATGGCAGAGTAAATCGAATTGGCGGGCAACTCATTTTCGACGACGAGATCCACTGAACCGCCTTCGCCATCGGCGCGGGACATTCGGGCTTTAACAAGAGCATGATCGCGGCGTGCGATGGTGCCGAGTAGTTCGGTTTCTTCAGCGTCGAGCAGGTTTTCGACGACGATGTAGCCGTCTCGATCGAATGCTTCGATGGCGTCGAGAGTCAGAAATCCGGTCTTCATAGTGGCCTCATGATTTCAGAAACAGAATTGTGTCCTGGACATTGATTGTGCCTTCGTAGATCGCGCGACCGGTGATGGCACCGATCAGATTCGGATGTTCGGAGGCAATCTTTTTGAGGGCAGAAATGTCGTCCATGGTCGTGACGCCGCCGGAAGCGATCACTGGCAGCCCCATGTCTGCGAGGGTGCAGAAATCGTCGAGGGTCTGCTGGTCGATTCCCTGCATCATGCCATCGTTGGCGATGTTTGTATAGATGACGGCCGCCAGCGGGACTCCGACAAATCGCTGCGCCAACTGCGTCACGGAGACCTTGGAAACTTCCAGCCAGCCATCGGTTGCAACCATCGAATCGCGAGCATCCAGGCCCAGCGCGAGCTGATTCGGGAACTTGTCGCACATCGCGGCGAACCAGTCGGGTTCACGCAGGGCTTTGGTGCCAATGATGACGCGATCGACGCCGGTGTGTTCGATCGTGGAACGAACGCTTTCTTCGCTGCGAATGCCGCCTCCCAGCTGACAGGGGAGGCCGGTGGCCTGAATAATTCGCCGCACGACGTCCTGATTGACGGGCCTTCCGGCTTTGGCACCGTCGAGGTCCACGAGGTGCAGTCGCTCGGCACCTTCATCACGCCAGCGGAGAGCCATCTCCACAGGGTCGTCCGAGAAGACCGTGCTGTCGTCGTAGTTGCCCTGACGCAGTCGGACGCATCGACCGTCCAGCAGGTCGATGGCGGGAAGTAGTTGCAGCATGGTGTGGCACTTAACTCAAAATCAACAAACAGGGGATGAGCCCCAATCGCTCTGGCCCACTCTCCTCGTTAATGATTGGAAAAGTTGGACAAGTGTTAGCCTGGGGAGAGGGGACAATCACAGAACCGGACGCTAGCGCGTTCCGGCTGATAAGTCAATGATGAACCGCTCGATCCTAATCCCGCGCGACGACTTCAAGTTCGCTGGCGACGGTGAGGAAGTTCTTGAGCAGTTGCATGCCTCCGGATTGACTTTTCTCCGGGTGAAACTGAGTCGCCATGACATTGCTCTTTGCGACCACTGAAACGAACGGACGCCCGTAGTCAGTCGTGGCCGCAATCCAGGACGGATCGGATGGTACAACGTGGTAGCTGTGAACAAAGTAGAACCAGGGTTGTGGTCCCAAATCCTGAAGTAGTCCGTGATCCGGTTGTGGACTGCAATCCAACTGGTTCCAGCCCATGTGCGGAATCTTGTATTCTGCAGGCAAATCAAAACGCCGACAGTCTCCCGGGATGACTCCCAGTCCTTCGTGTTCGCCTTCTTCGTGTGAGACATCCATGAGCAACTGCATGCCCAGACAGATGCCGAGGAATGGTCGATCGGCGGCGATATGATCGGTGATGACACCGGTGAGATCGTGCTGGCGAATCGCTGCGATGGCATCGCGAAACGCGCCGACCCCCGGAAGGATCATCCGTGTGGCTGTTGAGATTTCGGAGGCGGACGACGAAATAATGGCCGGTTCTCCGATACGTTCCAGGGCTTTCTGGACGCTGCGAAGATTGCCCATTCCATAGTCGATGATGATAGTCGTTGACATTATTCGCATCACTCAGCGCACTGAGTGCTCACCTTATCAGTAGTTGATCTTGAAGTTGTTATCGTCCTTTTCCTCGACCTTGAAAGTCAGTTCTTCAGTCTGAGGTATCGGTGCTCCGTTCGCGTCCATCAAGCCGATTCTGTAGGAACCAGCAGGAGCGCCGTAGTACAAGGGCGTGTACATCAGGCGGAAGTTGCCCTGACCGTCACTGGTGACCATCATGAGGGCTCGATTGTCGTCCATACCACCACCGACAGGTTCAAACATGATTTGAATCCCGGGCACAGGTTGTCCACTGTGCATGACCTGGCCTGTGACATCAAACAACGGCGGGCCGACATATGGCTCGTGATTCATCCACCAGATGTAGCCAAACAAAAGCACGCCGACGATTAGTATTCCGGGACCGGCTTTGGTCTTGATAAAATCCATCCTCAAGGTCCGCTCTGCGGCGGCCTTGGCATCCTTTGCACTGAGCGACGGCGCGGAAGCGGAATCTCGCTTTTGCTGATACGCGCGAGTGAGAGCACTGGCAGCTGAACCAGACGTTTCAACGGCGGACGATGCAGACGGTCGCGAGATTTCTGATGTTGATTTCTCGTCGCGGCCCTTCTTTTTCGTCGCCTCGAATTCCTTCATCAACTCCGCAACCGACGGCTTCCGATCACCTGTTATCGGTGGTGGATCATTCTTCTTCGAGCCCTTTGCGGAAGGTGTCGTCGATCCTCCGAGCACGGCCAGGGGATCGAAGTCTTCCGTGTCCGGCACATCCGGCGTTAGTTCGATCGGCATGTCAACAAGATCGACCGGATCCTCCGTCGGTTCATCGACTGGTTCCGACTCGACTTCGCTGCCTTCATCATCGGCATCCACAGCGGGGACGACGAATTCCAGTTTGCACTTCGGGCACTTCCCGTTGGTACCGGCTTTTTCGTCCTTGATCTTCAAGACCGATTCACAGCCCGTGCATGTGTATCGAATGGTCATAATCGGAACTCGATCTTCAGCGCAAGAAAAACGCCAGGTTGAGAGAATCCGTCAACCTGGCGAACGTGAACTTCATCAGTGAACCAAAATCTAAAGTGCGGAAATTCTAGAAGTTGTTAGCTGATACGCCACCAGACATGTTGCCCAGAGCCTGCCAGACGGGCAATCCGATCGATTTTCCGATTTTGTGCGCCGAACCATCGGACAGGCCAATGATGCAGATGTCTCCATGCGATGAACCTGCCCATTCCCAATGCAGCATCTGATTGGGGCCGGCCATCGTGGAAAACAGTGTGGCGGCTCCACCCCAGACCCAGCCATCGCTGGCGTATTGGTTTGGCTGGCGAGTGGTTGCCTGTCGCAGGGGAGAAAAGCGTTCTGCTTCACCAATCATAATCGTCTGTGATGTTCCGTCTTTGATGTCGCCCATCCGCACAGAACTGTTCACGGTGAAGATTCCAATATTCGAATTCAGCTGATTGAAGTTGTTGGCAAGACTCGAAGGTTGGTTGGTGTAGTACTGGATCTGCGCCGGGGTCAGGTTGTACGCCGCACGTTGACCAGTCGGTGCCGGTGTGGGATCAAAGACTCGGCCAGAACCTGCGCACCCCGCATAGTCATTGCCGCCGCTGGTTATAGGGCCGGTCGTCAATTGTGCTTGCGAGAATGTGTCGAGGTAGTAGTTGTGAGAATACTCGCCGGTCCGATCCATCTTGGACCGGCGCGATGGGCAATAAAATGCGGGAATGTTGTAGGTTGCCGGAGCGTAGCCCAGATTCACCCAAACAGGGTCGTTTGTCCGTTCGGCGTTATTCCAGACATTGTAGTACGGTCGCCACAACTGGTAGAGGTTGTCCTGTTCAATGTAAGGCATTATATGATACATCCAACTCATCCCGTGGAGGCCTTGTCCAGGTCGGTTGTCCGTTGCTTCCGTTGGATCAACGAGATTCGCCCCGGTGGGAGATGTGTTGGCGTTTTGTGACGGTCGAGTGGTGATGAGTCCAGGCGGAAATGTGTTGTGAGAATCGTGGTAGTTGTGCAGAGCAAGGACCAACTGCTTGATGTTGTTTTCGCAGCGGGTGCGATTTGCGGCTTCGCGGGCCTTTTGAACTGCCGGAAGCAGAATGGCGACAAGAATTGCAATGATGGCGATCACGACGAGGAGTTCAATCAGAGTGAACCCCCGCGTCCTGCGACGAAGAGTACGCATAAAATCTCCCTTGCTGACGGCGGATTACAGAATAGAAATAAACAATCACAGAGGCCCGAAACACACGCGAATCGGCCATTGATATGACCCAGGCAACCGAACACATTGTTCAGGATTTTTGAGTTCTAGCACATATCATTCCCGGAAATTTGTCCATCATGGCAAAAAACCTGCCGGTTGTTTGCCATCGGTCCCTGCTTAAAGTTTAGCTCGCGACGGGCGGATTTCGAGCCAAACGGCACAGAATCTCAGCTCCTTCGCGGATGAGATCGTCTTCAGCAGCAAACGAGACTCGGAAATGTGTGTCGGACGGACTGAACACATTGCCTGGGATAATCAGCAAATTGTTGCGAATTGCCTCACCAACGAACTCCGTCCCGGTCCCCCAGGGTGCCTTGAGAAACAGGTAGAAAGCGCCCTGTCCGCCGTGGATTTCAAAGTCGTCTTTCAGCAGGCTGACCAGTAATTCGCGTTTGCGATGGTAGTCCTCCACATTGTCCCGCAGATCAATCTCCCAGGCGGTGACGCCGGCCCACTGCACCGGATGCGGCGCGCAGACGAATGTGAATTGCTGAAGTTTCAGCATCTGCTGGATCAGGTACTGCGGTCCGTGCATGTATCCCAGACGCAGCCCGGTCATGGAATGAGATTTACTAAACCCATCAATGACAATTGTGCGATCATTCCATTCCGCCGGACTGTGAAACTCCACGTCGTAGCAGAAAACGCGGTAGATCTCGTCGCTGATAAGGGCGATATTCTTTTCAGCCGCCAGTTCGGCGAGTGCCTTAACTTCTGCCTTCGTCGCGACGGCTCCCGTCGGATTGGCCGGGCTGTTGAACAGAATAATTTTTGTTCGGGGTGTAATCACCCGTCGCACGTCTTCGATTCGAATTTTGAAATCCGGATACGTTGATACTTCAACAACTTTTCCGCCAGCCAGTGTCGTCAAGTGTTTGTACATCACGAACCACGGGTCAAAAATAATGACTTCGTCGCCGGGATTGATCAGCGTACACAGGGCGAGCATGAGTGCTCCACTTGTGCCTGACGTCACAAAGATCCTGCGGTCCGCGTGATGATAGCGTTCGTCGATATCCTTCTGCAGCAGATTGAGCAGCGGTGCGATCCCCTGCGTTTGACTGTAGGCGTTGCGACCTTCCTGGACCGCTTTGCACAGCGCGTCCTTGATCGGCTGCGGTGTGTCAAAATGCGGTTGACCAATGCTCAGATTGATCGGCCGGGTCATTGTCGCGGCAAGATCAAACACTTTTCGAATGCCGGATGCATCAATTTTGTGCATGCGGTCAGCAATCCACGATTCGCTCACGGTCAGCTTTCTTTGTTCCTGAGTGCCGTCAGAATGGCAAAGCCGGATTCTGACGACTGCGATCCCGCTCGACAAGCGGCGGAGAATTCCTTTCAGGCAGCTCGTGCCCGTCGCGGCTTGTTCCTGAGTCGATAGGTAATCGCGTTGCCCTGTTTGCCGCAGATGCTGAAGAATTCCATGCGGCGAAAACACCATGCGGCTTTTTGAGCCAGCCAGCGCGGCATTCCGGCGGCGACACCAAGATCCTCCGTAGTGAATTCCGCAGGAAGCTGGATGTCGAGCGCCTTCCAGAGATCGGCGGCGGTCCGGAGTTGCACCTGCTCCTGGACGCTGACCAATGTCCGTTCGGCGACGGAATACTTCTTCTTCCACGAACTGCGGGCCGTTGGTGGCACGCGAATCTCTTCCTGCTCAGTGAGTAACACGTCCAGTCGCAGACGCGGATGCGGGAATGCGGCAAAGTGGACAAGTTCGACAAACAGGTGTGACAGAGTCTGACGCTTCGGACTGAAGCGAGAGCTGACGACATCGCCGCCGAGTCGATGCAGCGTGGTGATCTTCTTGCGGGCAGCGAGCGGCTTGACGACAATGACCTGGTGATTTTCGAGGAGCCGAGGGATCTTGCTGCGAATCGCGGCCAGCCCGGCACACTGGATTTCGATCAGTCGTCCCCGCTTATCGATGGCATCGATGCGATATTGATCGACGACAATTTCATGCCGGTCTTCTGCCGCCACGTAATGCGCTTTGAGCTGCGTATGCAGTGCCGTAGCCACGTTGAGACTTCCTTGCCCGGGCTTGCGAAAGAATTGCAGTGGGGCAGGTTTGCAACCTGCCATTACCCTGAACATCAGGCAGGCTGCAAACCTGCCTCACGATAAACTCACAGCCTCTCAGGGCTGTCCCATCCATTTCGCGAATCAGCGGATATCTTTCAGACAGTCGATACCCATGTAGATCACAAGGCCCGCCGCCAGGACCAGCATGATGTCCCAGACCATCTCGCCCCCGAATGGCATTCCCATCGCGAGATCCAGAATTGCGGCCAGTCCCATCAGCGCTGCCACGCCAAGTGATCCAAAGACGATATTACGGGCCTGACCGGCCATGTTGCTGACTCCACCAGAAGCGTTGGGACCAGATGAACGTCCATGAGTATAGATCATCTTCGGCAGGGCAATCCAGTCTGATTGCCTGCGGAGAAACAGGTTCCACGATTGTTTTCCGGATGATTGCGACAATCATTACCTCAGGCCGCATTCGCCTGAGGCTGGCGTCTGGGGAGGCGAATTTGAAATGTGCTTCCCAGGCCGGGGCCATTACTGATTGGGGTAATTGTGCCCGAATGGTTTTCGATGATGCGATGCGTGATGCTCAGTCCCAGCCCCGTGCCCTGCCCTGTTTCCTTGGTCGTAAAGAACGGGTCAAAGATGTGGTGCAGGGTTTCCTCGTCCATTCCGCAACCGTCATCTTCGATGCTGATGACGATTGAATCCACCTGTTCGTGCAATCGCACGTTAACGTGCCCGCCAGCAGGTGTCGCCTGAAGGGCATTGGCGATTAAATTCAAGATGACCTGTTTCATCTGGGCCGCGTTAACTTCGGCGATCACGGAACGTTCGCACGGGAAGTCCACCGCGCGGTCGCTGTAGCGCCCCAGATGTTGCACCATGACCAGCACTTCGCGGATCAGATCTGCTATGTCCGTGGGAATCCGGCCAGCTTTGTCACCATACGAGAAGTCCAGCAGTCGTCGGGTGATGTCGCCACAGCGGCGTGATTCGCGTCGAATCATGGCGATGCGATTCATGACATCTTTGCCGTCTTCTGAGTTCATGTCTTCCAGATCATGCAGCCGCATTTCCGCCGATTCTGCCGCGATGGAAATGGCGTTGAGTGGAGTGTTGATCTCGTGCGCGACTCCGGCGGCAAGAAATCCGACGCTGGCCAGTTTCTGAGACCGAATCAACTGCTCGCTGCGTTCCCGGACCTTATGCTGCAGTTCTTCTTCTGCCTGCATAAAACGATCGGCCATACAGTTGACACCTGAGACGAGATCAGCAAACTCGTCCTGCCAGCGAGACGCGAGCGGCAGCCGATATCGTGTATCGCCGTTCGCAATCCGTGTGCAGCCTCTGGCGATTGATCGCACTGGAATGGAAATCCATTGAAAGTTGCAGGTCAGAATGACGATCGAGAACACGACCACGATGCCGGTCCCGGAAATCAGCCAGCCGAGCAAACGTTCTGATCGCTGTCGCTGTTTCTTCAGGGAAAGTTCTCCCCAATCCGTCGCTCCGTGATATGCGGGCAGATTGTCCAGCGATCTCTGGATGCGAGTGACGGCGGTCGATGCGGAATGTCGAAGCTCCAGCTGTCGGACTTTGTCTTCTTCCGATTGAATCGGCTGCAGGCCTTCCGCCAGATTTGCAAGATGATTCAGCTCAAGATATGTCTGATCGATTCGCTCCAGTACCTGGTCGCGCTGCTTCAGCGTCAGCTCTGGAGGTGCCGGAAGTGATTCGACCCGCCGTCTGAAATCCAGCAGCGCCGTTCTTGCTTCTTCGAGATGCCGGAGGTAGATGATTTTTTGTTGCTGAACGGCAGCCAGCTGTCGAGGATCCAGCGATGAATACAGACATTCGGAAGCTCGGGAGATGGTACGGCTGAGCTGTTCTCGATTCGGACTGCGGTGCAGCAGAAAGTCCAGATCATCGACCGCTTCCTGATGCCATCGCAGTCCGATTGCGCCAATGGTGGCCATGCAGATGACGAGCAGCATCGCGCCTGTGAATAACGACACCAGCCGTCTGCGAATGCTGCGAAACAAAAACACTGCGACCTCCCTGTCGTTATCCATGTCCGAGATTGCGATTATCGGACGCAAGCTGCTTTTCGACGTCCCGTGTCCTCGGGCCTGATTCGACTGCGGTCGTATCTTATCGATAGGTTCGCAGCGCTGCCAGAGCGATTGGAAGTGTATGGCATCAGCGGGGTTACATTGACAGTTTCGTCATGTCGATCGAGAGCGGCTGTACATTTCCCGCATCAGCATGTCAATGGCTTTGGCATAGGACTTGATCGACCGGTCCAGCTGTCCCGACTGTTGAGCAGAATTCGCATGTCGGATTAATGTCGTAATTTCCGCAAAATCAACATCCCACGCACCGTCGCGTGCCGTCTGAGTCAGGTCACTTTGCATGTCGGCCAGCTGCGCCAGAAGAGCTTCGGAGATCCGGGCATCCATGCTTCGGTACGGTGACCGTAAATTAAATGGAGTTTTGGGAACCGGCGGCGGTGAAGGCGATGGGTCACTGGAGGAATCATTGGGATCGATCGTAGGTATCGATTCCGGGGCGGAAATGTTTCCGACGGACTCTTGAGACGACTTCTCTTCCATTCGGCGGCTGATTAGCCACGAGAGCACCGCCGCAACGACAAGGATGGAAGACGGTATCTTCTTGTCTGTGAACAACACCAACAGCAGGATTGCCCCCAGCAAACACAGGACTGCGGTCACTGTCAGCAGCAGTTTTGAAAGTGACGACTTCCTGCGCGGCATGTCAATCGTTTCGTCAAGGCTCCGATTCTTGACAGTGGCGGCCGTCTGCTCCGCAAATGTTTTCGGGTAGCTGGTAATCCCCGCGACGACAACTGTGGAGTTGTCGGAACCTCCGCGAAAGTTGGCCAGATTGATCAGCAACCGAGAAGATTCTGCAGGTGGCAGCGCCGCCACAATTTGTCCAATCTCAGCGTCGGAAACATGATTCGTAAGACCATCAGAACACAGCACAAAATGATCGCCTGCTTCGATGGAAAACGGACCTTCAACGTCGATCTGCACGGCAGGATCCGGGCCAAGGCAGCGAGTGATGACGTTACGTGGATGAAACAACTCCACGTTTTCAACTGTCGCCCGCCCCAGTCGTATCATTTCCCACTGCAGACTGTGATCAAAGGTCAGCTGTTCGATGCGATTCTGACGAACGCGATAAACACGGCTGTCGCCGACATGTCCGACGTACGCTCCGCTTTGGGCCAGAGTCAGTGCGCTGCATGTCGTTCCCATGCCTTCGAATTCGCGATTCTCACGCCCGCGATCGTTGATCGCTTTGTTCGCTGTCTGGATTGCCTGTCGCATCCTGCTTTCGATCGAGGGCGCGTCATGTTTGAAATAGGCGTGAGGCAGCGTGTCGATGGCGATGCGGCTGGCGAGATCTCCGACCGCATGACCGCCCATACCGTCGGCCACGACAAACAGATGTCCGCAACGCTGCCATTCTTCACAGTCCGGACAAAGTCGGACTGCAAGCGAGTCCTGATTTGCCGTGCGGCGCATTCCCACATCGGTACGCGAAGCATACTGGACGACGGGGCTAGACGGCATGACGAGTACTCAGTGAGGACGGTTCCGGAACGCCGCAAACATGCAGACGTTGCGAGCACTTCCGTGCGCTCTGCTGCAAAGTGTACAGCCGTTTGCCACTGAGACCAGTGATCAGCACAAAATCCACAGAATCCTTTTGAAGGGAATTACTCCACGACCCTGAATCGTTCGCTAATTTGCGGCCACGATATTGTTCAGCAGAATTCCATGAGGTGCGGCTGCCGTGAGGCGGCTGAGCTGCTGGGAAGTGTCGTGGTCGGCGAGCACTGCCAGTCGTACCATCTCAGCGGTGCTTCCGACACCCAGTTTTCGGGCGGCGTTCGCGCGGTGCTTTTCAATCGTCTTGACGCTGATCTCGAGTTGCAGTGCGATCGATTTGTTGGCCAGTCCGTTCGATACCAACTGGACAACCTGAAGTTCACGTCGCGACAATCGACGGATCTGCGACCGCGCGGCATCGCGCCGAGTCAGCCAGGACTGAAACGCTGTTTCCTCACAATCGGAGTCCGGCGAAGCGGTGTTCAGAATCGGCCCGTTTCCAAATGAACTCGAAGCAGATTGCATCATGTTTGGTCACTCCCAATACCCGATTAGTTTTTGGTCCCTGAGTTGTCGCGGCGCTGTCATGAAGCAACCCTGTCCAGATTGCAAATACGCCAGGCGGCGATCGGCCGAAATTTGCCAGGAGCATAATCCCGACCTCTTTTCAATTTCTTCGGGACTTCTCCCGTGTGAAATTCATGTGGAGGAACGCGATTGAGTGGGGGCGACGAAATAGCGGGCACTTCCCCTGGGGGATTCCGGGTAGGTTCGTGCAGAGAAGCGGTGTCGTCCGCAGCGCTGCGGGGCGTGGGACACTGCTGAGTGATAACACTTCCGGTAGAGTGCAATTGACGGTGATCGAGGTCGGTGCCGCGATGCCGCGAATTTCACCATGGGGGAAACTACTGACGAACTCGAAATCTAAAGAAGCCCGGCTTTTTCAAAAAGCCGGGCTTCTAATGTCAACATTGTGTGTCGAATTCGTGATCAATGCGCCTGATGTGCGTCGTTGTGTTTGTTCCCGTGATTCTGCTGTTCATATTCACTGGCGGTGGCGGCTTTGTGGGCCTTGATCGATGAATACGTCCACCAGCCCGCAAGGCCCATCGCAAACACCGTGTAAAGGAACAGAGCCGACAGCATCTTGCCAATCGCGCCACCGGCCGCGACGTCGTCCGCCCCAAACTGCTCAATCTCCACCGGCGAAAATAGCGCCGGCTGATTTTCTGAGGCCGTAACTTCGTGGGTGGCAGTGTCTGACATGGGACCGGATCTCGCAGCCGAAACTCAGAAAGAATGGGGGAACGCTCTGGTAGCATACCGTACCGCGCGATTCTTGCGAATCGCACGCCGGAGTGCCACCAGGGATTTTCGGAATTGGAAGAGTCATGATTTGCCTGTGACTGTCACCCCGAGCAACTCGCCGAGAATGTTGCTGGCCGGATGAGGATGGCCTTTGTACTGCCGGTACCCTTCGCCATACTGCGTCCCGATTTCCTGACCTCGCAGACGGCTCCAGCGCTGGCAGGCTTCCATGTATTCATCCATGCCATGCTGTCGCCGCAGCCATTCCCGCTGGCTGGCATGACAGGCGAGAGCCTCCAGCTTGATTGGCATTTCATCGGTAATATCCACCACAAAGTCGGGTGCGATCCGATTCCCAAAGTGGTCCGTTCCCTCAATCGGATCAACGAAATACAACCACGGGATTTTTTGAGTCACCGCCGCAGGGTCCCACTGACAAGTGCGATAATTCGGTACGGATGCGTTAAAACAGGCGTCCCGCACCAGCGCGCTGGTGATTTCGTGGTCGTGCATGTAGTCAACCGGCGGGGCGGTCAGAATGATATTTGGTGCGGTTCGGCGAATGAATTCCGTCATGCGACGCCGACTGTCATTGTCGAAAACAATCGACAAATCCCGGTATTCAAGACACGAACACTCGGCCTCCAGAATGACGGCCGCCCGTCGGGCTTCGTCGCGCCGAATGGCCGCTATCGCCTGAACGTCATGTTCCGCGCTGCCGCAGTCGCCAGGTGTCATCGTCGCGACCGAAATCCGGCACCCCAGCTTCTTAAGTCGTCGCAAAGTACCCGCGCATTGAAACTCGATATCGTCCGGATGAGCGTGAATCGCCAGAACATGCAACTGGCTGGCATCGACCGTCATGAATCTGTTCCCAATAAGTAGCCGAACTCGTCAGAGTTCGGGGCAGTGAGTCAAATAGAAGTAGCCGGACCCGTGAGAGTTCGGACCAGCAGTCTCCCGACTTCCCGGAAGATTTTCCACGAATTCGACCCTTGAACCCCTGCAATTTCATTCCTTTTAAGACTCGTATTTTCCTGATTGGCCATTTTCTTTACAAAACCGGATGCAAATGAGTCCCGGAATGGATTTCTGTCGGCGACTCAGTTCCACGACCAACGATGCGAAGGATCGACGTTGATGGCCATGTTTCAGTTTTCACGTCTGGCAGGTTTACTATGTCTGGTTTCACTTCTCGCGGGATGCGGCGGAGGTTCTGACCAGACCGCTTCGGCACCTTCCAGTGCATCGACCAGCAATGTGGCTGTGGCGACCGCTGATCCGCCGGAGTTTAAAACCGCATCCCTGCCATCGGGCATTGTGGCCAGCATTGATAATTCCGTGAAGTCTGGCGAATTGGATGGAGCAAAATCCTCGCAGGAGAAAACTCAGAAAACCCAACTGCCCGACGACGAAGCGTCCCGGACTCTGCGGGAAATTCAGCAGTTGCGAATCTCACCCGTGCCGCAGGACCTCGCGGAAGCCAGAAAAACTCGCCGCGAACGCAACGAACGCATTGTCGATATGGCGACAAAGGTTCTGCGACTCACAATGAACGACGAAGCTCGCAAGCCGCAGTTTCATCAGGCCGTTGGTCAACTCCTCGAAGCGCGTTTTCAGATGGCTCTCGCCGGAACACAGGAAGACATCGATCTGTTCTACGAGGACGTTCAGACTCTGAACGAACGGGACGACAAATCCATCGCAGCGGCCGAAGGTGTTTACTACATCGCCCGCTTCGCGCACACCAAAGCCGGACTCATGGGAAGAACTCAGCCGATTTGGTTCGAGACGCTCTCACGATGGGCTCGTGAGTTTGCCACTCGCTTCCCCGAACAAACCCAGCGTGCTGTGAGTCTGCTCTTTGGGGCCGCTCGCAGCTGTGAACTTCAGTCGCTGGCGACTGACGACATCGATCTGTCAAAACGTCTGCTCACAGAATCCCGACTGTGCTATACCACGCTCGCTGACAAATTTGCAAATACTGACCAGGGCCAGGAAGCGACCGCGTCACTCCGCCGCATGGCATTGGCCGGACAGGTTCTCTCTCAATTCTCCGGACCAACGCTGGAGGGCGGTTTCATTTCCTCCGATGACTTCGCCGGAAAACCCACGCTCATCTTTTTCTGGGACTCCGAGAGCGAAGAGTTCTCCAAAGACCTGCTGCCTGTTCTGGAAAAGGTCGCAGCCGGATTGCCATCAACTCGACTGCGCATCGTTGGCGTAGCACTGGATGAAGACGAACCGACGCTGAACGCATTCCTTGAAACCCACAAAGTACCCGGCCAGCAAATCTTCTTCACGCAACTTGAACAACGCTCGTGGAACAGCCCACTCGTCCGCTTTTGGGGCATCGCCCAAAACCCAACCGTCTGGCTGATCGATGCTCAGGGCAAAGTCATTTCCACGTCCCTGGAAGCGGCGGAAATCATCCCTGCGATTCAGGATATACTGAAGAAATGACCATGCCCGAAATCCAGCGAATTGGCAATTCCCCGCGTTGGTCCGACATCGTCATCCATGCCAGCGTCGCTCGCTGGGTGGAAGTGGCGAATGATCTAACCGCCGATGCGGCGTCTCAGGTCGATCAGATCCTGCAGCAGATCGATGACACGCTGACCCAAATCGGCAGCGACAGAACCCGTCTGCTGCAAATCACGATTTACGTCGCCAGCAAGGACGTCGTTCCCATTCTCAACGAACACTGGGACCGCTGGGTCCCTCAAGGCCACGCTCCCGTCCGAGCCTGCCTGCAAGTTGGACTCGGCCAGAATTGCCTCGTTGAAATGCTGGTCACTGCGGCTGTCCCGTAGCCGGATTTGTCAAAATTCGGCCACCCCATTCGTTGGACAGCGCAAGTGTTTGAAAAAACCGAGAGGTTTTTCAGCCCGAAGCGTCAGCGAGGGATTGCGCCTTACGCGTTCCCTCGTTCACGACAGACCCAACAATGTTGCTGTTTGACGCTGCCAGGCGACGGAGCCGTACGGGCTGCCGCGTTAGGCGCTGTTCCGGAGCGCGTTCAGTTCGGCTTCTGTTTCTATGCCGTTCACGAAATCAGTCCACAGTGGTGATCGAGGAAGCGGCCACTTGTCCAGCGACACTGGCCAGCTTTGATTGACATGCTGCCACAGGCTGCTCCACCGCCAGAGTTCGGCACGCGAGGCCAGTCTGGCTCGCAGCCCGTTCCGTTCAACAT
>JBBQSE010000176.1:0-14812 GCA_038214195.1 Planctomycetales bacterium
GCATTAAAAGCGAACCCGAACGTCTTGGAGTGTCTCTATTCTCCACTGGTCGAAAAGGCGACTCCGCTGGCCGAAGAACTGCTTGGGATGCGGGAAATCTTTCTCTCCCGTCTGGTTTATCAGACTTACAACGGGTACGTCATGTCGCAGTTCAAGAAGATGCAGGCCGATATCCGCAATCAGGGACAGGTGAAGTGGAAGCACGTCATGCACCTGATTCGGTTGTTGATCTCGGGTATCAGCGTCCTGCGAGAAGGATTTGTTCCGGTTCGAGTGGACGATCAGCGAGATGAATTGTTGGCGATCAAACGAGGTGACATGCCGTGGGATGAGACCGAGAAATGGCGACTCAGCCTGCACCGTGAATTTGATAAAGCCCTGAATGAGACAAACTTGCCGGAACGCCCTGACTATACGAGAAGGCGAATGCCTATCTCCTCAAAGCACGCCACGCCGCAATTGGAACTGAGTTGCCATGAAGATTGATCCACGAATACACCAACAGATCAACGACCATCCCTACCCACTACTGTTTGCCACAATCAGTGGAGCGCACCTCTACGGCTTCCCATCACCGGATTCGGACTTCGACCTGCGAGGTGTGCATTTGCTGCCGCTGGAAGAAGTCGTCGGACTACAGGAAGGGCGAGAGACCATTGAAAAGTCAGGCATCTATGACGGCATGGAAATCGATCTCGTGACACATGACGCTAAGAAGTTCTTCGGGCTGATGCTCAAGAAGAATGGTTATGTCATGGAGCAGGTGCTTTCACCGCTGATCGTCCACACCACACCGGAACATGAAGAACTGAAGGCAATCGCCCCGGACTGCCTGACAAAACATCATGCTCACCACTACCTCGGTTTCGCAGCCACTCAGTGGAAACTGTTTCAGAAGGAGAATCCGCCACGAGTCAAGCCGTTGCTGTACGTCTATCGAGTATTGCTCACCGGAATTCATTTGATGCGTGCTGGAGAAATTCAAGCCAACCTTGTTGTGCTGAATGACACGTTCAAGCTGCCACACATTCCCGATTTGATCGAACGCAAAATCACTGGCACTGAGAAGGGGACACTCGATCAGGCCGACCTTGCGTTCCACGAACGGGAGTACGAACGATTGCGGGTGGAATTGGAACAGGCATTCGAGGAGAGCAGGCTGCCAGAGAATCCCAGTGGAACGGCGGCGTTGAATGATCTGTTGGTGCGGATACGCCTCGGTGGTTCTATCATTGCTTTGGAAAGGACGGATGAGACATGACAACCGTTAGTCGCCTCGAATTGGGCATTGTTGAACACCGCGTGTGTGATATTGCGTCCGAGCAGCTCTGTATTCCACGAGATGAAGTTCTGCCATCAAGCCGGTTGATCGAAGACCTACGATGCGACAGCCTTGACTTGGTGGAACTTATCATGGCATTGGAGGATGAATTCCTCGTAACACTTCCAAACGTACCCACAAATTCGTATGGAAAGTCCATCTTTACCCGACAACCGTTTTGCCTCAGTGACCTTGCGGAGATTGTGTATATTCAACAGGGCAGCGGCAAACCGGAACGGAAGGGATGGCGGCGAACGAAAGTGCCCGATTCTGCCTACTCAACAATTCGCTTTAGCCAACTCAGTGGCCGTTGGCAGGTAGATTCGTCCCGCCACACGCAATCAATGTTCGAGGCGATGGGATCAGAAAAAGGAACTCGCCAGTTTCGCCGACGCTCAGATGGAATGCGATGTTTCCTAATTCCTTCCGCTGCGACAATGATTGGGAGCGACCGTCCTGATGCTCATTCCGATGAACGACCGATCCACACGGTTCAACTCGATTCGTTCTTGATAGATGCAGAACCCGTATCGACAACAGCGTATTGCCGGTTCTTGAATTCTGTGGAGGCCACGGAGACAAACTTACTCGATTGGTTTCGGCTCGATTTAGCTGACGACCGACTTGCTCAGATGCCCATTGTCTTGTCAGCAGATGAATGGCGTCCGGTGGTCGGTGCCGAGACGATACCAATGGTGCTGGTTTCATGGTTCGGAGCCAACGCGTATTCGCTTTGGGCCAATGGATCACAATGGAACTGTTACGACTCTCAAGATGGGTTTCTTCCCTCGGAAGCTCAGTGGGAGTATGCCGCTCAGGGAGCCTTCCACGAACCATCGTCAATTGAGTCGGAGGATGCAACACTCGTCTTTAGTCAACATGAACGAGGTGCCCATTACGAAGCCTGCACGATGCCGATGGCACCAGTTCACATTCCATGCGGGCTTTCATCTTTTGGCTTGCATCACATGGCAGGAAACGTCTGGCAGTGGTGCCGGGATTGGTTTGCTGACGACTTCTATCAACGACCTGAATCAGGAGGAGTCAATCCCATCAATCAGTCGAAAACGGGTGTTCGCAGCGAACGTGGTGGTAGTTGGGTCGGGCCAATCGAATTGTGCCGCACCACATACCGACGTGGACGAGTCCCCAACGCCCGTGGTCGCTGCTTAGGGTTTCGTTGCATCAGTCCGGTCGAATTGTTGCCAAAGTGAATATCACAATCCCCAAACTCTGCCTCGTCATTCTTGTCGGCCTCAGTGGGTCTGGCAATGGAAAGCGAGCAGGTTGCTCCGAGGTTATAGAGGAAGGCAATCGATTGTTATGCGAGAAATCATTCCCAACGTACTGTGGATCGGAAACGCCTTTGATGCCCGAAACGTCAAGGCAGTGATGGATGCTGGATTTCAGGTTGTCGTTGATCTCGCCATTGAAGAGCCACCGATTCAGCTTCCTCGGGATGTTGTCTACTGTCGGTTTCCAATGCTTGATGGAGAAGGCAACGCACCAGTTTTAATCAGGGCAGCCATCGACCTCATTGTCCGTTTTGTCAACGCCCAAACAAAAACACTCGTTGCTTGCAGCGGCGGTATGAGTCGTTCGCCCCTCATTGCGAGTGCAGTCGTAGCGGAGGTCGAGAGTATCGACTTTGACGATGCCATTCGGCGTGTGACAAGTACAGGTCCGTGCGACATGTCGCCGAATCTCTACGCTGCCGTAAAACAATTATTGTAATGAAACAAAACATGAACCTGAAAACCAAACCATATTGCGAACAGGTGCGTGAATGGCCCACATCTGGCCGTCACATTCTTGCACAGTTCGATGACGAAACGATCATTGTCTATCAGGCATACGTTACAACCGCATGAATTGGATCAAACCAAACTTTCTGTGGATGATGTATCGCAGTAGTTGGGCGCAGTCTGAGGGGCAGGAAGTTGTACTGGCCATTCGATTGCGTCGAACTTTCTTCGATTCGCTGCTTGAACACGCCGTTCCGTCATCATTCGTTCCTGAGTTGTTTGAGAGCCAGGATGCTTGGAAGGCAGCGGTTTCACGATCTGACGTAAGGCTCCAATGGGACCCTGACCATGATCCGAACGGCGGAAAGTGCGAGCGAATGGCTGTTCAACTTGGCATTCGAGGGGAGACGCTGAAAGCCTATGGAAAGAAGGAAATCGTTGAGATTATCGACATGAGCGAGTTCGTGAGTCAGCAGCGGCAATTCATCGGCGACTGGAAATCAGAAAAACTGGTCACTCCTGCCGAACAAGTTTATGTCCCAAGCATTGAAGTAGCAGCACGCAACGTCGGACTAGCCCTTAAACAAGCGAGCCCGCACAGGCTGTCTGGCAGTGATTTTCGTTCCCGTCTCGCGCAGCGACACATGGAACGGGCGGGCCGTCCAAGTCGAATCTGATTTTGTTTTGCATCGCTGATCCTGGTACAGCTCGGCTGTGGTTGAGGGTGACGGCGGATCGAAGCGTCCGAACTTCGATAACTGATGCCCCCGAAAACTCGTTGCCGCTGACGAGTGCTCGGGCACGGACGTTATAACTCGAGGACTTCCGCCATTCGCCAGAACACCGGTTGCGAATCATTCCAGGCCAGCAGTCGATACACGATGCGTCGCCCCGTCGTCACGATCTGGCATGGGATTCGAATCAGTGTGTTCACAAACGCGCGAAATTCCATCTTCAGCAGTTTGAACTTTTCGCCATGACGGCGATCTTTCCAGCGGCCGGTTTCCGGAAGCCACAACGCGCTCCAGGCTTTCAGCGACCACGCCACTGATGCCATCACCATGTACGCCCAGTTCGAATACAGATTATCCACCGGAGCGCGAAAGGCCCGTGGTCCGTTCTTCATCTGTTCGATGACGTCAGGCATCAGTGCCTGCAGAAGAACACCGTCCTGGTTGCAGCGATCATTGCAGGAGAACACCACTTCTTCCGCCGTTGAGTGACGATCATTCGTGATGTAAAAGAAATACCGAATTTCGTCGAACAGCACGTTCTCGCCTTTCTCTTTCGACAGGTTTTTCCGAATCACAATCATGCGATACGTCTTCCTGCACGCTGTCGGCTTGTAAGCTGTTAGACAATCCTTTCAATTTCCGCAGTCTTAGTTGGACAGCGCCACTTTTGGTTCAATTGTAGCCCGAAGCGTAAGCGAGGGAACGAGTAAGGAACAATCCCTCGCTGACGCTTCGGGCTTCAAGAACTCGGGGTTTTCGCCAAGAGTGGCGCTGTCCATTTAGCCACTCTTGAGGCTCCCTAAACGCGGAAAAACGCTGTGGTTCCGTTTCCTGTCGTGGAACAGCCTGAAAACGGCATACAGCGATCCATTATCCACAAGCCCTTGGCGAAATTGATTCTCTTCTATCTCAGAGACCTTTCGTCTCGGCGTAGCAATGCAGCCGTTCAGCACATGGGATTGGATGTATTCATCGGCGTCAAACGATACGTCGCCATCTGCGCACAACCAGAGTACTTTCCTGAGGCGTACAACAACCGTTTCAAGCCCTTGGAGTTGAAACGGATTCAAATCAATCAACCGTGTATCTGTGACCATCGTTGCCAGCTTTCTGTTGCCGACATTCTGGAGGGAAAACAACAGGGAAAAGCATCCAGAAAAATGTTGGTTCGAAGCGGGTAGCTACTCCCGATTCTATCCCTGTCGTGACTCGGATTTTACTTGCTGACCTTTGCCTTTGCAGGCGTCTTTGCCGCTGGTTTCGGAAAGAGCCAGCCATGCACATGATTTGCCACGTCAATCAACCGCTGGTCGTCAATGTCCTGGCGATCTACTGCCGCCATTGATCCCCAGGAGAATGCAGGCGTGTAGCCATCCTTTTGACGCATCCAGCATTGACCGAATCTCTTCGGCGGAGACGTCGAGTTTTCCGCCGCGTTTCATTTCCCGTTGCTGTTTTTCGCGTCGCGCTTCGGTCTTGTTCGGCTTGCGGAAGTCAGGTCCAAAGTTTGGAATGCTGGGGATCAGATCGGATTCAAACGCCCACTTAAATGCGGAGCGTACTCGCTGAATCTCGCCACTGATCATGGACGTTCCCCAGGTTACAGGGAATGCTGCCTGATATGCCTGGAAGTCATTTGCACGCATCGCCATGGCGCGGGTGAATTTTCCAAAGTGCTCAACCAGCCGTCGGCACGTCTTCAGGCAGTCACTGAAATGCCGTTTGGTGATCTTGCCAGCGTCTGCCCGTTGCTGCTGTCTTTCCAGAAACAGACCGCACATATCGGCAACCGTCAATTCCCACGACGACACTCGTTTTCCTGGGATCTCTTCCGGCTTGAATCTCATCCACTTCATCGAGATACTTCGCCAGTGCGGTATCAGGATCAGATCAGACGCCGAAAAACCACTGTTTCCCTTTGATCTTCTTTGCCCATTGGCCATTCTGGTAAGCAAAGAGCGGGAATTCTTGATACTGTTTCGCTGGTTTTGTGTCAGATATTGTTGCCATGTGTTTTTCCTCTCGGGTGTCGTTGCGGGTGTCGTCTCAATGAAAACTGCTGCCCGAATAGTTCACAAACACAATGTTTTAACGACAAGCGCCCGTAGCTCAGTTGGATAGAGCAACCGCCTTCTAAGCGGTAGGTCATTGGTTCGAATCCAATCGGGCGCAATTCTCTAAGTCGTTGCCGTTCCTGTTCTTATGGAAACCTGACCCTTGGGTCAGTGCGGCGTGAAACGGGTTACTTCCCATTTCACTACCCATTTTCCAGCAGGAACCGCAGACCATGAAAAGACAACAACCGAAGTACTCCCTTCACAAAGCCACGGGGCAGGCCCGAGTTCGAATCAACGGGAAATCGATCTATCTTGGCCCCCACGGATCGGAAGAATCCAGGCGGCGATACGACGAAATTGTGGCAGAATACCCCAGCCCGGAAGTATTCAGTCCCCCCAGTTCCTTGAGTTGTGCAAACTGGACAAGGATGTCACCGAAATGACGCTCATGCAAATCGTCATTCGGCAAATCTCAAAGAACCCCAATTTGTAAATGGTGGACGGCCGAAACCCGGCGTTAATGAGGCACTCCGGCTGTTGGCTGAGCATGGCTGGATTCGAGATCTTCCTCCACAACCGGGACAAGGCCGGGGGCGACCGCCAATCGTTTACCAGGTAAATCCGCGCTTGCTGACAGAATGATCAGATTCAGGGCAAGACCCACATGAGGGATTATTGTCATTTTTGTCAGCATGTCATCGGGAATGTGTTTCCAAGTGCAGCTTGTAGGTGGGTGGCGTGTAAAGAATCTTACATCACCCCTGCGTGTCATACTTCCTGCAGGTAATCGGCGACTGGATTTACCTGCGGGGAATCTGTGGAGCTTGTAATCCTCGTCGCCAGCATAATCGACATACACATATTTCCCGGGATTGGTCGTAGTTCGGGAACCATTGGATGACTGTCAGGCTGGTAAGAATCCTCACATGGCTCGACTGGTCCAGGTAAGAAGTCTTACCGGATGGATGAATTTGAGACTTGGGTCTCGAATTCACTACCCGCTGACATGCTGACAATAACGACACAAATCAATGCTGCCGCCTACTACGTGTTCGACTGTGGATTCTTGCCAGCATCTTGAATGCTCTTGGCCCTTCGCACTGGCACCACGATACCCGGATTTGCAATAATCCGGCACCCCCAACAGAGCGATTGTAATACTGCACGCCGTGTCAGTTTTTTTAGCCTATTGCCTGCCGGGGGTGAACAACCGTGTCGAGCCGTTAAACGGATCGATGTTCGAGGTATCATTTCATTCATTTCGATCTGACCCGGAACGAGTAACAATCGTGACCTTTTATTTGGTGAATAACCTGGCAGTGGTTCGGCAATGATTCTTCGAATAACACAACTCTTAATCTATTCGTCAACTCTGTTTGTCCTGCTGTTCCTCACGGGCGAAGCGCGGGCGGCAGACATGGAGACTGTGAAAATTGCCCCCGACAAAAAGGGATTCATCCTTTTTCCGTCTGGTGACCGCTACGTGCCCTGGGGCCACAACTACGGCTCGGTTGACATTCTGGATCGTCTGGCCACGGATCCTTCCCGTGTCGAGCGGGACTTCGCCGAAATGAAGGCCGCCGGCACTACCGTTGCTCGGATTCACCCCGAGATGCCACAGATCCTTGACGCTCCGGACAAGGCCAATCCACAGGCACTCGACCGACTCAGAAAGCTCCTCAAGATCGCCGAAAGCCAGAGAATCTATCTCAAGATTACAGGCCTGGCCTGTTACAAAATCGAGAATCGTCTGCCCTGGTATGATTCGATGGATGAGAAGGATCGCTGGAAGACGCAGGCCTTTTTCTGGGAAACCATCGCCCAAACTTGTGCTGAGAGCCCAGCCGTTTTCGCCTATGACCTGATCAACGAACCTGCTGCAATCGGCAAGCCTGCCGACGGATGGTATATGGGCCGGATGGGCGATGTCGAATTCTGCCAGCGGCTCAGCCTGGATCCAGGCAATCGCACGGGCGACGATATCTTCCGCGAGTGGACGAAGCGCATGGTCGCCTCCATCCGCAAGCACGACCAGACGCACTTGATCACCATGGGAATGCTCCCGTTCCCTGGTGCCTACACAGCAACTGCCGAACAGCTCGATTTTGTCTCGCCCCATCTGTATCCCAAATCGGGCAAGGTTGATGACGAGATCAAGCTCCTTCAAAAGTTCGACTGGGGTAAGCCGATCGTCATCGGCGAAACGTTTCCCTTAACCTGCGGCGCAGACGAAGAGCGGGATTTCCTTCTCAAGAGCCGCCAGTTTGCACAGGGCTGGATCGGACACTGGCCGGATGAATCCCCCGCAGAACTAGCCGAATTAAAAAAGACCGGTAAGGCCACAATCCAAAACGCGATCTGGCTCTCCTGGGTAAATCTCTTCCAGGAGATCGGTCCGCAGATGATCGGCGAAACATCAGAATGAGCATCAATCGCCTGTGCGCAGCGGCAATCCTCGAACAGAAAGAAATCAGACTGACGACTGAGGAAATCGTTCGACCGCGAATGACTCGCGGGACACTCACCTTTGCGTTGACCAGTTGGCATGACCCGCCGACCGTTCAACTCTCCGTTATGCCACAATTGAATTTGACCCCATCACGTCGCCGTGCATGACGCATTGATTCCCGAGAAACGAACTACACACTCGGTCACACGGAGCGGTACAGTTCAACAGCACAATCTGTGAATCGCCACCTTTACCACCGAGTTTCGATTCGTTGACCACAAAACGAGACTCACTGAGTCTATCCTCAGGTCCCATTGCGATCAAAGGTTGAACTTTGCCCGACACTACCGACATAAATCCTTACGCTCCCCCGGAGGCCCGATCGACACCGGAGACCATTGCGCGGCCATTACAACAGCGTGTGTGGCTCAGACGTTTGTGCTCACTGCAAATGGTCGTCATCGTATCTTCGCTGGCAGTAGAGGCATACGAGCATCAATCAATCGTTGTTTCAGGGATGGTATTTGCTCTCGTTGGACTTTGCATCTCAATTGTCGCGTCTCGCCAGCACGACACACTGGCATTTGTGTTTGGGCTGTCAGCGATTGCGTTTACTGGATTGATTGTGTTCCTGATCAACTTCAACGAATGGAGCCCGCAACAGGGCGATTGGCCAATTACCATTTTGGCATTCGCGTATTCGCTGGTGGCACTGCCGTTGGCCTCGTTTCTTGTCATCCGGCGCAGCAAAGGAGCCCTTGGTAAAACGGATCACGACAGTCATCACTGATGTTCCTGCTTCACGCATGGCCATGATCAGAATTATTGATCCTGTTCCTCGTTATATGCCATCACCATACGGATCAAGTGAGGCAAATCATCCGCCCTCATTTTGTCGTTGATTCGGGCACGATGAGCCTCAATCGTCTTAATGCTGATATTCAAATGCGTGCCGATCTCGCGGCTGGAAAGACCGTCAGCAACCAGATCGAGAACTTCTCTTTCCCGGCCAGTCACACGACTGATTCCCTTCTCAACGTCATACAGGTCTTCTCCAACAAAGTCCCAGTCCACGTCGTAGTACATGGCGTACGCCCGAGCCACTAACGCAATCAGGCTGTCTTCATGCACGGGCCTGCCGCAAACAAATCTCAAATAATCCGTGAACCATTTCGTATTGCCGTGCGTCTCAACGGGCAACCAGCTGGCACGAGCCAGTTCAATCACACGAAATTCCGGAGTCTCAGTTCAATGTGTTTCTTACGGTCAAGTCTCATAAGCAAACGCGTGGGTACAGGGCGACATGCCGATCAATCGGTGCGTTTCAATGATGAAACGTCGCTCCCCACCCAGAGTCTGCGCCTGTGACACCTTGGCCGTATTCGGAGACCATCTCCCAAAGCCCGGTGTCACCTCGACATCGGGCTTTTTTCGTGGCTGCGATGTTTTCCCCGATGATGGGTCGGTAGCTGAGACGGATTAGCGGCGGACTGAAAATCCGCAGACGAGGTTCAAGTACCTCTCGACCCACTTTGCGCACCCAGTGCGCACACAACATGGCCCGTTCGACTTCTGGTGAGGTTACCAGCCTTTCAAGCTGGTTAGGTTGGGTTCGAATCCCACACGGGTCAATGGAAAAAGGCTGGAGGCTTGAGGCTGCAGGTGAGAGGCAGCAATTCAAATGCAAGTCCTTCCTACGGTTCTGCGCGAAATGAAGTGCGCGGTCGGGCTTGTGCCGCAAACGAATTGTATTTGATGGATGCTTTGATTGAGCCTGAAAGGCTCGCACAAATCAGCCTGGGGCAAGAGAATCCGCGAATGCGGATGAACGCCGCCCCAGGTTCACTTGTCTCTACTCCGTGAAAAAGTATATGTCCCCGTGTTCGGAGCCGTTTCGGACGCATTTGCGTCAGTTGCCGCAACGTGATATCAGGTCCCGTGACCATTGCCTTGACCCCAAAGACATACGTCGATTCATCGCTGTCGTTGGTGTAGATCGTAATCTGCCGAGTGTATGTTTCGGGCGTTGCCGAAATCATTTCCACATTGAATGTGTCCGACTGACCGGGTTCAAGTCGCGTCACCAGCGCATCGCTGCAGAATCGAAATCCCATCCCGGTGCCGAGACTTGGCTTGCCGAGGTAGAGCGTTGAGCTGCCGTTGTTGCTGACGGTGAATGTGTGGCTAACCACGGTGTTCGGTGGCGTCATGCCAAAGAAGGTGTCGTCAATTGCGCTCGGCGTCGTGTCGCCATCAATAATCGTGATGCCCTTGCCAGGCACATCGATGCCATCGTAGACCACCAGTTCTGATGCGCTTAGCAGTTGTCGCTGCTCAAGGAGCTGACTCTGCGCTGGGAATCTGAACGAATTCCGTTGCCGTCGCTGGCGTACAATTCGAATTTAGTGGGCCAGTTCGAGCACAAAAACGACCCGTCGGCGAGACATACGACGCTTCTCCGGATTGCAAGTGTGCTCCCGGGTTGCATTCAAATCTCTGCACTATGTGATATCCTGTGTGACCCCACTTCGTGCGGGCGTTATTCTGCTCACCGCACCTAAAGGATTGCAATTCTGCGACGGGAATTTCTGGAGGCTCCTGCTGCTCGTTTCGGGCGTGGAGCCGGAGCCGCGCGTGTCAAGGCTAGAGCCCTGGAAAGAAGCGAGGCACCGCCCTATCCAGCCAATTGCGTCCCCGCAGAGCTGTGCTCTGTTTTACCCGCTGCAACGACATGACACTTTTCTGTTTCAATCAGATCTCGCCATCGAGGGCCATCTGGTGGAAACAGTGGGTGACCTTGTCCTGGTTTTCCAGCAGCCAGTCGATACTGGGTTCGTTGCGCATGGCCTTGCCAATGGCTTTGGCCATCGCGGCGCGATGCGTGCGGAACAGTATTTCGTGATCGATCGCTTCTTTTGTGACGGCGGGATCCAGCCAGACGGAAACGATGATGCCCAGATCGTTGGCTTTTTCTTTCGGAATGTCACCGGCGCGAACAGCATCAAGCACGCCGTTGGCGATCGCCGCCTGAACGGTTCCCATCAGGATGTTCGTGTACTTTTCATTGTTGACGGTGACTTTACTCACCATCACAGTAACCGGACGGACCTGGACGTCGCAGTTAAGAATAGCGAAGACTTTCGAATGTCCTTTGGACTGACCTCCCATCAAATTCGCGATCGCATTGCCGACGGGGCCGTCGAGTTCTCCAATGACAACCTCGGGTTCCGCAGCGGACCAGCCTGCTTCATCTTCCACGAGTGCTTCGCCGGTACGCATCACAATTCTCTGGGACATATCTGGGACCTTCGCATGAAATTTTAAAACAGGAAATGCTGGCAGACGGACGATAAGCCGGGTTCTGTCGTGGGCGTTCATTTCTCTGGGATGCCAATTACTCGACACCTCATGCAGCCGACCCGAAGGTATGACGAATCGAACCGATTCGTGGCAGTCGTGAGACTGCCATCCCTTCTGCTTGGCCTTGCTCCCGATGGGGTTTACCCAGCCGACTCGGTCACCCGAATCGCTGGTGCGCTCTTACCGCACCGTTTCACCCTTACCACGTCGTAGCCTTCCCGAAGCAAGCTCCGAGCGCAACATCGACTTTTGGCGGTTTACTTTCTGTTGCACTTGCCCGATCCTCGCGGACGGTGGGCGTTACCCACCATCGTGTCCTGCGGAGCCCGGACTTTCCTCTGAGCCTTGCGACTCAGCGAACGCCTGTCCCTCTGCCAGCAGTCGGCATTGTCGGGACTTGAGGGCGTTTGGCAATGCTCTTTGAGCAGGAGTGCTTCACTTTCTGGCAGAGTCTGCTGTAATCAGGCTCGCGGTCGATGAGAATCTAGCGAACTGCAGAACCAGGCACTTCTGCCCGTCGATGCCTCGGACGGGCAAGAGTGCCCTTCCTACGGGATGTTGCCGTCACTACAACCGGCATTACGCAGCCACTGGCAGTGCGATGGGCTTTGACGTCTCGGGTAACTCGACCAGGTTGTGAATGGAACCATACACAGGCATGCTCTTTGGCAGCTGGTCGGCCGGAAGCAGTGTCGCCGGTATCGAACTTGTTGGGCCGAGCATCGTGGAGATGACGTGCCCGTTGACGGTGCTCATCGGTTGAACCTGGAAACTGAATTTCTTCAACATGATCGTTAGCGCCGTGCGGATTTCCGCCATCGCAAGCGGAGCCCCGATGCACATTCTGGGGCCGGCTCCGAACGGCAGGTACTCATAAGCTGACGGCGTGATCGTCGCCCAGCGTTCGGGAATGAAACGATCGGCATCGACGTACAAATCCGGTCGATGATGGGTGATAAACTGACTGAAAATCACGGGTGTGCCGGGATTCATTCGAACCGGCCCCAGGTTCGTCGGCTGAACGGCGATGCGTTGCGAGTACGACGAAGCCGGAAGGACCCGCATGCTTTCCCTGATCACCGCATCGAGATACGGAAGACATTCCAGTTCCTCGAGGGTCGGAACATCCCCTGAAACCTGGCCATTCAATTCCTGTTGAAGTTTACGCATTACGTCCTGGTGCTGCGACAGCAGAAACAATGTCCAGCTGAATGTATGAGCCGTCGTCAAATGCGCTGCGGCGAACAGCAGTGTTGCATGCCCGGTCAGCTGATTGTCAGTGAGCTGGGACTGGGACTGCTGAGCCTGAAACAGGAGACTTAGCACGTTCTGGCGGTCATGCCGCGTGTTTCGATGCGACTGAAACATTTCACGGACGGACTTCTCCAGTTCTTCGGCCTGGATGAGCAAATCGTCATAGCCCATGGCAAACTGCGGTGACGAAACGAGCGCTCCCATGCCAATTTCGTGATTGCGCTGGACCCAGCGATCGATCAGTGTTCCAAGCCGATAAGCAAAGGCGTCATCATCCACACCGAATAACAGTGCGGCCGTCATTTTGACCATGAACTGGACCATTTCGGAATTCAGGTCGCAAGTTTTTCCCACGCTCCAGTTTTCCGTCAGGTCTGAGGCGATCTGGCAAATTGTCTGGTGATAATCGGGCAGAGTTTTCTTTGCAAAGGCATCTTTCATCATCCTCCGTGCGTCGCGATGTTCCGCGCCGTTCTGGCTGAGCAGGCCCGAAGTCACTCGACGCTGTGCCGAATTCCGATTGCCGCGTACGGCAAAAAAGCGAGATTCAAACACCTGGGGATTGGAGAGAACTTCGTGATTCAGTTCCGGCGAAAACACGAACACCAGTCTCTGGTCTGCTTCTTCCAGAACTGCCAGATCACCATGGTCGTGATGCAATCGCCTCATGCAGGCGATCGGGTCGTCTGCAAAATGCATGAGCGGCCCGCGCGTGACGGGAATCGCAGGTTCATGCTGAGCGAGTTTGGGAAAGTTGGGCATTGGTGGTCTTCCATGACGAGCCAATCAGCGTCGGTGGACCAATCCGTGTCCACCGAATTGCGAAATCAAAGCTTGTGGTTGCCCACAAAGATCTCGCACACAGTTTTTATCAAATCTTCGCCTTTTAAGCGAACCTGATTTTAGACAACTTCTGCTGAGTGTCCAACTACGATGCCTTATTTCCTGCCGCATGCGGATGAGCTTTTTCGTAGGTTTCGCGCAGCCTCCGCGTACTGACATGCGTATAGATTTGTGTCGTCGTCAGGCTTTTGTGTCCAAGCAGTTCCTGGACACTTCTGAGATCAGCGCCCCCATCAAGCAGATGGGTGGCGAAACTATGCCGCAAAGTATGAGGCGTCGTTTGTTGTGATAAACCAGCTGTTTGAATGTGTGTTTCCAGCATTCGACCGATGCTACGTGTCGTCAATCGACGTCCGAAACGATTGAGAAACATCGCAGAACGCTGTTTTTCCCCTGCTTTGGGATCCGGAGTCCGAACTTCCAGCCAGTGGTCGATCGCCTTTGTCGCATAACTTCCAACGGGCGAAATACGCTCTTTGCGTCCTTTGCCCAGAACTCGCAAGATCCCGGCAGATCGGTCCCAGTCCTTCAGATCGAGTCCCACGACTTCCGAAACGCGAAGTCCCGCGGAATACATTGTTTCGAGGATTGCTCGATCACGCAGGCCGGCATCGGAATTTGCCGGGGGCGCGAGAAGCAGCGTGCCGACCTGATCTGTCGTCAGGAAATGTGGCAGCTTACGGCCACTGCGTGGCGTGCGGAGCGGCTTGGCGGGATTCGTGTCGCAGATCCCTTCGCGGTTGCAGTACCGAAAAAAGCTGCGGAGGCACGCGAGGCGGCGGGCAACAGTGGTCCGGGCATATCCGCATTCATGTAGCCAGGAAACGTAGTTGCGGAGGATTCCCACTTCGATGTGGCGGGGTTCCGGGACAGCACCAGTTTGTTCCTGGAGGAATTCGATCACGTGAGACAAATCGTCAGCGTACGACTTGATTGTCAGCTCGGACGCATTGCGTTCGAACTTAAGGTAATTCAGAAACGCCTGAATGGCAGCATCCATGAGAGCCACGTCGATTCGGAGTTTGAGATCAAAAGAAGGTGGGAAAATC
>JBBQSE010000177.1:0-14809 GCA_038214195.1 Planctomycetales bacterium
AGTTCGACGGCAAAACGTATAAGCTCAGCCTGCTTCCGACGGGCATTTTGCACAGTCATGTCAAATCCGTAATCGCTCCGGGCGTTGTCGTCAATCCGCACGCCGTGCTGAAAGAACTCGACGGCCTGGCGGCTGGTGGTCACGATTGTGGCGATCGGCTGATGATCAGCGATCGCGCCCATGTGATTTGCCCATGGCATATGCTCGAAGAAGCGGCCCTGGAAAAATCTCGTGGAGCCGCCGCGATCGGGACCACAATGCGGGGCATTGGAACCTGCTACCGCGACAAGGTGGGACGGTCTCATGCCATTCGAGTGGGAGATCTGATTAATCAGGATTCCTTTGCCGCGAAGGTGAAGGAGATTGTTCCATTCAAACAAATCATTTTGGATGCCCTGAATCCCGGTGGCGAAAAGATGAACGTCGAAGCGATCATCGCCGACTACTCCGCCGCCGCTGATAGAATTCGTCCAATGGTGGCCGATTCGACGACCTATCTGCTCGATGCTCTGGAAAACGGAAAGTGGCTGCTGTTCGAAGGAGCTCAGGGATGTCTGCTGGACGTCGATCACGGTACGTTTCCGTATGTGACATCGTCAAACAGTTCCGGCTGCGGAATCCACAACGGCAGCGGTGTGCCGTCACGCGAAATCAAGAAGATGATCGGCGTCGCCAAGGCCTACACGACGCGCGTCGGCGGCGGACCATTTCCTTCAGAACTCGACAATGAAATCGGTCAGAAGATCCGGATTGCCGGAAACGAATTCGGCACCGTCACCGGACGACCTCGCCGCTGTGGCTGGCTGGACGCCGTCGCGACGCGCTACAGTGCTCGCATCAGCGGAGTGGATTCCGTCGCCATCGCGCTGCTGGATGTCCTGAGCTGTCTCGACGAATTGTTCATCTGCGAAGCGTATGAGATCAACGGCCAGGTGACTCGTGACTTCCCAAGCCGATGCGAGGATTTGGCGGCCGCAAAACCAGTGCTCCGCCGCGTTCCCGGCTGGAAGGAAGATATCACCGGCGTCACGGAGTTCGGTGACCTCCCTGCGAATGCTCAGCAGTATGTTCATGACGTGAAGCAGCTTCTTGGCAAGCCGATTGAACTGGTCTCCGTCGGCCCAGATCGGGCTCAGACGATTCGGATGTGATGCATCACCCGCGTCCCACATACAACTGTTCATTCGGCAGCACGATGGCTTCCAGAAAGTTGACGTTGTCGGGCATCGTGAGCATCGTCATTGCGGCGCGGACGATGGCATCAACTTCCATCATGGGTTCGTCATCAGATCGCTGACCGGAATCAACGCGACGTTCGACCAGGACGTTTCCCGGATGCAGGCAGCTGACGGCGATCCCGTGGCTTCGGCCTTCGAGCGCTGTGGCATAGGTCAGTCCCTGAACGCCAAACTTTGCCGCCGTGTAGGCCGCCGAGTTTTCGCGGGGACGCTGGGCTGAGATGGAGCCAATGTTCAGAATGCGTCCCCGGCCTCGTGGCTTCATCGAAGCAAACGCCGCCCGAGTGCATAGGAATGTGCCAGTCAGGCACGAACCGATCACGTTGTTCCATGCGGACAGGGGCAAAGACTCAACCGGGCCGCCATCGAAGGCACCGGCATTGTTTACCACGATATCCGGAGGTCCAAGTTGCCTGGTCACTTCGTCAAACAATCGCTGCACATCCGCTTCATTGCTAACGTCAACTGCAAGCCCGACGACCTGACCTGGCATTCCGTTCAGTCGTGTCGCGGCGTCTGTAATTCCGTCCAGTCCCCTTGAGCAGATTCCTACCCGGCACCCGGTTTGCACTAGCATGTTTGCAAGCCCGAATCCGATTCCCTGGCTTGCTCCAGTAATAATGGCCACTTTCTCAGATAAATCGGACATGGGAAAATCTCAGTTCTGCAGAGGTTGGAATTGAGGATGGTCGAAATGACAAGAGGATTTCATTCTGAATTGTCGAAAAGAGGTATTGTCGTGAGTTCAGTAGCAACGAAAAGAAACAGGAACAGTTCAATTTCCAATTCCGGCTGGCATGCAGGTCACACCAAGCCATCCGACACTGCAGTGCTTCGCTACAACCGTGTGGCCATGCTGGAAGCTGTACTGTCCATTCGAGACCGGCGGCGACAATTTGTCCGTCGCGCCTGTGTGATTACCCTTTCGGCTGCAGGCGGCTTTGTGATGGTGGCTGGGATACTGGGATGGTTCTAATGCGACTTTACCATGTCGGTCGCGCGTTGAAGTTCGGGAGTCCTGACAACTGAAGAGTTTGGCGAAACTCTGCCAATCTTATCCGAAGAACACTCTCAGCCAATTCCGTCGCCCCCGATAAAATTTCAAGGTTTCCCGGTTGGTTGAACCCGAGCAAATGGACCAGCGGCAAGGTGTACGCTGAATCGACGCTGGCGCTCTGGATGCGACGTCAGACAGTTCCAACTCCTTGAACTGACGACCACTTCTCTCTACTTCCTTGGCGTCGAAGCAGAATTTCGATAGCCTGCCTCCTGGCGGCCGGGATCTTGTTCTCGGGTCGAAGGGCCACAGCGTAGGGGAGAGCCACACGTGTCAGAAGTTCTTGATAGTTTTCAGATCGAATGGCATGGCAACACAGTTGTCGTGACACCGGCGGCGAATGTCGACTCCCTGAACTGGGATCTTGTGGAACAGGCGGCAGATCTGGTGATGGAACCGCTCGAGTCCCAGGAAGCCCCGATGGTGATCGTGGATCTCAGTCGCGTCGGCTATTTTGGCTCGGTGTTTCTGGCTCTGCTGCTGCGATGCCATAAGTTCGTCAAGAAAAAAGGCGGCGAACTTGTGCTGTGCGGTGCCAGTGAGATGGCGATGGAACTCCTTCGCATCACGGCTCTGGACACCATCTGGGCGATCTACAAGACTCGGGAAGAAGCCATGCAGGCGTTGTTGAATTAAATGAATCGCACGGAGGCCAGATGAAACCCCTGAAACGTTCGCCGCTGAAGCATGTCGATGAATCCGAAATGGATGTGATCGAACATGTGGTCGAGTTGAAGCAGCATTCCGAACTGATCGAGGAAATCAAGCAGACAGCCGACAAACTGCAGCGCGATGGTGCCACGCGGGGCGACCTGAAAATCCTCAGCCGCGCGCTCAAGGAACTGCGATACGCCTTCAAGGTTTTTGCACCGTATCGAAAGCATCGCAAGGTCACCGTTTTCGGGTCGGCCCGCACGTTGCCCGATCATCCCTGTTGGAAAACGGCGGAAGCGTTTGGCCGCCGGATGGCGGAAGAAGACTGGATGGTCGTCACCGGTGCCGGTGGTGGAATTATGGAAGCCGCGCACCGCGGCTCCGGTCGCGAGATGGCGATGGGGCTGAACATCATGCTTCCTTTCGAGCAGGAAGCCAACCCCGTCATTGCCGGCGACCCAAAACTTGTCAATCTAAAATACTTTTTCACGAGAAAACTTTTGTTCGTCAAGGAAGTCCATGCCCTTGTCACATGCCCTGGCGGCTTTGGCACAATGGACGAAGCCTTCGAAGCGTTGACGCTCGTGCAGACCGGCAAGCGGGATTTGATGCCCATCGTGCTGCTCGATGAACCTGGCGGGACGTACTGGACGGCGTTCCTGAAATATGTCCGTGATGAATTGCTCGACAATGGGCTGATTTCCCCCGGGGATTTGTCGTTATTCAAAGTGACTGACGATGTTGAAGAGGCTGTCGAAGAAGTGCTTGGTTTTTACAGTGTTTACAACAGCATGAGATTTGTTCGGGATCTGTTAATTCTGCGGCTGCATGTTGAGCCATCTGACGAATTCGTGGCGCGGCTGAACGACGAATTCCATGATATCTGTGAAAGCGGAACAATTGAAAAAGCGGCCGTGCATCGCCTGGAAGCTGATGACGAACATCTGACGCACCTGTCACGTCTAAATCTGATCTTCAACCGCAGAGCTGTCGGTCGGCTGCGTCAGATGGTGGATGTCATCAACTGCGAACTGGAATCGCAGCCTAAGGGGTAGTTGACCGCGTAAAGTACAACATCTGAAAAGACATTGTCCCTTCGCCCTCTGGCAAGGGGGCTGTTGATTCAATGAGCGGCAAGGCGCTAGCCGCCGGTGATTGTTTGATAAACACTGGGAAAAACCGGCGGCTAGCGCCTTGCCGCTCACGACTCCGGCTACGAAAGACGTGATCATCTCAAATGCAACACGCCAGGCTTCTTGAATCTATCGCGCCGCAACTTCCTGCCGATCGATCCATCGGGATCGGCTGCGTCGGCGCGGGATTCATTATGGCCGACTGTCAGTTGGTGGCCTATCGACAGCATGGACTAAATCCGGCGGTGATCACATCGCGGACAAAGGCGACTGCCACGGCGGTGGCGGAACGACATGGTATTCCCAACGTCGTTGAATCCGTCGAACAGGTCGTGGCGCATCCGGAAGTACAGGTGCTGGACATCGCCGTGCCGCCAGATTGCCAGGCAGACATGATTCGGAGGGCCGTCAAGTCGCCCAATCAACTGCGGGCAATTCTGGCCCAGAAACCACTGGGAGTGGATTATCGAGAAGCGCTGGAACTCGTGAAGTTGTGTGAAGACGCTGGGATTGTGCTGGCTGTCAACCAGAACATGCGATTCGATCAGTCGGTGCGAGCCTGTCGCGAACTGATCAGCACGGGCACACTGGGTACGCCTGTTCTGGCGACGATCGATATGCGGGCCATCCCGCACTGGATGCCGTGGCAAGAGCGTCAGGGCTGGGTCACGCTGCGAATCATGAGCATTCATCACCTGGACACATTTCGCTACTGGCTGGGAGAACCCGAAAGAGTCTTCGCCAGTGTCGCGCCGGATCCGCGGACTGCACAGAAGTTTGCTCATAGTGACGGGATCGCGCTTTACATACTGGAATTTCCCGGCGGTGTGCGAGCTTCGTCATGGGATGATGTCTGGAGCGGACCCGCTCGCGAGGGCAGCGCCGCCGACATCGGAATCCGCTGGCGAGTCGAAGGCACAACTGGCCTGGCCCGCGGCACGATCGGCTGGCCAGGTTACCCCGAACGTGTCCCCAGCACGATTGACTATTCCACGACTGCAGACGACGGAGCCTGGCATTCACCGCGTTGGGACAGCGTGTGGTTTCCGGATGCTTTTATCGGGCCAATGGCCGAATTATTGTGTGCTCTTGAACAAGATCGAGCGCCGACCATCAACGCATTTGATAATCTCAACACAATGGCCCTGGTTGACGCATGCTATTTGTCGGCCGCTGAACATCGCGCGGTGAGTCCTCACGAGATCATCGACAGGGCAGGGCGGCACCGGTGAAATCTCTCTATTGTTGCTGAACTCTCAGGAAGATGGATCCTGCAATACCATGGTCAGACTCGATCGAATCTACACTCGCAGTGGTGACGGCGGAATGACGAGCACCGGAGGCGGGCAGCGGGTTTCCAAGCTGAATGGCCGAATTGTCGCCGGCGGTTCAGTGGACGAAACCAACTGTGCTCTGGGAGTTGCGATCGCCGCTGGGACGTCGGCCGAACTTTCGGAAGTCTTGCGCGGACTTCAGCAGTTCCTGTTTGATCTGGGGGCGGATTTGTGCGTACCGTTGCCCGAAAACGAAGAATCCGACATGCTGCCAACACGGCTGTCAAACGACGATGCGACACAACTGGAAAAACTGATCGATCGCTTTTCCGAACGTCAGGCACCACTCAACAGCTTTGTCTTGCCCGGCGGTTCACCTGCTGCGGCTCAGCTGCATCTGGCCCGCAGTATCTGCCGTCGCGCCGAACTGGATGTGCTTCGGCTACAGGAAACTGAATCGCTGAATCCGGCGATTTCAATTTGTCTCAATCGACTCTCGGATTTGCTGTTCGTACTGGCCCGCGCCGCCAATGATGATGGCAGGAATGACGTGCTCTGGAAACCGCGCGGCGCGGAACGCTAAATTTAGACTTCACGCGGTCCAGACTGAGGTACTTTCAAAGTCAACGTTTTCCATGTCCCTTCTCCCCCTGGCAACAATGGCGTGGACTTAACGACGGTTTTGTGAGCGGCAAGGCGCTAGCCGCCGGTTTTGCCAGCGTTTTTGCCCGTACCACCGGCGGCTAGCGCCTTGCCGCTCACTAAGTCCACGCCATTGCCCCCTGGCAAGGGGGAGAAGGTGGCCGACAGGCCGGACGAGGGGGCTGACCTGACAACAGCTTAATTGCCCCATTCCTTGCCGTCGAACGCCTTGTTGTCGTCGATCCATTTCTTCAGCGCCTGCTGGTCGGCTGTAGGCACTTTGGAGTTATTAACGACCATGGGCACAGCGATCTTGACGGCAAAATCAAACGATTCTTTGACGGCCGCCGACTGCGGAGCCCGATTCATCATCCCCTGCGGCAGCATGGGCGGCTGTTTGGCAAGGCCATTCTTGTCGGCATGACGAAACGCAAAGAACAGGTCTGATCCGCACTGCTGCCACGCCGGATGTCCTGGAGCCCGGTTGAAGTAGACGCTGGCTTCGAGCGCCAAATTGGCGACTTTCCATGCGAGTGGATCGAATACCACCTGATTGTCGTAGGCTCCCTGACCGATTCCGTGAGCCGCGCGGCAACGAACTTCCAGTCGTCGAGATCGATCATCGACGAGCTTTACAAACGTGCGGATGACAGTGGTGTCTTTGCGCCCGACGGACTTTCGTGGTGACGTGATATTGTACAGAGCATCAACCAGCACCAGCTGATAGCTCCATTCGGCACAGGGATCCTCGAGTTCCGCAGCAATCACATCGGCTACTGTGTCCTGCTCCTGAGGGATCACAGCCGTATTCGCCAACACATAGCCAATAGCTTCAGCAGCGTTTACTTTGACGGCATCCGGCTGGTCTGCGTCCTTCAGAATTCCGACCAGCGCGGCGAGCGACTCACTGTGCGTGTCTGTGCGAGTTGGCTTTTTTTCGACATAGAGCCCTTTCACAACCTGAATCGCGACGGCCCGGGCATCCAGACTGTTGTCGAACATCTGTTTCGCGACGGACAGGACGGTGTCACAGTATTTCTGTCGATACCTCCGTTGTTCCTGAGCGTTCCCAATTTGATTGCCAGCGTTCCGAATCTCACGATCCATTTCGTTGAGCAGGCTTTTGACGTTGTCCGGATTCGCGACGAACGCGGCATCGGTTGCCTGAAGCAGTCGATACTGCAGGAACAGATTCAGATTCTCCAGATCAGCCGCGTTTGACGCTCCTGTCAGTGTTCCGGACAGCACATTGCGGCGCATTTCCAGGTACTGTTTTTCTGGTATGCGTGCCAGTGGATTGTTGATCGCGCGGATCTTTCGCGCCAGCGCCTGCTGCTCAATAACTTTTTGAATGCAGTTCTGTTCGGCTGGATTGTCCTGACCTGGCTCCGTGGCAGCGGGAGATTCCTGTGGCACCGCAGTCGCCGCGGCGGCATCGGGCTCATCGCCCGGAACGCCGGCATCAGCAGCGGGTGGTTGGGCCGCTGGACTTGCCTGAGCCTGGTGACTTCCATGCACCAACAGGCACAACGCCGTAACGAACAATCCATATCGGCCGACAGTGACGATGTCACGCAGGAATTGATTGCGGCAGGCAACAACAGGCATAGGCTCACCAAGACAGGAAGACTTCGATGTCTCGTTGGTTTTGGGGGAATCTGTTAAACATGACAGGTTCTAAGGTTCACGTCCAGAATCAGAACTCACGGAACGCAACAAATCAACTGTTTCGTGGCCCTGTCCCGGCAGGACTGGCAATATCGCATAATCGCTGGTCCGGTTCCAGTTGACCGAACGTCCAAATCTTCCCACTTGCCAACTCAGAATCCGCACAACCGATTTTATTGGCTGCGGCTCGGGAGAACGGCGGCGCGGGGATATCCGGGGGTTCCGGTTGCGGCAGTCGATCGACCGCCGCCATGAAGTGTCCGCAAGGGTGAGCGGCGGAGCCGCGTCGCAGCACGCATCAGTGCCCGGTGCTGGCCACTTTCGGAGGTTTCCGGTGTCCGTAGAACGAATACAGCAGCGGGACAAGATTGAAGAGGAGCAGCGTCATCAACATGCCCCCCACGACCACGATCGCCAGCGGACGCTGGGACTGGGATCCCACTTTGGTCGCGATCGCGGCTGGCAGGAGTCCCAGAATCGCAGCGAGCGCGGTCATCGTGATAGGGCATACCAGGTGCTCGATCCCGTGAATGATCGCAGCGTGAACATCCTGTCCGGCGCGGCGCAGGTCGTTAAAGGAACTGACCATCAGCAGCCCGTTCATGACCGCGACCCCCAGAATCGAAATGAACCCCACAGCCGCACTGATGTTGAAATTGAGTCCGGTAAACAGCAACGCCCAGACTCCCCCCAGGCTCATGGCCAGGACATTCATGTAGACGACCATCGCGTCCCGCAATGAAAAGAAGGCGAGGTACAACATCACCAGAATCAGGGCAAACGCGACCAGCACAGTCCCCAGCATCCGGTGCTCGGCTTCCTGCATCTGCTGGAACTCACCGCTCCAGATAGTGGAGTAAGGCTTTTCGATCAGCGGCTCCACGGTTTTCTGAGCTTCCGCAACTGTACTGGCAAGGTCACGTTCGCGGACCGCAAACTTGATCGCAATCAGCCGCCTTCCCTGTTCCCGGTTAATGATGGACGCTCCGCTACTGGCGAACGAACCATTCGGATCCGGGTTGCCATCTTTATCATGTGGTGTCACCAATTCGCCAAGCCGCCGCCGCCGAGTTCGCTGAAGGAGATCGGTCATGTCATTCAGAATCGTCCCGGTCACTGACGGCTGCGGAATCCCGGCTCCCGACGCATTGGGCTGCCCCGTTGAGGTATTGGACTCAGAAGTACCACTTTCGTCGTGAACGACATCGACCATGATGTTGAGAATATCATCAACCGTATCTCGCAGGTGCTCGGGCCATCGCAGCGAAATATCGAATCGTTTTTCGCCTTCGATCATTTCCGAAAACGCATTGCCACCGACGGCTGTCGCGACAACGTCGTCGATGTCAGCCACGCGCACACCCCAGACCGCACATTTGTGGCGATCGATCGGGAAGGTCAAATTCGTTTGTCCCTGGATACGAAAGATCCCGGCATCGACGACGCCAGGAACCTTGCTAATCTTCTTCTGGACAGCGTGAGCCATGGCTTCCAGTTCCACAAGATCCGGGCCAAAGACCTTGATCGAGTTTTCCCCTTTGACGCCCGAAAGGGATTCCATCACATTGTCGCGAATGATCTGCGAGAAGTCCCAGTTTGCTCCCCGAACGATGGATTCCACGCGGTTGCTGAGCGCTTCAACCAATTCGTTCTTGGTCCGCGGGCGACCTGATTTCGCGACGATTGGCCATTCCTCCATCTTGCGGAGCGGAACAAAACATTGCAATTCGTTGATTCCCGTGGGATCAGTGCCATCGTCGGGGCGGCCGACCTGCGACGCCACCAACTGAACTTCCGGGAACTCCATAATGATCCCCCGCAGTCGCTGAGCGTTCAACGCAACTTCTTCCAGCCCGATATTTGCCGGAAATGTTCCGCGAATGACAAGGTTGCCTTCCTCCAGCTCCGGCATGAACTCACGACCGAGCATCGGCAACGCAGCCAGAGTCGCGATCAGAATGGCCAGCATTCCGGACGAGGCCAGCACGCGATGCTTCAGCATCCACTTCAATTGACCGACGAAACACCACTGAACGAAGCGAACCACAAAGTTATCGCGTACTGGCTTGAGTCGCCGGAACAGCAGCGTACACAGCACGGGCGAGATGGTTACGGCAAGCAGCAGTGCTCCGCCGAGGGCAAATGCATACGTGTCGGCCATCGGGCCAAAAATCTGACCTTCGGGACCGCGCAGCGTAAACAGCGGCAGCAGTGCGCAGACCATGATCAGCGTCGAAAAGAACAGACTCCGCTGGACTTCCTGGGCGGCTGAGAGCACTCGTTTCTGTGTGTCGTCGATGTTGTCCTCATCGTCTGACTGCTTCACCTCAGATGATAAAGAGGATGGCTGACTGAGGCGGCGGTAAATATGTTCCACCATGATTACCGTCGAATCGACGATGATGCCAAAGTCGATTGCCCCGATCGACAACAGATTAGCCGACTTACCGCGGAGCATCAGCGCGCCAAAGGCAAACATCAGAGCCAGGGGAATATTGATGGCCACGATGATGGCTGTCCGCACATTGCCAAGGAAGACCAGCAGAATGGTCGTCACCAGCACCAGACCGACCAGCAGGTTTTCATGCACCGTTTCAGTCGTGACACCAATCAGGCTGGTGCGGTCATAATAGGGCTCCAGCTGAACTCCGGGCAGCAGTTTTCCCGGTTGATTGAGTTCCTCAATCTGGCTCTTCACAAGCTCCAGAACGGGCAGAGATTTTTCGCCCTTGCGAAGCAGGACAATTCCCTGAACGACATCATTTTCGTCTTCGACGCGGAAGTGCTCCAGCGACTTTTCATCGTCGGCATAAGCAGCTTCATCGGTGGCGTCACCGGCATTAACGCTCGATCCATCGATGCGAACGCGGCGCGCGATACCGACTTGCCCCTGGCGGATCTGGCTGGACACGACAACACCCACTTTTCCTGGTGCCGCGTCGATATCGACAGGCCCGCCTTCAACCACCATTCCGACCCGAATTGGCACATTCCGGATCGCCGTGATGATAATGTTGCGGATTTCTCGAAGTCGCCGATCTTCTTCTAAACGGAGATACTCCGCCGCCTCTGCGGGCGACGACATGGTGAATGCTTTCTCCATTGGATCATCACCACCGCCCAGCAGTCCAATGGCGCGAATCACCTCGACATTATTTCCCTGAGTGATATAGCTGCCGCCCACGTTGGCGTTGCTTTCACGAATCGCGCTCTCAAGCTGCTCAAGTGTGATGTTGTACTGCCGCATCCGATTGGGATCAGGATGAATCTCATAGCGTTTCACCGTGCCGCCACAGCCAACAACTCCGGCGATGCCAGGAATTCGCTGGATGGCCCGCGCCACGGTCCAGTCCTGCAGTGTTTTCAGATCATTCAGCGAATAGATGGGATTTCCAAACTTGTCGAGTGGGTTTTTCAACGTGTAGCGAAAGATCTCTCCGATCGGCGAGGCGGGAGAAATTTGAGGTTGCACGCCCGCTGGCAGACTCACTGTCGCCAGTCGATTGAGAACTTCCTGGCGCGCGTCAGCGAATTCAATTCCGTACACAAACTGATTGCGAAGATGCGCCAGTCCAAACATGGACTTGCTGCGTGTGTATTGCAGGCCCGGCATTCCAGCCAGCGCAATTTCCAGCGGAACTGTGACCTGACGTTCGACTTCTTCCGCCGATGCTCCAGGATATTGGGCGACGACTTCGATGATCGCGGGGGCCGGATCCGGGTACGCTTCGACGTTGACATGCACAAACGCATATCCGCCAACCAATGCCAGGACGCAGGCCAGCAGAATGACCACCAGGCGACTGTGAATGGCCCAGTGCAACAAACCAGCGATCACAGATCACCTCGGTCCTGAAGCGCCGGCTGATGGATCTCCAGACTGCAGCCTTGCTCAGAATCTTCTGTCGCGGCAATGCTGTCAGACGGAGACGTTTCGGCGGAAGTTTCGTCAGCCCGACTGGCTGCCGCTGTTCCCTGCGTTTTTCGATGCAACTGATACTCCGCCAGAATCTCAACGGCTCCGCGTACAACCACCACAGATTTCGTCGTCAAAGCTGTTGTCGCAGCTGCCTCATTCGACAGACGAATGCAGGCCATGCCATCCTGAAATCTGGCAACGTCAACCTGCGTCGCCAGGAAGCGATCGGGTTGCCCTGCATCCTGAATCAGCACGAAGGATTTGGCATCCAGATCAACAACGGCGGCGGCCGAAACACTCACCATCGGCACATCTTCCGGCAGATCCACGGACACCGTGACAAATTGCCCCGGTCGAAGACTTTGATCAGAATTATCGACCCATCCCATCACAAGACCCGTGTGCTGAACCGGATCAATCAGACTCCCAATGCGGTCGAATGATCCCGAAATCGCTTTTGAATTCGCGTCACCTTTCAGGTGAATCGTCCATTGCCGATGATCAACGGGGATGCGCTGCAGCGTCGCAAGATCTTCTTCATAGGCAAAGGCCCGGGCGTCCAGATGAGACAGATTTGCCACGCGAAACAGAATATCATTCAAATCCACCAGTGAACCAATCGTGATGTTCTTTTCGACGATCGTTCCGTCAATCGGCGAACGAATCTCAACGCGCGCCCATTTATCGACACTGTTCTGAGAAATCTGCCCGGCCGTTTCAGCGGCCGTCGGACTGGCCGCAGCCGAATTCATTAACTCGTTCCGAAGTTGCTCGACGTCCTCAAATGGCAGCTGCCATGCGCGAAGCGTCTTCTCTGTTCGTTCAGCCGCGATTTCCGCTTCTCGAACTCGCCGCTCCGCTTCACGAAGGGTACTGATGGGAATCGAGTCACGCGCCTTCGTCAGCCGTGCAAGCGTTTCCCGGTCAAAGACAAGCCGCGACAGCGTTGCCGCCAACTCGCTTTTCTTCTCTCCCAATTCTCGACTCCAGACGACCGCCAAAAGCTGGCCTTTCCTGACGGTATCGCCAAATCGAATCGGACGGGTCTGAATGGTTCCTGGAGCAGTACCGTGCGGAAACTGCTCCGGAACCTGCGTCACATCTACGATTTCCCCCTCGAACCGAGTTCGCAGCAGTGAATAATCGTCGGGGTCCAGAAAGAGAACACCGTCCATTGTCAGCGTGCGAGTTGGCACACTGTCAACGACGCCGTTGACTTCCAGTCCAATCTCCTTCCAGTGATCTTCAGCAACAATCACGACGTTTTGATCACTCGTTGAAAACTGGATCGCGTTTTCCACCACGGTCTTCGATTCAGGTCCCCGTTCCTGCTGTTTTCGACGTGTTTGCCACCAATCCACCCCGCCCGGTACCGTCAACATCGGGATCACGATCGCCGCAACGATGACGCCGGTTCCCACAAGAACGGCGATCGATGTCGTCACCTTCTTTTTCAGTCGGACGCCAAGTGATTCGGACGACGATGATTCAACAGATCGTGTCATAAGATCCTGCATTTTTGCTGCGAAAACAGAATTGGCGACGACTCAGACAATTCTCCGCAGTGCGAAAAACATGCCAGAGTATCTGCCCTGTGGCATTCCACCCAATGGACTTGTCGAGGCCTCAGATGTGATCCAAATCAGGCATCTCACACCCGGACTCCTCCCAAATCTCTACGAAATTCTCAGCCATTCACTACTTTGACGCCAGATCAAAATCCAGCCGCTTTCTGACGCCAATTGTTACCAGGCTGGAAACTCTCAAATGGCCCCAAAGGAGACTTCCTGATATTCTTTCGACCAGCGAACTGGCAACAAACTGCTCACCATAAGCTCAGAACATGACCACCACTCAAAAATCCCCCGCAGCCGATCCGCATCAGCGAAAAACCCTGATCATCGCGCTGCTGGCGCTCGTCTGCGTCACCTTGCATTTCGCCCTGCGATGGACGGTACTGTCTCCAATTCTGGCTGGGCTTCGTCCTGCCGACTGGCCGTTGGTAGTGGGCCTGGTCGTCGGTGGATTACCGCTTGTCTGGGACCTGCTGAAACAGGCCTTCGCGTGGGAATTTGGATCCGATCTGCTGGCCGGGATGGCGATGGTCACGGCACTGATTCAGGGCGAATACCTCGCAGGCGTGTTTGTCGTGCTGATGCTGTCCGGTGGCCTGGCTCTGGAAGCGTACGCCGTCCGCAGCGCTTCTTCCGTGCTGGACGCGCTCGCAAAACGTCTGCCGCAAACAGCTCATCGTCGCATTGCCGAAGAGGAGATCCATGATGTCGCGCTGGGCGATGTGGCCGTCGGAGACACGCTTGTCGTATTCCCACATGAAATCTGCCCGGTAGACGGAACGGTCATCGACGGGCACGGTTCGATGGACGAGTCCTACCTCACCGGCGAACCCTACCTGATGCCAAAAGCTCCTGGTGCCACAGTGATCTCCGGAGCCGTGAATGGAAACGCCGTGTTGGTGATTCACGCCGATCGACTGGCCGTCGATTCCCGCTACGCCAAGATCATGAACGTGATGCGCGCAGCTGAACAACGCAAGTCGCGCATGAGACGCCTCGCGGATCGACTGGGAGCCTTCTACACGCCGCTGGCCGTGGCGATCGCGGTCCTCGCATGGTCGCTGAGCGGCGAATCGCAGCGATTTCTGGCGGTGCTGGTCGTGGCAACTCCGTGTCCTCTGCTGATCGGTATTCCTGTCGCCATTCTGGGCGGAATTTCGCTCAGCGCTCGACGCGGCATTATCATTCGTGACCCCGGCGTCCTGGAACAAATTGATCAGTGCCGCGTTGCGATTTTTGACAAGACAGGAACGCTCACGTACGGACGACCTGCGCTGACCGAATGCATCACGCGACCTGGTATTTCCGAACAGGAGGTGCTGCGACTCACGGCCGCCCTTGAACGCTATTCCCGCCATCCGCTCGCCGAGTCCATCGTCAAGGGTGCCCAGAAACGGGGGTTCGTCATTCCCGAAGCCACGCAGGTGCATGAGCCGCCAGGACAGGGACTGACGGGGCTGGTCGATGGGCGTCAGATGGAAGTCACCAGCCGCAAAAAAGTGATCGCAACCGGCATCGCCAAGGCTGAAGACCTGCCCGCTCAATCCCCCGGACTGGAATGTGTCGTCGTGATCGATCAGAAATTCGCAGCCGTCCTGCGATTCCGCGATGAACCTCGCCGCGATGGCAAATCGTTTGTCGGCCACTTGC
>JBBQSE010000178.1:0-14699 GCA_038214195.1 Planctomycetales bacterium
TTCAATGCGTTGCCTGGTGCTTTTTACTTTGCTCTGTTCCGCCGCGAATGTTGCATTCGCTGATTCACTTGAGGTCACGTTGAATGAAGGCGACCAGTTGCCGGCATTTGAGGCACATGCTGTGGACGGAACTGTCTGGCGATCAGAAGATCATGTGGGCCAACGGTTTATAGTTGTTTACTTTTATCCGGCGGATCTCACCGGCGGCTGCACTCGACAGGCCTGTGGATTCCGCGACAGCATGCAGGAACTGAAAGAGGCAGGCGTGGAGGTTGTGGGGATCAGCGGAGATTCGGTAGAAAATCATCAGTTGTTTGCCAAGGTCAATTCACTCAATTTTTCGCTGCTGGCTGATGAGGAGGGGAAAATCTCCAAAGTGTTTGGTGTCCCGGTTCGGGAAGGCGCTACAATCACGCGAATGGTGGATGGCGTCGAAAGGTCATTACGGCGGGGCGTAACGGCTAGTCGCTGGACTTTTCTGATTGACACCGAAGGGCGGGTTGTTCAGAAGAATACAGCCGTCGATGCCGAGCAGGATTGCAAAAATATCCTGAAAACAGTTCGACAATTGACCGCTCAGGTCGAATAATCCGCCCGCCACGTTTCAGCATTTGTGGCGTCCAACGCTTTTCGAATGGAATCAATTTTGGTAAGACTTCTCATTGAGATGGGAAGACTTTTGTGCAGTAACTCAAACAGGAGCTTATTCAGTATGAAGAGTTTAGTTGCAATGTGTTCTATGGGACTGATGCTTTCTGCATGTCAGTTCGTTTCTGCCGCTGACCTGAAGTCAGGCCTGCAGATTGACGATTTTCCGGCTCCATTCAACGTCACCGACGTTACTGGGCCACTTGCCGGCAAGAAGTTGTGCTATCGTTGCCAGTATGGTGACCGTCCGGTTGTGAGCATTTTTGTTCGCAAGATGGACGAGAATACAGCCAAGCTGGTCAAACAGCTGGATGAAGTTGTCGGCAAGAATGAAGACAAGAAGATGGCCGCGTTCGTGACTGTCCTCAGCGGAGATCCAGACGCGGAAGAATCAGTGTTGAAGAAGGTTGCTGATGAGCAGAAGATTGCACACACGCCGCTGACCGTCTTTGAAAACGCCGTTGGCCCAACGAAGTACAAGATCGACGAGAAGGCCGACGTCACCGTCATGATGTGGGTCGACAGCAACGTAAAGGTGAATCACGCTTTCGCAACTGGCGAACTGACTGATTCGTCAATTGCCAAGATCATCGAAGATACAGCAAAGATTCTGAACTAATCACACATTCAGGTTTTTGTCGAACACGCGGCTGAGGCACCAACAAGGTGCCTCAGCTTTTTTTGTGGATTCAGATCCGCTCAAAAAATCCGCAAGCCAGGTGTCCGCCAAAGCCAAGTGACAGTTTCGCGGCGGTCTTGGCTGTTGGCATCGGTACCACTGATGCCTTGAGTGGAATTTGGCAGCGACGATCGATGGAACGAAGATTTGCGGTCGCCGGGATCAGTCGTCGCTGAAGTGCGAGCAGCGTCAAAGCTGTCTCGACACTACCCGCCGCTCCCAAAAGGTGCCCGATCGCTCCTTTGACTCCAAAACACAGCGGCAGCTCATTGCCAAATGCCGCCCGGACCCCGCATGCTTCCGCAAGATCGTTGGATTCCGTGCCGGTTCCATGCAGACACAGGAAATCGGGGCGGCGATTCTTCGATGTCAGTGTGCGTTTGAGTAGTTCGTGGACGACGGCTCCGCTTTCGTCAATCTGAGTCATCCCCGTTGGGTCGTTGAGCCAGCCGCCTCCGACAATTTTGGCGATTGGCGTCGCACCTCGGGATTCCGCGTGTGCCCGAGATTCCAGGATCCCCACAGCCGCTCCTTCACCGATCAGAAAGCCGTCTCGCGATTCATCGAACGGACGGCAGGCCGACGCGGAGTCAGCAATGCGGGACATCACTCGCAGTCGATGAAACGATGCCAGAACAGACGAACGCAGTCCCGCATCGGCGCTGCCCACGAAGCACACGTCGCATTCGCCGCGATGAATCATGGCCGCCCCCTGCAGAAATGCGACGAGTCCCGTGGCGCACGCTGCGACGGGACAAGAGTTGGCAACCCGGGCACCCGTCAGAGCTGTGAGAGCGTTCGCGGCGCAGTCTGGCAGCACGCCAAAGTCCCACATCGCCGGAATCGACTCTTTTCGATTTAACGGATCAGGCCGCTCCGTCGTCCGCGAGTTTCCTTCGCGCTGTTCGTTCCAAACACCTGCCATCGCCGTTTCCGGGATCCGGCGTCGCGTCTCCTCCAGGGAAGTGATCATGCGTTCGGTCGAGCGGAGTCCTCCCTTACTGCTGCCATACACGACCGCCGTCCGTTCGGGCACCAGCGCGCGACGCCGCAGGCCACAATTCCTCATCGCCTCCTCCAGAGCCACCAGAGTCATTGTCACCATGGGCTCAGCGAGCCAGATAGATGTGGTTTCCTGCGACACGCTGGTCAGGAAATTCGACGAAGTCAGTCGGGCAGCCACCATCGAATGGTCTACCGGGGCTCCGTGCGCCCGCAGATTGTCGATGTCACTCAATTCCGCAAAGTGATCGACGTCTTCTGCGGTCAGAATACGTCCCGCTCGCCGACCGCCAATCAGTTTTTCCCACGTTTCATCGGTGGAGTATCCCAGCGGCGTAACAAGCCCCAGTCCCGTGACGAGGACATCCTGCTGGCTATTCTGGCTGGAAAACTCAAGCACATTTCACTCGGGAAGAGAAGTAAAGTAAAGGACAGATCTCGTCGGTTCCGTTTTCGCCAATCGTAGCGGTTCATCTGTCCAGGATCGAATGAATTCCGCAGGCAGATTGCGGCGTTCCGCGAATGGCGATTCATAAAAGGTGTAGACTGCTGATCCCTTGAAGAATCCAGACACGAAGTGTTGTCATGAATATCGAACGTGTTACGATTTGGGTAATCCCCCGCGTTTGGAATCGATCTTGCATTGAGAGCCTTCTCAGTGCTGATTCACGCAATTTCGGTGAATTAAATCGTTCCAGGGGACGACAGATGAATCTTACTGCAACACAGACTGCTGCAGAATCCCGCACTCATAAAGCGATCGATAGACGGTCCATGCCGCAGATTAAGTCTAAAGATGGACTCAAGTCCTTTCTATTAACGTCGCGACTGCTGTCGCTGGACGACTGGAATTCGATCGATGAGCAAATCCCCCGATCTACGTCACTTGAATCGATGTTGCAGATTCTGGAACGTCGGCAACTGCTGACGCCGTTGCAGACCGGTCGTATCCAGAAAGGAGAGACCGAAGGACTTGTCCTGGGAAACTACAAACTGCTGTATCGGAATGCGTCCGGCAGTTTCGCGAGGGTCTTTCGAGCGACGTCGGTGGACGACGGCCGAGTTGTGGCCCTCAAGTTGCTGCGTGAACGCTGGGCCGACGATGCGAGAACCGTGGCCAGTTTTGAACGAGAGGCGCGTCTCTGTCAAAAATTCCTCCATCCGAATATTGTGCCGATTTACGAAATCGGAAACGAAGGTCGATTTCATTTTTTCACGATGGAATTTGTGGAAGGCGGCAACCTGCGTGACTTCCTCAAGATTCGCCGCACCCTGTCTCCCCCGGAGGCGACGCGCTGCATTCTGCAGATTTGTCAGGGACTTGAGTACGCACTGAAAATGGGTGCCTCGCACCGCGATCTCAAGTTGACCAACGTCCTGATGAGCAGCACGGGCGTTGCCAAGCTGGTCGATTTCGGACTCGCGGGCGCGGAGTCTCCCAGTCAGGCAGGGACAAGTGACGAGGTGCAGCGTGCCCTGGAATACGCATCGCTCGAACGTGGCACGAATGCACCGCGAAATGACCCTCGCAGCGACTAGTTCTTTGCAGGAGCGATTTATTACGAATTGCTTGTCGGTGAAGGCCCCTGGGAACGAACTCGGGACCGGGAAGAGAAATTGCTGCTCAGCCGATATTCAAATGCACGGCCTGTGGAATCGTGTCGCCCGGATCTGCCTCAGTCGATCGCTCGAGTTTGCGGTCGGATGATGGAAGTCAGTCCTTCGTCACGCTACCAGACGGCCACTGAAATTGTCAAAGATCTTCGCGCTGTCATGGCAGAGCTTGGTCAGACAGTGGACGAGCTGCCCTCGGACAAGAAACCAATCCGGATTGAGTTGAAACCTGATTTTCGACTGCTCGTCGTCGATACACTGCGAAAACGAAGCTCGAAGATCAAAGAGTATTTTGAAAGCAAGGGCTTTGATGTCGCCTTTGCGAAGTCGCCCGAGTTTGCCTTCGACTTGCTCAAGGCACAGCCACCCGACGGCATCCTGTTCCTTGCCGACAACAATTTGGAAGAAATCCTGACTCTGTTTCCTCAGGTGCAGGCGTACGCCCGATCCCAGAAAGTGCCGTGTCTCGCCGTTTTTCCAGCGGAAGAAGAAGAGGCGGTGAAGAAGAAAATCGTATCGACACGATTCGGCACGACGATGTTTCAGCCTGCAACGTTGCGCGACATCCGAATTCATTTCGAAGAAATCGGCGCGGTGACACGGTAGCAGCGATGCGTTCCGCAGCATCTGGTCGCTGAAGTCGTAAGACGTCAGAACGGAACTCTGACGAGTCCCGCTTCGGGGCCGGTAGATTCCCGTTAGGATCACTCGATCAATAAGTGAGCGGCAAGGCGCTAGCCGCCGGTGATATCGACTGCAGTATACCGGCGGCTAGCGCCTTGCCGCTTACTTCGTTTCGGACAGCTATTTATCGAGCGATCCTTAATCCATAAACTCCCACGCCGTGCGATAGGTGCCGGTTTGCTCGATCCACGTGAGCAGTGATTGAAAAAACCGGTCAGCCCCCAGCGTCGCACTGTCACCGACAACGATCATTTTGCGCTTCGCGCGTGTCAGTGCAACGTTCATCCGCCGGGCATCCGATAGAAATCCAATCTCGCCAATTGTGTTGGAACGCACGAGTGAAATCACAACGGCTTCCTTTTCTCGCCCCTGAAATCCATCGACCGTGTCGATTTCCAGTCGATCATAGATTGAGTTTTCTCGCAGCCACCGTACCTGAGCCGCGTACGGAGCGATCACCGCGATGTCGTCCGGCGACAGGCCCGCGTCGATCAGAGCGTTTACCTGCTTCAAAACCAGTCGGCCTTCTTCCGGATTTCGTTTGCTCAGGCCCTCAGGCTCAACTTCTTCCAGCCATCCCGTTCCAGCCGTGTCAATAAAAGTCACGGGATCGTCCGATACCAAATCACGCTGGATCCCTGGCAGATCAGTCAAAACATGCGCGCGGACAGAATCGTCCGCAACCAGCGAGTTGTCGTAAAAGTGTTGCGACGAAAATCCCATGATGGACTCGTGCATGCGATACTGCACAGTCAGCTGACGTGTCACCTGATCTCCATAATGATTTACCAGTCGCTCCATCATGCTGACAGCATAGCCTTCCTGTTTGGCGGCATCAGACAAGATCGTCGGCGGCAGTTGCAGGTGATCGCCCGCCAGGATCAGTCGATTCGCGCGTGGCAGCGGCACCCAGCAGCCTGGCTCCACACTCTGACAGGCTTCGTCAATCACCAGTACGTCGAACCGCAGGTCGTCCAGGATCGAATCATCCAGTGATGTGGTTGCACAAATCACCTGAGCGTCTTTCAGCACGTCATTGATAACCTGCTTTTCCAGGATCCGTGCCTGGCGTTTCAGTTCTCGGGCTTCCTGACGCTGCTGACCCCGGTGACCGTGAGGCGGTCGACCTCGCGTATAACGCTCCGCCTTGCGTTCAATCTGTTCCGCTTCCCGCATCATCTGATGGACGATCATCATGGCTTCGTGCCGTCCGGCGAGTGAATCGAGTGAATGCAGACGCAGATCCTCGGAGACCCGCGCAGGATGGCCGAGTCTTACGGCGGATTCGCCGATCGCCAGCAGACGCTCCAGCAAATTATCGACGGCAGTGTTGCTGGGAGCGCACGCCAGAACCCGCTGTCCGCGGGCCACCAGCAGCCGGATGACTTCCACAACCGTTGTCGTTTTTCCCGTCCCTGGCGGCCCATGAATAATTGCCAAATCATTGGCCGCAAGTGCGTGGCGAATGGCTTCGTGCTGCGAGGGATTCAGTCTCGGGGATATGACTTCCCTAAGTTTTGGGTTCCGGTAAAAGGTAGGCTCGCGATCGCCCAGCAGGATGTCGCGCAGTTGAGCGTGACGACCAGAGGCTTTCCCTGCCGCCTGCAATGCCACAGTCTGCCGCTTGCGCGTCACTTCATCGGGAGACAGATCCAGGCGGAAGCGATCACCAGACGGCCAGTCATCGACGGCCACTTCCAGCGAATCGACTCTCCGGGCGCTGACAACTCCCTGCAGGGATTCCGCGTCTTCGTCAAAATTGTCGGACAGCAGAATCGGACTGCCAACTTTGAATCGATGCCACGGCAATCGATCCGGGGATCGACGTTTGGCCAGTGTCACAAGGTAACGCCCACCAAGTCCTGTCGTGTGAGTTCGGATGACAAGATCCAGCAACGTCTCCCCGGTGCGTTCAGCTGTGTCGGACGACTGGGCCTTCCTCCGCTGCGTCAACCGTTCTCGTTCCGCCTCGCCCTCCATTTCAAGCCAGCGATGCATGCGGGAAAAATGCTTGCCGGCGATCAGGGGCCGCTTTGCAGATGACTTCATTCAGGAACCATGAACTGCGAGTATTACGAAACCAGGAATCCCAACCACGAAGAGTTGACTCCATGATTGTAACCGATTTTGGCAGGATGCCCGCGCAAAAATGCCAACACCCCCGTCGAGCGTGACTCCGACGAGGGTGTTGGCGAACGATGGCAGCGAATTCTTCGAGTGCCACCCGGAATTTGATGATCTACCGAAAATCAGTAACCGTAGCCAGCCATTTCAGGCTGTCCCTGACTGCTCGTGAGTTGGTAGTTATTCTGGGTTGAGTAAGCACTCTGTCCGTTGTAAGAATTGTCACAGGCCTGAGCGACGTCATTCAATTCATTGTTGACGGCGTAGGACAGACTCGACAGGCCAACAATGCAGCCAATCACAAGGATCGTGCCGACCAGAACAATTTCTGAAGACACGATAATTCCACTTTCGTCCTTGATCAGTTTCTTGAGCAATTCACGCATGAGACACACTCCGGTTGGCAAGGGCGGGGGACATTCAATTCTGTTCCGGAACAAGGAATCACTCATCGGTCCCGGAATTTCCCACGGACAGAATTCGCAAGGTCGTTCAGAACGGACGGCAGGACGCCTTTCCCCAACTCTAGCCTGAAATTGCGGGGACGCGGCAAAAGAGTGGCGAATCAGAGACAGATAAACTGGCTCCGCCGTGTCGCTGAACGAATCTGCACGGTGCGCAAAGCTGAAGACAAGTTCCGAAGAATCAGGATGTCACTCCGCTGCAGGATCGACTTTCGGCTCATTCGCCATTTTTCGATAAATTTCCTGAATTACCATCGGCAGGTAGACGACGCCGGAATAGTGATCGGCCAGCATCTCGACGTGATGTCCTTCAGGCAATCGCGCCGCCTTCGCCAGCGCTATTGACGACGATGGCGGAACCACGTCGTCGTATTTTCCGCTGTAGAGCCACAGGTGATCTCCGTCAATCCGATGCGCCAGCCGCAACGGTTCGATCGGTCTTGACAGTGCGGTAATCATTTTCCCGGTCACCCCGATGGCCTCCAGCTGGGCTCGAATCTTTGCCGCATCCCGGTTTCCGCTCTGCACGACCGCCGACAGATCGCCGCCCGCCAGCAGCACAAAGACACGTTCGTAGCCGCGATCCAGTCCCGCCACGGTTGACGTCACAAACCCACCCAGACTGGTTCCCTGGACGCCTACCACATCGCTTTGCACAAGTGGCAGACTGACAATCGCATCCCGGGCACGACGAACGTCCGCAATCGCCTGTTTCATTCCCGGCAGAATGAACTCCACCCGGCCCGACTTCTCGGACTTTCGATTTCCATATCCCGGCAGATGGATCAGAAACGTATGCAGCCCCTGAGCGTTCAGGCCACGAGCAAAGACTCTGCCCACGGTCATCCCGCGTCCCGACTCATGGACGATCACCACCGCCCGCGCCGCAATCGGTCTCCGCATCTTGTCACGTGCGACATACCATTCCATCGAAACGTTGTCATTCTCGGGACTGCCAGTATCAATCGGCGAGTTGAACCGAATCAGCATGTCGCCACGCTCCGCTTCAGCAGCCTCGCAGCGTACTTCAAAATCCGACGGCGTCCAGCGAAGTCCCTGCAGGCACTCGCGGGCATCTTCACTCGAATCAACATCGCACTGCAACGAGTCGGATGAATGAAAGATGGTGCCAACAGCCGGTAACACCGCGACTGTCGCAGGTGCCGCGATCTCTTCAGCGGCAACAATGGTCGAGTTGGCAATCAGCACGACAATCAACGAAATAGATCGCAACAGATCACTCATAGAGCCTCCAGAAAACCGACAGTTATCGACAATTGTTTTTGTTGTTGTTGGTCGCGAGACACATTGGCTACGCATCATTTACATTAACAACCGGGCGGATGAAGTGTACGCTGTGGCTCGCTGCTGAGCGAGTCACAAACGGCCGCAGTCGTGGATGAGTCGCCCCCTGAGTTTGGCCGCATCGGCCGCAGGGACTGTGAAATTGATCGGAAAGATGTGAGCGGCACGGCGCTACCCCAATGGCACTGGATTTCACATAGTAGACCTCACTCTCTGAGTGAGGCAGGCCACAAAACGCGGCCTTTGGCATTCGTCGCTCAGAGAGTGACGGCTACTTTAATCGCAAATCGAGTACCATTGGGCGTTCGCCGCCGGTTCTTCTTTTGTTTCTTGCTTCAATACCGGCGGCTAGCGCCTTACCGCTCATTCCCGGAATCCATCAATGCAGAAAATCCTGATCTCACTGGCTGGCCTGTTTCTCTGCACCAACGCCGTCGCTGAGGATCTGCCGCCGCTCACTCGCCTCAAATACAACAATCCGGATTTGGTTGTTGATCTGGGAGTAGGGCTCTGGGCCTGGCCGATGCCGATGGACTACGACTCGGACGGTGATCTGGACCTGCTCGTCGCATGTCCGGACCGTCCATCCAACGGAGTCTGGTACTTTGAAAACCCCGGCGCGAATTCGACCGAACGTCATCCAATATTTAAAGCTGGCGTGCGGCTTGGTCCTGCCAGCAGAGACATGACATTGTCGATGATCAGCGGCAGACCACGCATCCTCGCTGGCAACCAGGAACTCACGGGATTTCGAGAGGGTGACTGGAAAACCAGTACCGCAATCTTTCCTTCCACCACCGTGATTCCGATCCAGCACAATCGCGATAACTTCTGGCGGTTCGTTGACTACGATGGAGACGGCGCGCATGATCTGTTGGTCGGTCACGGGGACTGGACGGACTTCGGCTGGTTCACCGAAAACGACTGGTGGAAAGACTACAACTGGCAGGGCGTCTGGACCGGCGGACCGCTGAAAAGTCACGTCCTGTGGCTGCGGAATAAAGCGACGGATGCGGCACCCGAATATGGAGCACCAGAACCGTTACTCGCCAACGGCATCCCGATCAGCACGTTTGGTCGACCGGGACAAAACCTCGCGGACTTCGACGGTGACGGCGACCTGGATCTCGTCTGCGGCAGTTTCCTCGACAGCTTTACTTACTTTCAAAACATCGGCACGCGTACAAAACCTGCTTTCAGTGAAGGACGACCACTCGTTAACGACGGCCAGGTCATCGCGATGGATCTTGAGATGATCGTGCCACATGCGATCGACTGGGACCACGACGGCGATGTCGATCTGATTGTCGGAGACGAAGATGGTCGAGTCGCGTTGATCGAACACACCGGTATTGTCGTCGATGGAATGCCACAGTTTGAGACGCCATACTACTTTCAACAAGTCGCCGATGAACTCAAATCCGGCGCTCTGGCATCGCCTTCCGCGATTGATTGGGATGGCGACGGGGACGACGACATCATCACAGGCAATACGGCTGGCTACATCGAATTCTTTGAGAACCTGAGCGGCCCTGGCGTTGATCCTCCAAAATGGGCGGCCCCCCGGCGACTGCCAACCAGCGACGGCGCGACCATTCGGATCATGGCAGGCCCGAACGGCTCGATTCAGGGACCCTGCGAAGCGAAGTGGGGCTACACGACCGTGTCGGCGATCGACTGGGATCACGATGGATTGCCGGACATCCTCGCCAACTCGATCTGGGGCCGCGTTCACTGGTACCGCAACGTGGGCACTCGCTCAGAACCACAACTTGCAACAGCCATTCCAATTTTGGTTCAATGGCCAGATCCCAGTCATCCGCCAAAGCCCGCATGGAACTGGTGGAATCCCGCGCCGGGCGAGTTGGTGACTCAATGGCGAACGACTCCCGCGGCGGCCGATCTGAACACGGATGGACTCAACGATCTGGTCATGCTGGACCACGAGGGCTGGCTCTGCTTTTGGCGACGAGAACGGATCGGCACAGAACTGATACTTCATCCGGGACAACGCGTCCTGTGCGACGAAAACGGGCAGCCACTGCAATTGAATCCGGGCAGCGGCGGCAAGAGTGGTCGCCGGAAACTGCATGTGGCGGACTGGGACCAGGATGGCCGACCGGACCTGCTGATCAATGGGACGAACGCCGAATTTTGGCGGCAGATCGATCACAGCGGCGGCATATGGAAATTTCAACGCATTGGTGATGTCAGCTCGACGAAAATCGATGCCCATGACACCAGTCCGACGACCGTTGATTTCGACGCCGATGGTCAACAGGATCTGGTGATCGGAGCGGAAGATGGTCGCTTCTATTTTCTGCGTTCCCGCATACCGTAAAACGGGCACTTCTGCCCGTCATCTCGTTGCGACACAAACAAAGGTGTCTGTTCTGCGGTTGGTCGATCCGTCTCCTCAATTTGGCTTAACGCAAACAGAGAGACCGTAAGTCACGGTCTCCCTGTTGAGTTTATAAGGTTGATTTCAGTGGTCTGCGTAATCCTTGAAGTGACTGCTGGAAATCGATTCAGTTCAAACCGGCCACTGACAACCCTGTCCATGCCTGGCAGTGAAAGGCGGCTTGCCGCTTACTCAACGGAACTTGTGCAGCCAGCATCGCCCTCTCCACAGGGATCACAGCAGGTCTGAACCGTGCGGCACACAACGCGAGGCACGCAGCGAGTCATCGTCACACAAACCTGGCGAGGCACGCACTTTTGACGCGTGACCATTTTGGTTTCGCAAACCTGACGGCAAGTCGTGTATGGCACTTTGCGAGTGCAGGTCTGCTGTTCCATTCGGCAGGTGGTGTATGGGACCTGACGTGTAATACATTCGCTGACCATGCGGCAGGTTGTATATGGAATCCGGCGAGTGATGCACTCTTCGTGATAGCTGCACGTCGTGTAAGGGACTTTGCGAGTGCAGGTTTGACGAACCATCGTGCAGGTTGTGTAAGGTACCTGCTTCTGGCAGGTTTCTGTCACAACTGAGCACGTAGTGTAAGGCACTTTCTTCACCGTGTGAACGGGAACCTGACGGCAAATCGTGTAAGGAACCTGCTTGTGGCAGACTTCCGGAACCATGCGAGTGCAGGTAATGGTCTTCTGGATCGTCTTCGGACACCACTTGCGGCAGCAAACGGTTCGGCCTGGACACTGGACGCAGACCTTTTTGCAGCAGCAGGGGTTACAGGGGTCGCAGACGCATTTTTCAACAACCGGCCCCGGAATGTGGTGCGTTTCTGTCACCCATTCTCCGGAACAGACATCAACAGTTTTGCAATCCGTGACGGGCTTGCAGACGGTGTAGCACACGTCTTTGTAGCAGGTCTCAGTCTCCGTCCGGCAGGTGGTGCAGCAGACATCTTTGTAGCATGTCTGGTAGACAGGCTTGCAAACGTTGTAGCAAACCGTGCGATAGCAGGTCTGATACACCGGCTTGCAGGTTGTGCAGCAAACGTCTCTGTAACAGGTCTGATACACCGGCTTGCGAACGCGGCAGGTGACGTCACGGTAACACGTCTGGTAGACGGGCTTGCAGACGTTGCACGACACCGTGCGATAGCAGGTCTGATAGACGGGCTTGCAGACCGTGTAACACTCGTCCCGGTAGCAGGTCGTATACACGTTTCGGTTGCACGAGACCGGATAGGATTCCGTGCATTGATCATACACCGTCTTCATACAGGTGTATTGTTGTGTTTCCCACACGACGTCCTGAACCGTTTGACATTGCGGACCACATCCACAGCTAGCTGCGACGAAGTCACCACACGATGAACAGGCGGACGTTGCGCAGCCGCGAAATCCGCCCGATCCGAGCAGTCCGGCTTTCAACATCCCGCTGTTCAGCAGCATAGTAACTGCAACCGCGGCTCCCAGCATGAGCCTTTTCATTGCGTCTACCTCGATAGTTTTCAAGAGTGAATCATCAGCGCGCAGAGAGCGCACATTCCTGACATACTCTTCGACGACCTCATTTACAGGACTTGATCCCCAAGCGACGGACAGGGCAATCATGCAACCGGTTTGAAGTACCAACACAGAACAATTGTGGTGACCGCTACAGTCGGAAAAACTGATTGCAACGAATTGGTCGAACATCGAAAACACGCCGTTTTTGCCGACGCCGATGTCGCCCATGCCGCTGCCACAGCCTGGAATGTTCTGAATCCGCAACATTACCGAAAGCCGTGGATTGCGCGATGGCGAATTGAACCACGCGGAGCCGGGATTTTCCGGGAGTCGGATGCCGGCAATGACACGGTCGGCAATTTGCTTCAAGATGGTTGTTGTGCTGGCAGTTTTTGCTAAACTCCCGCGCTTTCTGCGAACGAAAAGACCCTTCGTGTGTCTCCTCTTTGCAGCAACTTTGCCTGGCGGCGTAGCTCAGTCGGTTAGAGCAGCGGAATCATAATCCGCGGGTCGGGGGTTCGAATCCCTCCGCCGCTACTTGAAACCCCGGAAAACATTGGTTTTTCGGGGTTTTTTGCGTTTTTGCGAGAAGTGGCCCCACTGGTGGCCCCCCAATTTCCGCAGGTTTCTTGCCAATGCGAGCCGCTACGGGGCCACCAGTGGGGCCACTTTTTGACGCTGGTTCCAAGTGATTGTTGAACCGCTCAAAATGCCCGTCTGTGATTTGAGCGTAACTGTCCCGCTGAACCTTCACGGAATGCCCGATCCATGCCGCCACGACGTGAGCAGGGTGGCCTTCGTTCAGCCATTCCGTTTCGCAGCTCGCCCTCAGATTCTGGAATAGCTTTGGCCACGGCACCAGTCCGGCCCAATGCAGGATCGATTTGAACGGCTTGTCCAGATTGCTTGTTTGTTTCAAAGACTCCAGCCGAATCTACACATTCTTGACGGGGCAACTTTCCGATAAAGTGGGATTCCGAAACCAAACAAACACAACAGGCAGTTCAGATCCCGCTTTTGATGTGGGGAGCATTTCCCGGATTTAGCCCTGGGCCTTTGTGGTCCTGAAGTGACTGGCGAACGGTGGCGACTTGTTCGGGGCGCTTCTTTGGCCGGGCAACTTCGGCGGGTAAATTTGCTTTCGCTATTCCCGATCATTACGCCAACCCATGCTGCTGGTAAAGATACCGCTGGAAGCCTGCGAAGACCTGGCCGATTTCGTCAGCCTTGCCAAGATCAGCGAGAGCATCGGGAAGTGAGTTGTGGTATCTCAGCTTTAGCAGTGGCGTCAGCTTTTCGCGGTCGAGTTCGCCGACGCCTTCGGTGATGTAGTGGGCGAGGACGAATTCAAGGAACGCCTGCTGCTTCTGGTTGAAGTGGGTGCTGATCGCGGGACGTGCGATGGTGGCTCGGTGTTCTCGGGTGACGAGTGGCAGCGCCCAGGCGGCGTGGGCGAGGACGTCGAAGAGGTCGCTCTTTTCGGCGTCGATGATCTTCTGCATTTCCGTCAGTTGTTCGTTGCCGAAGCCTTTTTCCGCCAGGCCTTCCAGCAGTTTTTTGCGTGTGTCGGGGGCGCTCCAGATTGCTCGGAGTTCGGCTTCGTCTTTGAAGAACTCAGGCAGTTTGCCGTACAGCATTTCCATAAACTGCTGCGAGGACATCGGGGTTCCGCCGGGATGCCAGAACGATGTGACCATCATGTGCTGGATGTTGCGTTCCTTGCCGTCGGCCAGTTTGACTTTGGCCCTTTTCTTTTTCTCACAGACGCACTTCACCTGAAGACACACTTCGCACGGTTCTGGTGGGCACTCGCACGGGCGTTTGCCGCAGTCTGGGCAGGGTTCGGGTTCAGGCTTTTCGCAGACGCACGGGGATTGATTGCATGCTGAACAAGGAACAACTCCATCCAGTGGATCAGGGTCGCCGTCCCATTCAGGATCGCTGAAGTGGTGGTGCGCCTTCACGAAGTCGTAGATTGTGAAATAGTCCTTGCCATCGTAGAGTCGAGTCCCTCGGCCGATGATCTGCTTGAATTCGATCATGGAATTGATTGGACGCATCAGCACGATATTTCTCACGTTGCGAGCATCCACGCCGGTGGACAGCTTCTGTGAAGTCGTCAGGATTGTGGGGATTGTCTTTTCATTGTCCTGAAACTCCCGCAGGAACTGATCGCCAATGGCCCCTTCGTCCGCCGTCACGCGAACACAGTAGTTCGGATCTGTGCTGGTCTTCATCTGGTTGACCAGATCTCGCACGGC
>JBBQSE010000179.1:0-14684 GCA_038214195.1 Planctomycetales bacterium
TCGAGTGGCAAGAAAATTCTCAAAGAATGGCCCAACGCGGTTCGCAGGATAAACGGCCAACGGATACTGCGGATTGTTGGCAAAGCCAATAAACTGAGGTGGCCCAGTGGGATTAGAATTTATCCCTCCAAGAAAAAACACCAGACACTCCGCACCATTCAGGTAGACAGGTGAGCCGGGATAAGTTCCTGGTGTGCCCGCTGAAAGGCTGCCCAAGCCGCCGCAGGTTGAAAAATCGAACTGATCCCACACCCGCAAAATCTTCGCTCGATCCGCTGCTGACCAGCCCGCTTCGTTTGTTGGAATCGTGAGGCTGCTCGGAGGCAAACTCTTAAATTTGCTTTCAAAGGTCACGATCGCCTGATCCAGCTGCGTCATCTCGGTGGAGACAGCTGTGATGCGAGCCGAAATCCGCGCCGCATTCAACGCCGGCAGAATCAGTGCGATCAGGATGGCGATGATCACGATCACCACCATCAGTTCGATGAGGGAGAACCCGTGACGGGTGGTTGGTGTGGCGGATGATTTATGGTTGAGTTTCATGGGAAGACTCGTGGGAATTTTTGATTTTTGATTTGAGATTTTTGATTGAGGAATGCAAGGGAATCCCGACCTGAGGACTGGTCGGGCTACTGTTTAGGACAGGTCGTTCAATAGTTTAATCAGGGGCATGAACAGAGCGATCACGATGAAGCCGACGATCAGACCGAGTACGACGACCATGATCGGTTCCAGCAGACTCACAAGACTTTCCACGCGTACTTCAACTTCTTCATCGTACACGTCGGCGACCTTGTAGAGCATGTCGTCGAGGGCACCCGTTTCTTCACCCACGTCCACCATGTTGACCACCATGTCGTCCACGATCCTTGATTCTCGCAGCGGCACCGCAATCGTTTCCCCTTCGCGGATGGCCGAATAGATATTGTCAAAGGCTCGCACGAACACAGCATTGCCCGCTGTGTCGCGGGAAATCAACAGTCCTTCCAGAATTGGCACACCCGACGCAATCAATGTTCCGAGCGTTCGAGTCACTCGCGCGATCGTGCCGATATGTAAAATCTTTCCTATCAGCGGTATGCGTAACGAGAGCCAGTCGATCACGTACGCTCCCGTCTTGTTCTTCTTTACGATCTTGATAAATATCACGAACGCGATCGGCCCGATAAACATCATGTACCAGTAACTCATCATCCAGTCCGAACAGGTAATCAGCAAAATGGTCGGAGGCGGAAGTTCCACTCCGAAACCAATGAAGATTTCTTTGAACTTTGGAATGATGAAAATCATGATAAATGACACAATCGCCACGGCCACCGTGATGACCGCACCCGGATAAATCATGGCCCCGGTGATTTTTCGCTTGAGCGACTGAGCCTTTTCCTTGAATTCCGCCAGGCGTTGCAGAATGACTTCCAGAGCACCGCCGGCCTCCCCGGCTTTCACCATGTTGACGTACAGGTTGTCGAACGCTTTGGGCTGCTTGGCCATTGCTTCCGACAGGGTGTTACCGCCTTCGATATCTTCGATGACGTCCATCAGAGCATTTTTAAGTGCCCCCGGTTTATTTTGACCCTCGAGAATTCGCAGACTGCGGAGCACCGGAAGTCCGGCATCCTGCAGTGTTGAAAGCTGTCGCGTGAAGGTACAGAGCAACTTCTGTGGGACGCCACCAATCGTGAACGTCTTGCCCGGCTTCTTCCCCTTGGCGGCCCCGCCGCCTTTTTTTGTTTCTTTCTTCTTCCGCTCTTTCTCGCGGATCTTTGTGACGTAGAAGCCCTTTTCCCGAATCATCGTCTGGGCTTCGGCTTCCGAAGGGGCCTCAATGGTGTCCTTCACCTCCAGCCCCGAGCTGTCCATTGCTTCATATGCAAAGGTTGGCATGCCGATTTCTCCAGAAAGTTTCGGTGGTGACTGAAGAAACTCCTTCAGTCAGAATTTACCGTGCCGAAACCTGGATGCGCTGATTCGGGCTCTGGCCCCTGCGCAACTCATCCGGATTTCAGTCGCAAAGTTCATGCCGTTGAGGACTTAAGCCCTGCAGGCACTGTTAATGTTAAGTTTACAACGAGATTTCAAAACGTCACGATCAGTTTTCGGTGTTGCTGCAGCGTTTTGCCGCAGCAGAATGATACAGACTGGAAGAGGATTGTTGTTCAAATTGAGTGCTCCCCCTCATCCGGCCTGCGGCCACCTTCTCCCCCCTTGCAGTCTGTTGATTTAGTGAGCGGCAAGGCGCTAGCCGCCGGTTTTTCCCAATGTTTGTCCAACAATTACCGGCGGCTAGCGCCTTGCCGCTCACGGTTTTCGACTAAATCGACAGCCTGCTTGCCAGGGGGAGACTGGACATTCAGTATTCACACATTCTAAGACACGTCTTCGATCACAGTTTCTCTCACGACTTCGTCGATGGTGGTTGCTCCGTCGAAAATCAGCTTCAGTCCAGATTCCCGCAGCGTGGTCATTCCCTGCTGGCGGGCGATGTCGCGAAGGTCGTCGCCGGACGCTTCGGCGGCTATCGCATCGCGAATTTCGTCGGACATGATCATCATTTCATAGATCCCGACGCGTCCCTTGTAGCCCGAATTATTGCACCTTGCGCAACCCTTGCCGTAGTAAAACTTGTACTTTCGAGCGGTGTCCAGGGGCAGTTGCAGTTCCATCAGCAGTTCGTCGGAAGGTGCGAACTCCGTCCGGCACTCACTGCAAATTCGGCGAACCAGTCGTTGTGCGAGAATCGCTTCGACGGTCGCAGTGATCAGGAACGCGGGCACGCCCATGTCACGCAGTCGAGTAATCGCGGACGGCGCGTCGTTGGTGTGCAGAGTACTAAACACGAGGTGTCCCGTGAGCGAACTCTGAACGGCGATTTCAGCCGTCTCGTAGTCTCGAATCTCTCCGACCAGAATCTTGTCCGGATCGTGACGCAGGATGGCTCGCAGCACGTTGGCAAACGTAACCCCCACGTCAGGATTCACCGGAACCTGAATAATGCCATCGATATCGTATTCAATCGGGTCTTCGCTGGTGATGATCTTGGTTTCTGTATCATTCAGTTCGTTCAATGCTGAATACAGCGTTGTCGTCTTGCCGCTGCCCGTGGGGCCTGTGACAAGCACGATCCCGTTTGGTCGCTTCAGGATTTGCCGGAATTTCGCCAAAAGGACAGCATCCATCCCGATCTTGTTCAGGTCGAGGGCCACAACCGTTCGGTCAAGGACTCGCATGACCACCGCTTCGCCAAACAGTGTCGGCAGCACGCTCACACGCAAGTCGACATTGTTGCCGCCGACGTTCAGTTCAATACGACCGTCCTGCGGCAAGCGACGCTCGGCGATGTCCAGATTGGACATGACTTTAATACGACTCACAATGGCGTTGGCCAGATGCCGAGGTGGCGGGACCATTTCAAAAAGAACACCATCCGCCTTCACGCGAATTTTGAATTCATCTTCAAACGGCTCAAAATGGATGTCGCTCGCCTGGTCACGAATCGCGAGCAGCATCACCATGTTGAGCAGCTTCTTGATGGGCTGGGAATCTGACATTTCCTCTTCGGATGCCAGATCGTAGCCTCGAATGCGTTTCTCGTCGTCATCATCGGTGCTCATCGAATCAATGACGTCTTCGATGCTTTCTTCACGATCCGCGTAATAGCGAGCGATGGCGGCTTCGACTTCCGGAGCTGATGAGACGGCTCCGCGTATTTCGTGTCCCAGAAAATTCCGAAGGTCATCAAGAGCCGCCACGTTTTGCGGGTCGGCCATCGCGACGGTCAACACGTTGTTTTTCAACGAGACTGGCATGATCTTGTAGATTTCTGCCATCGTCTGAGGCACAAGTTCCAGCACATTGGACTGGATATTGGTCTCTTCCAGATTGACGACCGGCATACCCCATTGCTCGGCAAGGGCTTCTGTCACCTGGGCCTGCGTCACAAGCCCCATGCGAACAGCAACCTGCCCAATGACGGTGCCGGGACTTTGCTTTTGGTCTTCAAGAATGTCCCAGAGCTGGTCGTCATTGATATAACCGAGATCGACCAGAATTTGTCCGAGTTTGCGTTGTGCCATATCAAGTTTTCAGTGTTCAGTTTTCAGTGTTCAGTTTTCAAATCGCAAATCACAAATCACAAATCGAAAATCATTCATCGTCATCTTCTTCTTCGCTGTCGTCGAAGACACCGCGTTTCGCGCGTTCGATACGAGCCCGAAGTTCGCCAGGATTGTTGGACTTGTACATCACGTCTTTTTCTTCACAGATCCCGTTCTTCCAGAGGTTGAACAGCGAGTCGTCCAGCAAGATCATGCCGAACTTGCGACCAGTCTGAATAGAACTGTTGATTCGAAACGTTTTGCCTTCGCGAATCAGGTTGGCGATGGCTGGCGTAACCACAAGTTGTTCGTACGCCGCGACCAGCCCCTTTGGTTTGCGAGGCAGCAGTGCCTGACTGAGAATGCCAATAATTGCATTCGCCAGCTGAGTTCGAATCTGTTCCTGCTGGTTTGTCGGAAATACGTCAATAATACGGTCAACCGTCCCCTGAGCACCGGTAGTATGCAGCGTCCCAAACACGACGTGGCCCGTTTCCGCCGCCGTGATGGCCGCCGAAATGGTTTCAAGGTCTCGCATTTCCCCCACCAGAATCACGTCCGGGTCCATTCGCAGAGCGCGGCGAAGAGCTTCCGGAAAGCTGGGGACATCGACGCCAATTTCGCGTTGATTGATCGTCGAATGCTTGTGTTCGTGGTAATACTCAATCGGGTCTTCCAGCGTGATGATGTGATGATCCATGTTATGGTTCATCCAGTTGATCATGGACGCCAGACTGGTAGTTTTGCCTGATCCCGTCGGTCCGGTCACGAGGAATAGCCCGCGTGGCCGCTGAATCAGATCTCGCACCACCGGTGGCAGGCCGAGTTGTTCAAATGTCAGGAATTCGTTGGGGATTCGCCGCAGCACCATCCCGATCATTCCGCGCTGCTTGAAAACGGCCACTCGGAACCGAGCCTTGTCGCCAAAGGCAAATCCAAAGTCGGTCCCGCCGCGTTCCTGAAGTTCCTGCTGATTACGCTCGGGCGTAATACTTTTCATCAGGTTTGTCGTGTCTTCGGCGGACAGCGTGCGAGTTTCCAGACGCACCATTCGCCCGCCCGACCGAATCACCGGTGGCTGACCGACGGAGATGTGCAGGTCGCTGACGCGTTCCTTGACCACTGTTTCCAGCAGCTTATCAATTTGAAAACTACGCCCACCGGATGGAGAGGACATGGCAATACCTGGAAAGAGAGACTCTGGTGTAGCTGAACTCGTGAGAGTTCAGAGCGTCAGAAGTCTCACGACTTCTGATTTTTAAAACATCGATTATTTAGTTTGACTGTCCCATATTGGTGTGAGCAGAGGGTCGGGAGTCTTTTTCGGAAGGAAACGTTAGTGTTTTTCACAATCCAACTCTCCGAAAAAGACTCCCGACCCTTTCCTTCTTCGAACATGGCACAGTCGAATTAGTCAGCAGTTCTTGTATCCAAAGTTAGGCCCCAATGGCCTCTTTCTCTTGATGAACACTAATGTCCGCCCTTGGACAACTTGTAGACTTCCGCCAGTGACGTCATGCCCTGGAATGCTTTGTCTTTGGCGTCTTCGACAAGTGTTTTCATACCGAGCAAACGGGCCTGGCGGCGAATGTTCTGAGCAGGCTCGCTGTTGAACGCCATTTCTCGGAGCGTGCTGTTCATGGTCATGAGTTCAAAGACGGCTCGACGGCCCTTGTAGCCGGTGTGTTTGCAGTTGCCGCAGCCTTTGCCGCGACACCACTGACCTTCCGACGCTTCATCCGGAGAAATGTTGAAGATCTCCACTTCTTCCGGCGAAGGCTGATACGGCTCTTTGCACTTGGGGCAAACGACGCGCACAAGTCGCTGAGCCATCACCGCCATCAGCGAACATGCCACAAGAAACGGCTGAACGCCCATGTCAATCAGTCGGGTGATCGCCCCAGGGGCGTCGTTTGTGTGCAGCGTGCTGAACACAAGGTGCCCCGTGAGTGACGCCTGAATCGCCATTTCGCCGGTTTCTGTGTCGCGAATTTCGCCTACGAGAATAGCGTTCGGTGCCTGCCGCAACATAGCTTTGATGATGCGGGCAAAGTCCAGACCGATGCTGTGCTTCACTTCGACCTGATTGATACCCGGAAGATAATACTCCACAGGATCTTCCGCCGTGATAATCTTACGATCCGGCCGATTAAGTTCCCCGAGGGCACTATACAGTGTTGTCGTCTTGCCGGAACCCGTGGGGCCGGTGACCAAAAAAATGCCGTTCGGACGGCGAATAATGTTCTGAAAAGTCCGGTAATTTTCGTCGCTGAAGCCCAGGCTCCTGATGCCGACTTTGATGTTGTCACGGTCCAGAATACGCATTACGACGGCCTGCCCGTGATTGGTTGGCAGGATGGAAACACGCAGGTCAAATTCCTTGTTGCCGGCGCGAGTCTTAATACGCCCGTCCTGCGGTCTGCGTTTTTCAGAAATATCCATTTTCCCCATGATTTTGAAACGAGAAACCAGAGCTCCCAGCAGTCGCTTGGGAGGACTGTCGCGTTCCAGCAGTACGCCGTCGATCCGATAACGGATGCGGACGCGGTCGTCAAACGGTTCGATATGAATATCGCTGGCTCGTTCCTTCACGGCCTCAGAGATAATGAGATTTGCGAGGCGAATGATCGGAGCACTGTCGTCTTCATCGCCCTGCATGGCGGCGGCGGCTTCGATGTCAGTGAAGTCGATCTGCGTTTCCGTAAACTCAGAGATCATGGAGTCCACTGATTCTGTTTCGGACTGCCCATAGTGGCGATTGATCGCGGCCTGGATAGATTCCATCGGCGCCATCACAGGGCGAATCTCGCGGTTCAGCACAAATCGAAGCTTATCGATCACTTCGATGTTGTTTGGATTGTTCATCGCGATGATCACAGAATCGCCATCGGATTCGATGGGGATCACGATGTTTTCACGAGCCATCGACTCGGTCACGAGTTCGATCACCGAGTTGGGAATCTGGCGTCCTTCGAGTTCAATGTACTCATAGCCGAATTCGCTGGCCTGAGCCTGCCCGAGGTCGGCGGAGGAGATATAGCCAAGCCGCACTAGCGCGTCTTCGACGGGAATCCCGAGATTTGCCGCCATATTGCGGGCTTCCTCGAGTTGCGATTCCCCGATCGTGCCATCCTCAACAAACCGGTTCAGCCAGTCATCCATTTAAAAGCTCCAAAGCGACCTTGTCGCAGCGTTTGCTCAAAGCCCGTTACACACCGAACAGTTTCCGCACGATCCAAACAGTCTTCCTGCCATTGGGATTGAGCGGAAAGCTCCAGTGGCAAGTTCGTGCGAAAATCTTGAATGAGACAGGAAAAAGACAGGTTAAACGACAGGATCCAAATTTCCGCGAACGTTGTCAAACCTGAACGAAGTCAGCTTGATCGTTCACGCCGTTGCTGCGGGAACCCTTTTCGCAATTCTCTACACTTCTGACTCGAAAACAAGCGTCAACGCATTAAGAACTGCGGTTCAGCGACGAGGTTTTGTGACCGTGAAAGCCAGAGTCGCTGCAATTGGAATGACGGACGGCCCCGCTCGCCGCAAACTCGGCGAGCGGAGCGGCGTAAGCCCTCCGAGTCAAACGCATGCAACTCGGTGTGCTGACACCCACCGCTCGCCAAGTTATGCCCCAGGACTTACGCACGGGTGCTTAAGCAGTGCGAACGGATCACACCACGAGCCACCACAGCAGCAGTCCAAGACACACCAGGGCTGTCAAAATCACCCAGGGGGGCTGGGAAGTTGTCTGTCGGAATTCGCGACTCGGGATTTCGCCGCATCTGGGACACTGGTGGACGATTTCCAGCATTTCGAAACCACATTGTGGGCACTCAATTGTTAGTTCTTCTTCGTCGTCGTCGAACTCGGAATTGTCGAATTCACCTTCGTCTGAGTCGAGGTCGTCGTCGGGGAAATCATCGTCGGAATAGTTGAAGCGTGGCATGGGAATCGGGCTGGAGGGGAAAAATAAGATCGGTCAGTTCTAAAGCGTTTAGGCCACCTGGCCAATGCCGTAACCTCTTGATTCGGCCAAATTCGCGAGGATTCGGATTCATCAGACTTTCACGTATGGACACAGCGCTTGGCTGCCGACACCAATCGGTCGGCCGAAGCTCCGGCAGGGAAATGGTTTGCTCGGTTCGGCCTACAGGTCCGTGCGCAATGCCGACTGTGTTCGACGATTTTCTCGACCTTCCAGCCATTCCACAACCTGTCGGCCGGTTCGGGACAACGGCAACTCTGCCAACTTAGCCGCACTGAACCATTGCGCGTCTTTCATTTTAGAACCCCGCGCGCTGGCGATGTCGCATAGAAAACTCATGAGTCGAACACGATACCTTGTAACCGAATAAGTAAACTCGGTCGCGGCGATCACACGGCCCAACCCGACCCCCACCTGCTCCAGAACTTTCCGTTGGATCGTTTCCGGCAAGGCATCTGCCGCAGAGGCGAACAGATTCCGGGCGTTGCCCAACTTTGTTTTCGCACGCGGTTCGAGAGCCGTGAAAGGAAGTTGCAGCAGTTCCGCCTCATCAATTTCGAATCGCACGAAGTCCCACATGCCAGCCCAGCGCTCTTCTTCCGTGCGACGTCGAAGCAGATACTGATCTTTCCGTCGAACAATGACGCAGATTTCATCGACTGCCGTGATTGCGACACGGGCCTTGCGGCGAGGCAATTCGTGCTGCAATCCGTTGGAAAACGCCGCGCAGCATCTGACAAGCGGACAATGTTCGCAGTCCGGGTCCTTTGGACGGCAGATCGTGGATCCGATATCCATCAACGCCTGATTGAAATCACCAGGGCGTTCATTTGGCACGATCTCGGCGGCAAAATCCCAAAGCGTCCGCTGATTTGCTGTGGAACGCACATCGTCCGCCAAAGCGATCAGGCGAGCGTAAAGCCGCTCGGTATTGGCTTCTACGATCGGAACGGGCTGGTCGTAGGCAAAGGAACAAATGGCTCCGGCGGTGTAACGCCCAATCCCCGGCAGTTTCTGAAGCGACTCGACATCTGGAGGAAACTGGCCGTCGAGATCCCGCACGATCATTTGCGCCGCCTTGTGCAGGTTTCTGGCGCGACTGTAGTAACCCAGTCCTTCCCAAAGCCGCAGCACGTCATCGACATCCGCTGCGGCAAGTGCTGCCACGTCCGGAAACTTCGACGTAAACCGTTCAAAGTAGGGGACGACTGCCGCAATCGTCGTCTGCTGCAGCATAATCTCGCTGAGCCAGATGCGATACGCGTCGGCCGATTCACGCCACGGCAGGCGACGTTGATGTGTGTCGTACCACTTGAGGACCGCTGTCCGCAGTTTTCGCCTGCGTGCAGAATCAATTCCAGAACTTTTCGCCGTGCCAATTGGTTGATGGCTGCGTTTCGACTTCGACATCGCCATGAACCTTTGCCTGGCAGGCTAGCCGTACTTCTTTGTCCGGATTTGAGAAAATCGTCAAGGAAAAAAGAGGATTAAGCCATTTCCACGCGCGCTCAAGGATCCCGCGCTTCGATACGTTTTCAGCTCCCTTGGCAATGACGACCTTGCAACTGCAGCAGGTTCCCATGCCCATACAATTTAAAACTTTGTGCGGCCCCCAATACACTTGCACGCCATTTTTCCGAGCGACCGTTCTCAGGTCTTCGTCCTCGTTGGCATCGACGGTGATTTTTTCGTTGACAAACTTAACTTTGGGCATGGCACCGGACTCTCGTCAACAGGCTCTGAAATGAGGGGTCGAAAGGCCGCAGAATGCTAGTGACCCTTGTCCGTTTTTTCCAGAGCCTCCCTGATCTCCCCGACACTGAGAAGCAAAAGTCCTTCGTATTGCCGCAGTTCAGACGCTACAACTCTCAACGCAGGCAGCCTGTTGATTTAGTCAGCGGCAAGGCGATAGCCGGCATTGATTGTTTGAAAAATACAGACAAAAACCCGCGGCTAGCGCCTTGCGGCTCACTGTTTTCGACTAAATCAACAGCCTGCAAGACTGAACCGTTCTCCGACCGCAGGCGATCAAGGAAAACTGATTAATGAATCTTGCGCTTATGTTTCTTGGCCTGGCTGCGGTGATTGTCGCCGCCGCCATGTTTCTGGTGAAGTTTGCCGACGGACTGGCGCATCAGACCGGACTGGGGCGGACCGTAACCGGGCTGGTTTTGCTCGCCGGAGCGACGAGTCTGCCCGAATTCTCGATCGGATTCAACGCCGTCAAAATGAATGCGGCCGACCTCACGGCGGGCGATGTCCTTGGCAGTTCGCTCATCAACCTCTTACTGCTCGCGGTGATCGATTTGCTTTGCCGAACGCCTGGCAAACTCTTCTCGCGACTGGCTTCCGGACACGCGCTCTCCGGAATCGTGGCGTGCCTGATGACGGCGATTGTGCTGCTGGGAATCCTGCTGGACTCGCAGTGGACATTTCTGCGGCTGGGTCCCTGCAGCTGGGGACTTATCATCACATACGTCGTATGTTCCAGACTACTTTATCTCGACCAGCGTGTCTCCACAGCCGTCGCTCCGGAAGAAGCAAAGGAAGAGTCCAGCCATCGCAGCCTGACGGTCAATATTGCCGGATTCATTGCCTGCGCTGCGGTGATCTTTTTCGTCGCTCCGACGCTCGCTCACACTGCGGACGATCTGGCGCTTAAAACCGGACTGGGGCGAACATTCTTTGGAACTGTGTTCGTGGCTATGATGACGTCTCTGCCCGAAGCAATTTCCACTCTGTCCGCCGTACGAATGAAAGCCAATGACATGGCGATCGGTAACATTATGGGAAGCAACGCGTTCAACATGTTGATCCTGGGACTGACCGATGTCGCATCTGACAAGCCCGTGATGTCCCTCGTGTCCAACGTTCATGCTCTCACTGCGGCCTGCGTGGTCATCACAACGTGTGCGACAATTATCTGCCTGCTCTACCGGGCCGAAAAACGCTGGTGGATTATCGAACCAGACGCCGCGCTTGTCATCATCCTGATTTTTGCGTCGCTGTATCTGGTCTATTTGAACCGATGAATCTTGTGATCTTTTTGGGCGAGCCACAGAAAACGATTTATCCGCTGTAGGACGGGCACTCTTGCCCGTGACGGTCCGCGACGGGCAGAAGTGCCCGTCCTGAGCTAAATTTGTTGCTGCCGATCGCCTCGAACTCAAATCGAAGGAAACGTCTCGTGACATCAACACTCAGGCTCACCCTCTTTTCTGCAATGCTGATCGGTGGCATCTCATCGGCCGTTGCCTTCGCCGACGGTGCATTTTCTGCTTCCACACCCGTTCCAGCAGAATACGCAACCGGCTTTGCCAGCATCACCGAATCTGATTCAGAATCCATTCTTCGACACCTTGTCGAAGGCGAAATGGCAGGTCGCGGAACCGGACAGGAAGGCTATTTGAAGGCGGCCAAATGGTTTGCTTCTCAGCTGGAAGCCAATGGTTTTCAGCCCGCCGGGGAAAACGGTTCGTGGTATCAGAACGTGCCGTTTATCAAACTTTTGGTGCATCCGGAATCCTGCGGAATCGTTGTGAATGGAGAAGAATGTGTCGCGGGCAACTCGTATGGAATCAGTACCTTTGCCGGAACATACGAAGGCACGCCGGCAACGACATTTGCGACACTCGCCAAACAGCCACTTGAGATTTCAGACGGCCAATGCGCCGGGCGACTTCTCGTAGTCCAGGCGGGCCGCAATTTCGGAGCGGACAACGAATTTGTTATCAAAGCAAAGCCTGCATGTTTGCTGATTGTTGCAGACGATGGTCGAGTTCGCGATGAGGCCGTCAACCAGTCCGAACAAACGCCGAGCACGATTCCCGTCGCCCTGATCACCCGCGCTGCGGCAAATGCCCTGGCATTGAAGTGCGGTGCCGCTGCCGATTTTTTTCTGGAAGGGGAGCCATCAAGGAACCTCATGCTCACTTCGTCGCAAATTGTCGATTGCAAACTGTCAATTGAACGAGAAGCCATTGATGTCCCGAACGTCGTCGGTTGGTTCCCCGGCAGTGACGAGTCCGTCAGTCACGAACACATCTGCATTGGGGCTCACCTCGATCACCTTGGCGAACAGCGAGGTGAATTGTATCCGGGTGCCGATGACAACGGCTCCGGTTCCACGTCACTGCTGCAGATCGCTAAGGCGATTCATATGAACCCGATCACGCCGAAACGCAGTATTCTGATGATCGCATTTTGTGCCGAAGAACGAGGTCTGCTGGGATCCAAACACTACGTCGCGAATCCACTTAAACCACTGAACGACATGATTTGCATGCTGAACATCGACATGATCGGACGCAACGAGGAATCCACTTCTGAACCCGCGTCCGAAAACGAAAACACGATTCATCTGGTCGGCAGCAGGGATCATTCGCTGCAACTGCATCAGATGGTCGAGAGGGCAAATGAATCGGTCGGATTCGTCTTTGAGTACGATGAGGAAGAACGGGTCGATGGCCGGAGCGACCATGCGTCATTTTCCGCGCGAGGCATTCCCGTCACGTTCCTGTTCGGTGGCTTCAGTCCGTACTATCACAAGCCGACTGACACGATGAATGGCATCAACTTCGCAAAGATCGCAAACGCAGCGAGACTGGACTATCTGGTCCTCATGATGGCAGCGGAACATGGCCGGTTTCAGCTGGATGAAAAGAAATGAGTGTGTCATGGGTGCAAGTTCCGATTCGGCGGCTGCGTTAAAAACTTAACGCATTGCCCTTGCGCGACGAATGATGCACATCCTTGAAGAAAAAGGGCATCTGAATCGAAGACAAGATGGTCGCGAGGTGATTTATGCACCGCGTGAAGCACGTGTCAAAGCGGGACGCAGTGCATTTCAGAACGTGCTGGAAACATTCTTCGGCGGTTCGCTGGAGGAGGCATTGGCGGCGCATCTGGATTCGCGCAAAGACAGTGTCAGTCATGATGAACGAGAGCGGTTGGTTGCGTTGATCGAACCTCAATAGCGATGTGGAGACTACAAAGAGAATGCTGACTACCGGGAAGATCAGCAGATGCAGATCGAAGACACCCTCAAATGTTGTCCCGAAAATACCCCAGGACGTTGCCGCGACGAGGCCCCAAATCGTTGCTCCGATAAGACAACCGAGACCTGATGCCCGCTGCGGTTCAGCCATCACAACGGCACCATCTTTGAGACCGCCATCATTAATCGCGGGGACAACTAAAGCAACGGCGTAAACAAGTAATGCGGCAATCGCGAGTGTGCGAATCGCAGGACGCGATGTTGAAAGCGAAGAGTCGAGTCGCTCTTGGCATTGGGTGTTAATTGGAGCAGCAACGTTCATGAGTGGCATAACTGCGCACTGGCGCGTGCTGGCTAACGAATTGCCATCTATGCGGCGGCAGGGAAGCCGACGTATAGATCGTGTGTTGAACTTTTCTGCTTCGCGGGCCGCGAGTTGCTTTGCGTAGTGCGTAATCGACGCGGCTGGTGAAGCGAGATGGGCCGAATGATATTCCGTGGGAGTCGCCCTGTCACGGAGAATTGGACGGTCGCTGGAATTTCGGCAACCCTGGGCTGCGCAAACGTCGTGGTTTTGCGTTCCCTGATTGCGTCGAGATTTGTTCCGTCATGGGACTGCACAAAACATCCCCCGCCGACGTCATGCCGGTGCAACCTGGGTTTGAAGAGTGCGACTCCTTTCAGTTGACAAACCCTTGTTCCACCGGCGTAAAGCCCAATGGCGTTGACTTAGTGAGCGGCAAGGCGCTAGCCGCCGGTGAATCTCGCAAAAACGCTGGCAATACCGGCGGCTAGCGCCGTGCCGCTCACCAAAATGTCGTTAAGTCCACTCCATCGGGCGTAAAGCCGGTTGGGGGCAAAGTGGACGCGAATGCTTGGCACTCAACGTGTTTCGGCCTTCAGAGCTTCGAATTCTTTTGGTTGTCGATCTTCCTGAGCCATTCAATCGCGCGGGGGATTCCGAAGGAGATCATGGAGTCGTAGTGGTCGCCGTCAGGGACTTCGACGTATTCGACCTGAGAATTATTAGCTTTCACTCGACTCACAAATCTCTTCGTTTCGTCAATATCAACGACGCTGTCGTCGCGTGCCTGGAAGATGAACGCCGGGCACTTCAGTTGCTCCGTGTTGACCATCGGAGAGAATCGGCGATCGAATTCGCGCAGCCCTGGCAACAGTTGACTGACGCCCCAGGCACCAGAAAACTCCGCGTGAAACGCCTCCACGTCTGAACACGGTGCGTAGGCGATACATGCCGCCACATCTGGAAAATTCTCAGCAGCCAGCAGCGAAACGGTTCCAGCGGAACTGTGACCTGCGGTGTAAATGCGAGCGGGATCGACTTCAGGAAACCGGGCCTTGACAAACTCAATCACAGATCGTGTATTCAGCGTCCCCGCGCCAGCCGCTTTGAATTTCTTGTACGCGGCGGACATTTGAGAATCGGAGGCGGTTTCCATATCCGACACGGGGCCGTCCAGTGAATACTGAATCGTCATGAATCCCGCTTCGGCATAGGGCAGGGTCTCATCGTGGTAGTCTTCGCCGTCGAGCGAGTTGCCGATCAGGAGGTTATGGCTCGCCGCAAAAGTAATGCAACAAATCATCT
>JBBQSE010000180.1:0-14682 GCA_038214195.1 Planctomycetales bacterium
CTTTGTCGATGCTGAGGGGTCGATCGATAGTGTTGAGCGAAATATTCGGAACGAACTCGACTACCAGTCGTCCCTGGAACTCGATCCGGAAACGCACGAAGCCGTCCGGCAACTGCCGCTCGCCAGCGACCTGATCATGCACGCCCGCCAGGAACTTGTCCGCCGAATGGACAGTTATCAGCTTGAACACCGCACACTGTTTCACAAAGTGGTCCGCGTGATCGAAGAACGATTTATTCCGATCGTCATTCGACATGCCATCCCCGGACGAGCGGTCGTGAATTCCGAGGACCAGTTGTTCGACGACCCGCTGGCGCTGGCAATGGTCATCGACATATTTGCGGAACGTGGATATCGCGCCGTGGCGAACGTGAACCGGGCCGAGATTCCGGAAAGCGTGAATTTGGAAACGGGGCGCATCACTTGTTCTACTAAACGCATTTACCGGTTCGAAATCCGGTTCTCCGGCTCCGAAATCCGCCGAGGCGGTGGATAACGGCAGGCATTATCCTTCACGCGGTGCAGACTGAGGTACTTTCAGAGGGAACGTTTTCGATGTCCCTTCTTCCCATGGCAAGGGGGAGAAGGTGGCCGACAGGCCGGATGAGGGGGTTGACCAGGAGTTCATATGATGATCCAGAAAATAGTGGATTCTTCCCCCTCACCCTAGCCCTCTCCCCCCGTGGAAAACGTGTCCAGTTGGAAGATCAATTGCGGGGGGAGACGGGACAATCGCAACAAAATACACAGCATCATTTCTTGCCGCATTCAATCGCCTGCAGGATTCCCGACCACGTGAAGCTCGTCGCTTCGACATCGACCTTCAGACCACTCGCCCGAGCGGCGGCGGATGTGACGGGGCTGATGCTGGCGATCCGAGTCCTGAGATCTCCCGCAGCGACGCCCGCAGTCTGCAGAAGCTGAGCGAAGCGGCGGGCGATCGACGGGCTACTAAGTCCGATCCAGTCCAAAGTCCCCTGCTTCAGACGCCGCTCAACGTCGGGACTCAATTTCTCCACATCACGATTTTCATACACAACAAGCTGGGCAAAGAGCGCGCCAGCGTCGGTCAGCATCTTTGGCAGCACGTCACGTCCGCGACTGGCCCGGACCCAAAGCACCGTCTTGCCGCGCACGTGTTTTTCCAGCGCCTTCGCCAGTGACTCTGCCCGGTATTCGGATGGCATGACATCGGCCATAATTCCAAAATCCAGCAGCCTTTCAGCAGTGCTGGGACCGATGGCCGCGACCTTCGCTGTGCCGAGGCAGCGGACGTCAAGTTGAGCGTCGTGTAGATGCCGAAAGAATTCGGACACACCATTGACGCTCGTAAACACCAGCCAGTGAAATCGGCCCAGCTGCTTCACAACTCGGGCAATTTCGACCTGATGATGTGGGTTCACCCGCCCGACTTCGATCATTGGCATCAGGACCGGTTCGCCGCCAAGGCGCACGATCTGCTGCGCCACATCTTCAGCCTGTTCCTCAGGCCGCGTAACTCCGATCGACACGCCAAACAACGGCAGCTTCTCAAACCAGGACAATTGAGCCCGCTGGCGAACACAATCACCAATGACGATCAGGGACGGTGGCTTCAGATTTTCCGCAGCAGCCAGAGCGGGCAGCGTCTCAAGCGTGCCTTCGACCACTCGTTGACCGGCCAGCGACACCTGGCAGACCACCGCCGCTGGCATTGTTTTCGGCATGCCAGCCGCATGTAGCTGGTGACAGATCTCCGCCAGCCGATTGAGTCCCATGTAGAATACGAGCGTCCCCGGAAAGATGGCGAGAGCGCGATAATTCAGCCGACTGGATTCGCGGCTGGGATCCTCATGCCCGGTGACAAACGCGACGGCCGAGGAAATTTCGCGGTGCGTAAACGAGAAGCCTGCATACTCTCCCGCACCGGTGGCTGCTGTCACGCCGGGAACAACTTCAAACGGAATCCCGGCGGCGTGCAGCGCGGCGGCTTCTTCGCTGCCACGTCCGAAAATATACGGATCTCCGCCCTTGAGTCGAACCACGATCCGTCCCGCTTCTGCCTCTCGGACCAGGCGGGCATTGATGTCCGACTGAGCAACGATTTGGACGTCGTCCCGACGAGCCCGCGCGGTGCGTTCGCAAACGCCTTTTGTCAAACGCAGCAGCAATGGATTGACGAGTCCGTCATAAAGCACAAGGTCCGCCTGAGCAAGACATTCGGCACCTCGCACCGTAATCAGTCCTGGATCTCCCGGCCCGGCACCGACCAGATAGACTTTTCCGGTTGTCGAAGTGGAATTGGATGGCATCGCGAACTCTTATCGCCTGTCACATGGGTTTTGAATCGGATTCGCTCGTTGCGTCCCGAGAACCAAGTGTAGAACAATTGTCACAATTGTTCCCGCCACGGAGGGCCGGGCGATCAAAAACCAATGATTCACTCCTGGCGATTTCTATTTTCCCATTACTCCATGCAACAGACAAACTGGTTGTCAAACTTTGCCTGTTGTGGTGGATATGCCGCTGAAAGTGGCGAGGAAAAACCATCCGCGAGGACCGGCGGATTCTGCGCGTCTCGGCATCAGTCAGGCGGGAATTGCCTCCGATAACAAGGAAGGATTCATTGCCGTTCCTTCCGCAGGCTGACAAGCATGACACAGACGACTCGCCAGAATCGATCCGCAACATCTTCTTCCAGGCTGCAAACCCCTCTGGAGACCTACCTGCGGGAAATCAACGAAACGGCTTTGTTGACTGCCAACGATGAGAAGGAACTCTCAAACCGAATTTCAGCGGGCGACGGTGCGGCCCGCGACCGAATGGTGCGTGCGAATCTGCGGCTCGTCGTGAACATTGCCCGTGGATATTCCGGAAAAGGGCTGCCGCTGCAGGACCTGATCGAAGAAGGCAACCTCGGCCTGCTCCGCGCCGTGGAGGGCTTCGATCCGAACATGAACACGCGTTTTAGCACGTATGCGAGTTACTGGATCAAACAATCCATCAAACGGGCACTGGTCAATTCAGCCAAGACCATTCGAATTCCGGCCTACATGGTGGAACTGCTTTCCAAATGGCGACGAGCGTCCGCCAAGCTGACCGAAGAGTTGAATCGGACGCCGACGCCGGAAGACATCGCCAAAGAGCTGGGGATTCCGAAAAAGAAGCTGCGAATTGTCAAAAAGGCGATCACGCTGTACAACGCTTCTCCACAGTCGGAACAGGAAGAGTCAGGCATGTCGCTGGGAGACATCATCCCGGATGATCGAGTGCGCGGTCCCGAAGATGAACTCATCAACTCGGACAATCTGACTCATGTGTCCCGGCTGCTGGATGAAATGGATCCCCGCGAAGCGACGATTCTGCGGATGCGATTTGGTCTGGATGACAGTGAGCCTCAGACGCTGAAGGAAATCGGCGAATCTCTCGGACTGACTCGTGAACGAGTCCGTCAGATTGAAAGCGAAGCTCTTCGCAGACTGTATCGAAGCCTGAGCGGCGACTCGTAAAGCTTGCCAGGCCACTGAGATTTTTCTGTAGCGATTGTTACAGGACTCCAAACCCGGGTGCTTTGCATCCGGGTTTTTGCATTTGAGACTTTCCGGAATCCTTCCGCGCGTACCTGAAATGACGACTATCACTGATCCTCATGACGAAACAGAGCCCGAGCCTGACGACTCGATCGACGACATCATTGCGCCTGATGAACAGCTCGATGCTGTGTCATTGGACGTCGCCGATGAATCGCCGACCGCATCACCGATACCAACGCCGGGTCGCACAAAACAAACGCCGCCCGATCGACAGGTCGCCGTTGTGACAGGTGCAGCGCGACGTGTTGGCCGTGAGATCGCGCTGGCGATGGCTGGACGCGGTCTGGCCGTGGTCGTGCATCATGGAACATCGACCGTCGAAGCCAATGTGCTGGTAAAACGGATTCGCAGTCAGGGCGGAACGGCGATCGCCGTCAGCGCAGACCTGCGAGATCCTCGCGCCGCCGCGATCGCAGTGTTCGATGCCGCGGCCGAGCTTGGCGAAGTCACGACGCTGATCAACAGCGCTGCGGTTTTTCAGAATCGAGCCCTGCCGTGGATTGATCTGTACCACTGCAATGTGCATCTGTCGGTCAATCTGCTGGCACCAATCTTTTTGGCTCAGCAATTCATTCGGCAACTGGGCGAGGGGCAGCGAGGTCACATCATCAATATCCTCGACTGGCGTGCCCAGCGACCGGGAGCAGATCATGTAATCTACACCGCCACCAAGGCGGCACTCGCCTGCGTGACGAAATCGCTGTCGCTGCAACTCGCTCCGCTCATTCAGGTCAACGGCATTGCCCCCGGCGCGATCCTTCCGCCTGAAGATCGAACCAACTGGCACGAGCAGCGGGCGATCACATCGATTCCCCTGAAACGCACGGGCTCGCCCAAGGATCTGGTTGATGCAATCAACTTCCTGCTCGATTCCAATTTCATAACCGGCGAAATCCTGAACGTAACCGGCGGCGAGGAATTGTGAAACACGTACCCGCTTCCTTCGCCCTTCCTGTGACGCCAGAAATCTTCAGTCGCTATTCCAGCAGTGGCGGCAACCGTTTCGGTTCTGCTGGCTCATTACGGGACGAAGAAGCGTAACATTCAAATTTGGACGCGGACTAGAAATATCGTATGAGTCACTCACATTACAATGGACCGTAAGAACTGGGGTCGGCGATCTCAACGTGATATTTTGAAGGACTGCTGCTGTGAGTTCGATCGCTGTTCAATGGACAAAGAATCCAGATTTCCCAGATGCCATCATGTCGGCACACGACACAGAGCTTGAGGCGATTGTCCAGAGGATCGTTGACTACCTTGGCATAACAGGACGCGTGACCAGCGCCACTCTGAATCTCTCTGTCTGCGTCTTTCGATGGACGGACAATGAATCGCTGATGAAGTGTCACATTCATGGAGACGTAAATGGTGCCGCAGTGGATCGGACGCTGTCAAATGCGATGGTGGCGGCAGAAACCCCGCCAACTTACTGGATGAATCCGAAAAGGCTGGTGATCGCCGCTGCCATAACTGCCGTGACAACTAAGCCCTCAAAGGCAGACCTGAGAGCGGAATGGCGTTCCGGCATGCTGGACAGGATTGAAATCGCCGCACGTCAGCTGATCGACGAAACGTTGGGAGTCTGCGGTTCGGACACAAAACGTAAGCTCACTCGTCTTACCTGGATTGCCGGAATCGTTGGCATTGCTGATGCTGCATTCATTACTTTTCTGGCCTGGTCCGCAGGTTTGTCCGAGAGAATCGTTGACAGAATCATGGGTACTCTCATGTTTGGTGCCATCGGTGCGATACTCACAGGTGGAGCCGCCTACATGCTCGGATGTATCACCGTCCGGTCGAAAGATATGGCAGACGATCCAACTGGTCGACGGATCATGTCAGCGATCGGCGTCAAGACTCCTGAAGGTTTGAGAAGGGCAACCATCATCATTGGCTTGCTGTTCGTGGTGATCGCCGCCGTTGAAAACATCTTTGTCAGTCATATGGTCAAGACAACGAAGCTCTGAACCAATCCTCAAACAAGCGGGGCTCGCGTTGTGCGCGGGTCTCCTGACCCCGCACCTTGAGGCAAACAACTTTGTGCGCGGGTCTCTTGACGCCGCACCTTGAGCTAAACAACGGGAGACCTGACGGTCAAGCGAATGGCTCGGTCAGGAGACCGGCCATAACGCAGTACTAGCGAAGCTCTGTCAGCAGCCTCGGCGACAGTGGAACCAGTCGTGCTTTCGTTACCGGAGAGTTTCACGTGTTCCGTCGCAAGAAGAGGGTCCCAATTGTTCGCTCGCGACTGTTTGCCGGACGACAAGGGGCACGATACAATGCAATCAGGCGGACAGAGTTTTTGGCAAACAATATCGACGGTACCATGCGTCTCAGAATTTGTTGATCGTGCCCCGCAGTTCGTCACACAAGGAGATCGTCCATGTTTCATCGTTTAGCAATTCCGTGTCTTGCACTCCTGATGTTGGGCTGCGTCGATCAGCCTTCGACTCCGAAGCGGGCGAAGACGACTGACAAGATTGGCGAATTCGATCCCGATGCGAAGAACGACGTCGTGAAGCCTGAGGTCAAAATCACGAACCCCATCACGGGGCCGCTGGAAGCCTATCAGCCGCTTGTTCAAAAAGTTGCCGCGTTGGGGATCGAACACGCTGTAAACTTGTTCAACGCTTCCGAAGGTCGGTATCCAAATTCGTATGACGAATTCATGACTCGGATTATCAAGGAAAACAACATGCAGCTTCCCGTGCTGCCTCCGGGACTCGAATATCAGTACGACGTGGAAAACCACAAGCTGCTGGTGATTCGTGCGGCTGACGCGAAAGCGCCGGAATAGTCAGTGGTCGCAGTTTGGCGAGCGGCAGAAAACAAATGACCACCAGAAGCCCGGCGTCTTGAAGAAGCCGGGCTTCTTTTTGGGTACGGCACCAATCTGCCGCCAGCCTACGGTCGATCATGTTGTCTCGATACGGACCTGCGTTTCCTCGGTGGGATGACGTCCAGACACTCGCCAAATCTGCCTCACTTTGCGGAATCGCACGTGTTTCTGGTGGGAAAACGTGTCGAACCGAGAGTTTCAATTGCCCGGTTTTAGAGAATGCGTACGATTGCCATAAGTGCCATTCACGTATCTGATGCTCCCCGCCTAAAGTCCTTCCTCGCCAACAGTTTCGCCATGTACCCGCTGCCTGGTTGGTCACTGGAAATTGTTCTGTGGTATCTTCCATGTCGTATAAGTTGGAACAATCAAAATCTGCCGGTTGGACTCGCTTGCTTGCTTGCGCCATCGTCGTGAGCGTTGCGATTCAGTCGTCTTGCGCCCGCGCTGACAATGCGGAGGACTTTTTTGAGCAGCGAATCCGCCCAATGCTGCTCGAAAAATGCATCGAATGCCACGGCCCGACGAAACAGGAAAACGGTGTGCGTCTTGATCGACGAACTGACGTCTTGGAAGGCAAGGCGGGCGATGTGCCGCTGATCAATGTGGCCGCACCGGAAGAAAGTCGTCTGTTGAAAGTTCTGCACTACGCAGAAGAAGACACACAGATGCCACCGTCGGGCAAACTTGAGAATGCGCAGATCGAATATGTGCGTGAATGGATCAAAGGCGGCGCTGTCTGGCCAGCAACTTCCGATCTGGAGGACGAAGCGCGACGTCGCAGCGAACGCTGGCGCGAACACTGGGCGTTCATTCCGCCCGTCATGCCAGATCTGTCCGCTGTGCCGAAAGACGAAAATCCGATCGATTACTTCATCAAGTCGCGACTGGGTTCAAAGAATCTGGCGAGGTCATCGCCAGCGCCGCCGCGAATTTTGGTGCGACGACTGTCTTTCGCGTTGCTCGGCCTGCCGCCGGAACTCAGTGACCTTGCCGCTGCCGATACCGCAGCGTCCAACGGAACGCTCGCAGCATGGAAAGCCGAATACATCGATCGCCTGCTGGCCTCGCCGCATTTTGGCGAACGTTGGGGACGATATTGGCTGGACATTTCGCGTTATGCCGACACGAAGGGCTACGTGTTCATGGAAGAACGCGATTACCCGGATGCGTGGCGGTTTCGCGAATGGGTCATCAAAGCCATTAACGCCGACATGCCGTATGACGAATTTCTGAAGCGGCAGTTGTCCGCCGACCGCATGCCGGGTTCCGACGATCCCGCACAGCTGGCCGCGATGGGTTATCTGACGCTCGGTCGCCGATTCCTGAACAACCCGCACGACATCATCGACGATCGTATCGATGTGGTCACTCGCGGCATGTTGGGACTCACTGCGACCTGTGCCCGCTGCCATGATCACAAGTTTGATCCCATTCCGACCGCCGATTACTACTCGCTTTACGGCGTCTTCGCGTCATCGGACGAACCAAAGAACGAACCTTCGACTTTGCGATTGGTGGATCGTCCCAATCCGGTTGAGCCCGTGATTTTTCAGCGCGGCAGTCCGGGCAACCGGGGCGACCAGGTTCCCCGTCGCTTTCTCACAGCTCTTTCTGCACCAGACTCGCCAAAATTTACAGACGGCAGTGGTCGATTGGAACTTGCAAATTCCATCGCCAGTCGCAGCAATCCACTCACCAGTCGCGTAGCGGTCAATCGAATCTGGATGCATTTGTTCGATCGCGGACTGGTGGATAATCCGAGTGATTTTGGTGTGCGTACTGATCCTCCGACGCATCCCGAAGTGCTTGATTACCTCGCGCTGTCTTTTATGGATCAACAATGGTCCGTCAAATCGCTTATTCGGCAGATTGTGAGTTCCGATACATGGCAGCAAAGCTCCGCGCGGCGAACCGATGCGGAAGCCGTCGATCCAGAGAACAGGCTGCTCGCGAGGATGAATCGGATGCGTCTGGATTTTGAGGCACAGCGCGATGCCGTCCTTCAGGTCTCAGGCAAACTGGACCCGACCATCGGCGGCACATCGGTTGACATCACGACTGATCTCCAGTCAGGACGACGCACAATCTACGCTCGAATCGATCGCCAGAATTTTCCCGGTCTCTTCCGAACATTCGACGTCGCCAGTCCGGATGCCACAGCCGCGCGCCGGTTTCAAACGACAGTGCCGCAGCAGGCGCTGTTTCAAATGAACAGTCCATTCATCATGAATCACGCAGGAGAAATTGCGCAAACCACTGCGGCAGCTCAGAACATCGCCGATCCGGCACCACGCGTCAGGCTGCTCTTTGAATCTGTCCTGAGACGCGAACCAACACCTGCTGAGATTGTGGACGCGGCTGACTTCATCAAACAAATGACAGCGGCCCATGAGATCTCTGACGGCCCATCCGGCTGGAGTTACGGATACGGAACGATGGATGGACCGCAACAGACCGTGACAGCATTCTCGCCGTTTCCGATTCTGAAGGACGGAACTTGGAAAGGCGGAGACAAACTGCCAGACGAAAAGATTGGCTGGGCGTTTTTGAGTCGTCTCGGCGGACATCCCGGTCGCACCATGTCTCTGTGTGCCATTCGACGCTGGACAGCGGATCGCGACTGCCGCGTCTTCCTGAACAGCGTGCTGGTGCATGCGCAGGAACAAGGCGACGGTGTTCGACTTCGAATTGTTTCCCCAGGACGCGGCGTCATGTCCGATGTGACGGCGAACAATTCTACGCAATCCGCGTTCGTTGAAACCTTTGAAATTAAAGCAGGTGAGCACATCGACTTTGTCGTCGATTGCCGAACCAACGAATCGTACGACTCCTTCAAATCGGCCATCATCGTGACGCAGTTTACTGGTGGGAAGGACCAGCGCGTCTGGAGATCGCAGGCCGATTTCCGGGATGTCGCCGATGCTGGACAGCTCGATGTGTGGTCGCAACTGGCCCAAACGCTGCTGCTGACAAATGAATTTGTGTTTGTGGACTAAATCGATGCAAACTCCCGAGTTCCAATCAATTCCATCTCCCGTCGCCATTGGACGTCGCGGCATGCTCACGCGGTGCGGCATGGGATTCGGTTCGTTGGCGCTCGGAGGGCTGCTGAACTCTGCATCTTCGCAGTCAGCCTTTGGATCAGAGTCCACAAATCCGATGCTGCCCAAGGCGGCCCAGTTTCCGTCGAAAATCAAGCATGTCATTCACCTGTTCATGAACGGCGGGCCTTCGCAGGTTGATACGTTCGATCCAAAGCCCGAACTTCAGCGGCGTGGCGGGCAGACAATCTCGGATGGCAATCTGAAGACCGAACGTCCAACGGGAGCCCTGTTTCCTTCCCCATATCGCTTTCACCGCTATGGCCAGAGTGGCATTGAGGTCAGCGAGCTGTTTCCGAACGTCGCGCAGCATGTCGATGACATGGCCATCATTCGATCAATGCATGCCGATGTTCCAAATCATGAACCATCACTGCTGCTGATGAACTGCGGCGAAGCGCGTCTCGTGCGTCCAAGCATGGGATCGTGGCTGACGTATGGACTGGGAACGGAAAATCAAAATCTGCCAGCCTTCGTCGCCATGTGTCCCGGTGGCTATCCGATTCAGGAATCACAGAACTGGCAAAGCGGCTTCCTGCCCGGTGTATTTCAGGGAACGTACGTTGACACCAAACATGTCGAAATCGAAAAGCTGATCGAAAACATTCGCAATGATCGAGTCACGCCTCAGGATCAGTCGCTGCAATTGCAATTGCTGCAGACACTTAATAAGCGGCATCTGGCCGAGCGCCCCGGTGACTCTCAGCTTGAATCACGCATCCAGTCTTTTGAACTGGCATTTCGAATGCAGACGCAGGCAACTGATGCGTTTGACATCTCGCGCGAACCCAAACACATCCGCGACATGTACGGCGACGGAGTGCAGGCGCGACAGATTCTGATTGCGCGTCGTCTTGTTGAACGTGGTGTTCGTTTTGTGCAGGTGTGGCACGGCGAGGGACAGCCGTGGGACAGCCATGACGACATCGAAGTCAATCATCGTCGCCTCGCAAAACAGTGTGATCAGGCCATTGGCGCGCTTCTGACAGACTTGAAGCAGCGCGGTTTGCTGGATGAGACGCTTGTGATCTGGGGTGGAGAATTTGGACGGACGCCGGTGGTTGAGTTGCCGAAGAAGGGCAGCAACGAAGGAAAAATCAACGGTCGCGACCACAACCACTGGGGCTTCACGATGTGGATGGCGGGCGGCGGCGTTCGAGGTGGCTACGTGCATGGTGCGACCGACGAATTCGGTTTCAAGGCTGTTGAAAAGAAGGTCCACGTGCATGACCTGCATGCCACGATCCTGAAACTCATCGGCTTCGATCACGAAAAATTCACGTACCGTTACGCCGGTCGCGATTTCCGATTGACCGATGTGCATGGCACCGTTGTGGAAGAGTTGATTGCGTAGGATGCGACTCGTGCATGACGAGTCAGCCTGCCTGATTCGGATTGCTGCACAGCGCCGCATTTGAGGGATTGATCTCGCCGTTAATTTTTGAAGTGACCGTCTAAACTTGTGCATGATTGAATCCGTTCGAGAGGCTGAAAATGACGATGCGAACTACCCCGCTCCTGGTGACCCTTGCGGCGGTCACTTTTCTTCTGACATCCCGAACGGAAGCTCAAACACGGTCGGCGGGCCTGATGAATTTCAGCGGTGATGGCAGTCGCGTTGCCTGCTCCAATCGCGACAGCGGAACGGTGACCATTTTGAACTGGCCGGAACTGACCGTGCTGCACGAAGTCATTGTCGGAGCCCACCCCGAAGGCGTCGCATGGATTGGCGGGACGCATAAACTGGCGTGTTGCGTCTACGCCGAAGATTCTGTTGTTCTTATTGATGCCGACAGTGGTAAGGTGGAAAGTCGCATTGAAGTGTTCGACGAACCGTACGGCGTCGTCAGTTCGCAGGATGGAAAGAAGCTTTATGTGACGCTGGAATTTCCGGGGCAAGTGGTTGAGATCGATCCGATTGCCGGAACAGTTGTCGCATCATGGCCGGTCGGTCAAATGCCGCGAGGAATCAGCATTAGTCGTGACGACAGTTTCCTGATGGTGACGGAATATCTGACGTCTCGCCTGTTGAAAATTTCCACGACCGATGGCAGCGTGCAGCAGACCTGGGACGGCGCATCAACGGATAACCTTGCTCGCCAGGTTGTGCTCTCACCCGATGACAGAAAAGCCTACTTTACTCATATTCGTTCGCGAGTCTCCGCCTCGCATGGAAACGGCTCGATCTTTCCCTACGTCTCTGTTGCCAGACTTGAAGGCGAAAAAGCGGGAACGCGAATGCGGGTACCGATGGATTCGTTGCTTGGTGCCCGGGTCACAGCCAATCCCTGGGACTGCGATGTGTCCGCTGACGGGAAGCGTCTGTGCGTCGTGTTCGCCGGGACCAACGACATGTACATCTGCCGCGTTCTGGGCGATGACTACGTCGAACTGGAATATGAAAAAGGACTGAAGCTCGGAAACAACCCGCGAGCCGTACGCTTTTCTCCGGACGGCGGTGCCGTTCTGATTTACAACGCGTTGGATTTTGAGATCGTGGCATATCAAATCCCGGATGGTAATGAATTGAAACGCGTCGCGGTCACAAAGAATCCGCTTAGCGACGAGCTGTTGCTTGGCAAAAAACTGTTCTATACGGCTCTGCAGCCCATGTCGTCCCGTAACTGGATTTCCTGCTCAAGTTGTCATCCGGACGGCGATGCCGACGGGCGAACATGGCAGCAGCCGGAAGGCCTGCGGAATACGCAGCCTCTGGCAGGTTTGTCCTGGACGCATCCCGTTCACTGGTCCGCAGACCGCGATGAGGTGCAGGACTTTGAACACACGATTCAGGGAAAGCTGATGCAGGGACAGGGATTCATTCGCACACCGCTCCCTGATCCCCTGGGCGAACTACTTGGCGGCGGGAACAAGGCTCTGGATTCGCTGTCGGCGTACACAAATTCTCACAAGTATTCACTGAGTCCGTTTGCCCGGGGTGGCTTGACAGAGTCGGCAAAGCGAGGTCAGGAATTGTTTTTCTCGACCGCAACAAAATGTGCCAGTTGTCATTCCGGTCCGATGTTTGCGGACTCTCAGCCGCGTCCAAGGGCCGACATTGTGAGACACGATGTCGGGACAGGAAATGACGATCCCTCAGAACTGATGGAGCCGAAATACGACACACCGACGTTGCTGGGTGTCTACCGCTCCGGGCCTTACCTTCATCACGGCAAAGCGGAAACGCTGGTCGATGTGCTGACAAAACTCAATCCCAACGATCAGCATGGAACAACCAGCCATCTGACGGCCAGCCAGATAGACGACCTGGTGGAATTCCTGAAAGCTCTGCCGTTCGAAGACCCAGAACCCGCCGCCAAAGCCGCAGGCTTGAAGCAGGTGATTCGGTAGAGCTTCGAACCCTAAGGAACAGTCCCGAAATAAGATCTTGAAACGTACGTCAGGCTTTCCAGCCTGACATGAAAAAGAACGAGTCAGCCTGGAAAGGCTGACGTACTTTATTTCGGACTATTCCTAAACCACATGACTGAACCAATACGATCACCTTCCGAAGCTGAACTGAGAACCGCACTTTCCACGCTGTTCCCAGACGCTGATTCGCTCGACTATGCGATCCGGCATTTCGCCGGCGCGGGCACTCAGCACAGCGCTCCGCAGATCGACGGCGTCGATGTGGATCTGCAGCGGCAAAGTCGCTGTGGATTTCCGGAAGTAATCTTCGGCGAAGGAAAATCTACCGAAACGATCCTTAGAATCTTGCGAGCTCAGCAACAGGCAGAGCAAGACAGTCTTGTAACGCGGATTCGACCGGATCAGGCGACAATCATCCAGGCCGAATTCAGCGACGTTGTCCGGAATGACATCGCACGCACCATCCGCCTGCATCGACCGGGTGTGAATCCGATCGTCAACGCCGGATCGGTCATTGTCATCACGGCGGGCAGCAGTGATCGTCCGGTCGCCGAGGAAGCGATGGAGACACTTCGCTGGATGAAGATTGACTGCGAATTGATTCAGGACGCCGGAGTCGCCGGGCCGCAGCGGCTGCTCCGCCACATTCCGAAACTTCAGCAGGCCGCGGCCATTGTCTGTGTCGCCGGAATGGAGGCCGCATTGCCGTCCGTTGTCGGCGGATACGTCCCGTGCCCGGTGATCGGCGTTCCCACATCAGTCGGCTACGGCGCATCCCTGAACGGCATCACCGCGATGTTGTCCATGCTCACCTGCTGTGCGTCCAACGTCGTCTCGGTCAACATCGACGCTGGATTCAAAGGCGGCTATGTCGCCGGACTCATCGCGTCTCGCATGAACGGCAACCTGCCAACATCTACTGTTCAGGCTCCGCGGTAATCGTCACGGCGACAGACTTGAACGCGGGTGTTTTGGAAAGCGGATCGACCGTCGATGGCACGAGCACATTGGATTCAGGATAATACATCGCGACATTGCCAGCGCGGATGTCGAACGGGCGGGCAAGAATGTAACGCATTTCCCCCGCTTCACTCCTGATGCAGACTCGCTGATCGGGTTTCAGGCCACGTTGCGAAATATCGGCCGCGTTCATCAGTATCACGTCGCGACGTTCCTGACCTCGGTAGAGATCCTCCTCGTCGTAGACAACACTGTTGAACTGCCCTTCGGAGCGCATCGTCATCAGACGCAGCTGGCCAGCGGTGAGCGAACTCGACGGAAGTTCCGTCGGATGGAATTTCGCTCGTCCTGTGCCGGTCGGAAACTTGTAATCCGTGATGGTTCGGCCGGGAACATGGAACTCCTTTTTTGTAGATTCGATTGACTTCAGTTCTTCGAAACCGGGGATCAAATCAGCAATCAACTCGCGGACGGCGGCATGACTTTCCATAGTGGACCAGTCCAGTCGTTGATCTTCCGGGAAAATCCGGCGACCTATCTCGGCCAGAATTGACACTTCGCTGCGAGCGTTCCGGTGGCGCGTCGGTCCGCCGTCACTCATCCGCACGAAACTGAACATGGATTCCTGAGTCGTCGGCTGTGATTCTTCGTCGCGAGGCAGCACGGGAAGGATGAAAGTCTCTTCGCCGGTCCCCCATGCGTGCCCGGTGTTCAGCGTCGTCGAAAAGTACACCACGGTTTTCAGTTTTTGCATCGCCTCAAACGCGCGTTTCGCGTTTGGATTGCTGCCGTAGAGATTTCCGCCGAGCAACAGTGCGAAGTCCATCGCGCC
>JBBQSE010000181.1:0-14662 GCA_038214195.1 Planctomycetales bacterium
AGGTTGTTGCAGGAGGCAGGAGCCTCCAAGGCAGTGCGTTCCAGGGCTGGAGCCCTGGAACGAGAATTAACGGCCTCATTCCAGGCCGTGTGCAGTTTAGTTGTCCGATATTTCCTGCAGTTCCGCCATGACCGTATCAACCTGGTCAAGGATGTAGTTTGCGGAATCGTGGGATCTGGATTCCGATCGTCGGTCTCGTAGAATTTTGGCTGGCACGCCAACGGCGACGCAGTAGTCAGGAACCGGGTGCAGGACAAGAGAGCCGGCTCCAATAATGCAATGTTTTCCCACACTGGCCGCCACGATCGCGCGTTCACCCAGCCACGAATCCCGCCCGATTGTGACAGGTTCGTTATGGCCGGTCTGCTCCCGAATTGGAATGTCCAGCCTGCTGGTTCCGTGCTGATGGCACCCGTTCATGATGGAAACATGTGACGCGATCAGGACATCCTTTTCGATGGTCACTTCACCAATTGAACAGTAGTTGCCGATGTAAACTCCGGAATCGATGGAAACATTCGAATCAGAGAAGATCGTGCCGAAGCCAACATGACATTCTCCGGAGCATTTACGCATTGCAAAACGGAAGAATGCGTTCCGCAGATGAACGCCTGGCAGTCCTGGAATCAGACTCAGCATTTGCGACCAGCCGGAGAACGCTGAACTGCGCGGAAACATCGCACTTAACAGATAAATCGCGACACACGGCAGCATCACTGTCGTGCAGCAAAGTTGCACCAGACTTTTTGCCAACGCGCGAAAACCACCAGCGGAGGACGCCTTCATGTCGGCAACTCGATGTTCCGAACTGGCTTGCGGCGCAGTTTGCTGATGACGCGAACGCCACCACTCAAGGCCATCTTTCCCAAGCAGCAGTATCGACCAGACACTGCAACAGATGACGGAGGCGACAAGTTGTCCAAAGTGCCCCAGTGATGGAAACATATAGAACCGAACCATCACGTAACTGGTTACAAGTCCGATCGCTGTGGCCAGACTTCGCCGCCAGGGATACGGAATCGGACGGAGGTTCCGACAAAGGAATAATGTTGTGAACGAATACGCGATGTATGTCGCGACACCAGACCATGCCGCTCCCCAAAGGCCGAAGTACGGAACAAGAAACCAGTTGCAGGAGAGATTTGTCATCACGCCGATGATACTTCCGGGCACCAGCAGGCCGGTGCGGTTCGCCAGCAACGCCGGGACTTCGAACTGAACCTGCAGACCGAGAACAAACAGCGCCAGCAGAATCACGGCGATGAGTTCGACAGCTGGCCCAAAGGCGTCCGGGGTCAGCAGAGGCAGGATCGGATGAACCGTCAGAGCCGCTCCCAGCAGCAGGATCCCGAGCCCGGAAAAAAAGCAGCCGAAGATATGGGCAAACACTTTGTCGCTGTCTTTCTGGCGATTGATCTCATAGATCGCAACCTGCCAGATGGAGGTGAACGGCAGCAGGCACAGCGTGTTGACGGCGAAGCCGATCTTGTGAGCGAAGGCATAGACGCCCAGGTCGCTGTCACTGACGAGATGCACCAGAATGTACCGATTCGCGTCATGCATCAGCATTGCCAGGAACGCGGTCACCATCAGCGGTGCGCTAAAACGCAGCAGTTGTTTTGCCAGTGAATACCCAAACTGATAAGGCCCGCGTGTGCAGACGAAGACAATCAACAGCACCAGCGTGTGAATGATCGCTGCGATCAGGTTCCCCAGCAGCAGTCCTTCGACACCGAGTTTCAGCCCAACCAGAAACCACACGTTCAAAGTCACGTTGAGCAGCAATCTGCCCATCGAGATCATCACAAACATGCCGGACCACTTCAGCACTCGCAGATAGCCATCGACCAGTTGGCCGATCAGTTGAACGAGAATGGTCGCCAGAACAAGTGTGACCAGCCACTCGCCGTTGGTGACGCTGCGCGGCAGAGTGACATCAACCAGCATCTGCCGCCCGAGCCACATTGGCGTGAGTACGACGGTACCCGCCACCGTGACCCAGGTCAGGCCGGTCCACCACGTCCGATCGTGATCTTTTTCGGACGGATGCTCAAAATGAAATCGCGTCACGGCGGTGACCATGCCACCGCCGATCATCAGCGAGAGAATGGCAGCGGTTGTATCAAGAATTCCGACAACGCCGTAGTCCGCAGTGCTGAGACAATGCGTGTACAACGGCAACAGCAGGACCGACACCAATCGCGTCAGAATCTGACCGATGGCGTAGATGGACGAGTGTTTCAGAAGGTCCCGAAGCGGCTTCATGCGTGTTTCAATGGGGTGAAGTGGCCTCAGCGGCTCATTTGCGAACTGTCTTTAGACGCTTTGGTCATGAACGACCCCGCGCCGACGTCGAAACGGTACGTCATCACATCATTCCACGCCGTGCGATGCCGTTTGACAACAGGATTCGCCCTGACATCTCGTGTTGCCCCTGCGGATTGTGACACGTTTCAGGGTTATGCGGGGTTTGCCCCAAAACTCAGTGCCGTCGCAGATTCCTCCAGACCAGCGTGAAAACGGTTTGGGAAGACCGTATGATTTTCCGCATCATGATGCAGCCTCATCTCAAAATTCGGCGCGACGAACCCGAACCCGATCAGTTGGCGAATGTCCCATCGGACATCGTCAAACTTGCTTCGATCAAATCGACTGTCGCCGCGTTGCTGATGACGACACTTGGGCTTGTCATCGTATGGATTCTTGACCGCAACGCGACGTCACAGCATTTGGAGGAAGTGCGGGCCGATACTGTTCGAAGTCTTACAGCAGTCCGTGGCGCGGCAGAAATCGCGATTAACAAACGCGTGTACCTGACTCTGGGGCTGAAAGCGCACCTGTCTGTGAATCCAGACATGAACGCACGGGAATTCGCCGATCTGGCGGCGTTGATGATGAGCGAAGCGGCTGGCATCCGGAGTGTGACGTCCATTCCGGACAATATCATCAGTGAAGTCTTTCCCCGCGAAGGAAATGAAAACGCGATCGGTGTGAACTTACTCGATCTCCCTGGTCAAAAAGCGGCCGCTGAATTGGCAATCGAAACCGGTCTGCCCTGGCTGGACGGACCAATTCAACTCGTTGAGGGTGGTGAAGCGTTTGTGAATCGTGTTCCGGTTCACGTGACGACGCCGGGCGACAAGCCGGGGGGCGGAAGATATTGGGGGCTGGTTTCTATCGTGATTGACAAACAGACGATCGTCGATGAAATCATGTCGAGTGTCCCAGGGGACATGTCCATCGCCGTTCGAGGACGAACACTCCAGACTGGTCCCGGAGAGATCTTTCTTGGAGACCGGGAGATCGAATCCGCCGCGCCGATCAAATCTGAGATCTCACTGCCGACAGGGAGTTGGCAGCTTTACGGAGTACCGACGTCCGGCTGGCCAACGCGGGGAAAAAACGCGACGCGGCTTCGTACGCTGGGAATTTCAATTTCGCTGCTTTCAGGCTGGATGGTGTTTCTTGTCGTGAAATCCATCTACCGCTATCGCGATTATGCTTTGCGACTTGAGCGAACTCACGCCGCTCTGCAGCGCAGCTCGGCCGCGATGAGCGAGGCGAAGCAGGCTGCCGAGTCCGCCAATCGGGCCAAGAGTGAATTCCTTGCCAACATGAGCCATGAAATCCGGACGCCTCTAAGCGCTGTCATCGGAATGACGGAACTGGTGCTGGGAACATCTCTGAGTAAATTTCAGCGCGACTACCTGAGGATGGTGCATGAGTCCGGTGAATCACTCCTGGCGGTCATTAACGACATTCTCGATTTTTCGAAGATCGAAGCTGGTAAACTCGACCTGTTGAGCGTGCCATTCGATCTTCGCGAATGTGTTGGTGACATGATGATGCCAATGGGAGTTCGTGCTGGCGGCAAACATGTAGAACTCACGTGTCGTTTTGCTCCCGAAATTCCGGCGATCGTCGAAGGAGATCAACATCGATTGAGGCAACTTTTGGTGAACCTGGTGGGGAACGCCATCAAGTTCACGACCTCCGGAGAAATCGGCGTGAACGTCAGTGTCGTGGCGAAAACTCAGGCCCACGTCCACCTGCAGTGTTCGGTTCGCGACACCGGCATCGGGATCGCCCCGGACAAGGTGGAGACAATCTTTCAGGCTTTCGAGCAAGCCGACAGCGGGACATCCCGGCGCTACGGCGGAACCGGTTTAGGTCTGGCGATTTGCTCCCGACTTGTCGAACTGATGCAGGGGCGCATCTGGGTCGAGAGCGAGTTGGGGACAGGCAGCACGTTTCATTTCACCGTGCGTTTTTCCGTGTCGAAAGCGAACAGCCACAGTGACGAGCCAGAAGAAGGCAAGCTGAGGGGAACGCGCGTCTTGATCGTTGACGACTCAGCGACAAACTGTGCGATACTTGAAGAAGTGTTGCACGCCTGGGGGCTTGACCCGAAATTGGCGTCTGGCGCGGATGAAGCAATTTTGGCATTGAATGAAGCTCGCACGACAGGAGCGACATTCCCTCTGATGATCACCGATGTCGAAATGCCGGGCATGGATGGACTGGAACTCGTCCGGTCAATCGGCAATGACCAACACCTGCGGGAAACCGCGTTTATTGTTATGACTTCCACGGATCTGATACCCGGTGATCCCAGGTTGAATGGCCTGAATATTACCGCGACGCTTCGGAAACCCGTCAAACAATCCGAATTGTGGAAGGCTGTCCTAAACGCCCAATCAGGAACTGTCGCGGCGGACGAAGCGTCAGACACGCCGACAGAGACGCTGCCGGGAATTCAATCGCTCAATGTTCTGCTGGCGGAAGACAACCATTTCAATCAGCGGCTTGGGATTGCGCTGCTGGAAAAATGGGGCCACACTGTGACGCTGGTGGAGTCCGGACGCGGCGCGATTGACGCCTGGCAGAGCGGGAATTTCGACCTGATCATCATGGACGTGCAGATGCCGGAAATTGACGGACTTGAGGCGACTCGACAGATTCGGGAAGCTGAACTGCATTCCGGAACACACATCCCGATCGTTGCCATGACCGCACACGCGCTGAGCGGCGACCGGGAGAGATGTCTGAATGCCGGCATGGATGGCTACGCCTCGAAGCCGCTGCGGATCAGCGAACTGCATCAGGAAATTGCGAAGTTCTTCGAAACTTCTGAGACCACTCAAACTGCCGCGCAATCCAACGATGAAGTCACCGTCGGCGTCACGCGGTCAAGGCTTGACTGGAAGCGGGCTCTGGATACCTGTGGCGGCGACCGGGGTCTGCTGATCGATGTGCTGCAGGTCTTTGTCGAACAGATTCCGCCACTTCTGACTTCGCTGCATCGGGCGATCAGGGAAAACGACAGCGACACCGCCCAACGGGCAGCCCATTCCATCAAAGGTTCGGTACGAATCTTCGGGGCGTCGCCTACAGCGAGTCTGCTGCAACAAATCGAAGACCTCGCAAAGCATAAATCTCTGCCCGAAGCCAGAACATTGCTGGAAGAATTCCAGCGGCAGTTCGACGAATTGTTTGCTGAAGTCAGTGCGTTTGTGAAAGAATAAGCATGGAGCGAAGAATTGGTGCTGGAAGCACGTCAGGCTACAGCCGATCCAATTCGTATTTGAACCCGCCCGAAAGAATTGGAAAACGGCACCACGTTTTGGGATCCAGATTTTTGTCATCCACATGAAACGACGGCGCGTAGCGTTCACGTTTCCACTGGTTGCGAGACCACAGCGTAAAGAATCGGCGAACCCACACTTTCAATTGTTCGCCGCTGTAAGATTGCTCCTCCCGAATCAACGTCTCCATGATTTCCGCAGGGCTGAGTTTATCGCGAATCGCCAGTCGCTCGATGTGATCCAGCAGCGGATACGGCATCAAATCACCCTCGTCGGTTTGAGCGTACTCACCGGGACGCAGTTCAGCAGTCGGCTGCTGCGCGTTAACGAGAGCCAATGACGGAACAGGCTGTACACCGGCTGAACCCTCAGTTTGGAAGATCCGCAGCCATTCGCGAAGAAACGCCTTGTCGATACCGGCGATGGGGCTTAAACCACCGGACGTGTCTCCGTCCATTGTGGTGTAGCCGACGGCCGCTTCTGATCTGTTGCTCGTTGCCAGCAGCAGCGAATTTCGCAGGTTTGTGAGCAGCCAGACGGAAGGAGATCGCGTACGCGCCTGGATGTTCTGGAGGGCGATGTCATCGTCCTTCCACGTCAGCTTTCGATCGATCACGCCTTCGATGGCCGTTGTGTATCGCTCAACAATTTCATCGACGCTGATTTCAAAGTACGTCCCGCCGACGCCTCGCGTTACCTGTTCCGCCGCGTTGCGTGTCACTTCGGAACTGTTGCGCGTCCCCTGATAGATCCCGGCGAACAGCAATCGCATCAACTCTTCGGCGCTGGACGCGGCTGCGATGCCTGGAATGTAGCTGAGCCGGGAGATGAATCCCGAAAGTTCGAGATCGCTCAGTCCACGTTCGACCATACTTCGAATGAGCACGGCACACGCCGACGAGTCCGCTCCGCCGCTCATGCTGACCACAAAACCGTACGAACGACTCTTGCGCAGGTAATCAAACAGTGCCAGCGCGACTGCCTGCGTGAACTCATCAACACGGGACGCTGCCTGTCGCTCGTGAGGTGAAACCAGTGGGCTGCTGACAGGCACAAATCGTGCGGCAATCGGCACGATGCGATCAAAAATATCATCGGCGACGTGAACGGGCATGGAATGAATGCTGGCTCGCCGCGCGCGGGTGAGGTCTACATCGACGTCTGCGGCAACGATATCTGTTTCGTGAAATCGAAAACGCGGACCGGATGCGATCAGATCGCCACTGGAAGCAATCAGCGCGCCGCCATCGTAAATCGCCCGCCCGGCTTCATTGCCGATCAGGTTGGAGTACACATAACTGACGCCGAACGAACGCGATCCTTCCAGCACAAAGCGTTTGCGAACCTCATGCTTACCAAAGGCAAAATGACTGGCGCTGGGGTTGAGGATGATATCGACGCCACATTCTGCCATGCGATTTCCCGGTCGGCCCGCGACCCAGGCGTCTTCGCAGATCTCAAACCCGATGCGAACGCCGTCGCAATCGAACAGCAGATCTCCGATAGGCCAGGAATGACCATCGGCATGGAACTCACTGATGGTCTCAGCCGGCCATGCGCGAAACCATCGCGGTTCGTAATGAAGTCCATCACCAGCCAGATGCTGTTTCGCTACAAATCCCACAATCCGACCGTGCGACATCACGCACGCCGTGTTGTAGACACCGTTTGTGACGAACAGCGGCAGCCCGACGGAAACAATCATGCCATCCGTTTCGGGGACAATCCGCTGCAGCATTTCCCAGGACGTCCGCCAGACATGAGGTGCCAGAAACATGTCTTCGCAGCCGTAGCCGGTGATACAGAGTTCCGGCAGACACAGGACATGCACGTCCAACTGCCGAGCGTTCTGCATCGCCTGCAGAATGCGGTTCGTGTTGCCTTCCCAGTCGAGGGGGGTCTGATTGAGAATTCCCGCTCCCAGTCGCAGCCGTTTCATCTCGTGTTTTCGTTTTGCAAATTGTTAGCAGCAAGCCGCCAGCCCAAATGACATTCATTTTTGAAAGTAGCCGCTACTCCCTGAGAGGCTGAAAATTTTCGGCTGCAGTGGCCTTAGTGTCGCCTTTCGCTCCGGGAAAGATCAGCCACTTTAGCGGAGTGGCTGTGAATTTATTCGGATTGAGGTCGCTTGACCCGGAATTGTGAAATGTGATGGGCTACATGGCGTTCTGTGGTTTTGAACATTCTGGCGGAGCGCATGGACGATGGCAGTACAAAAGACATCACGGGGGCGGGCGCGGGTGAGTGTGCCGGTCCGGAATCAAATTGAGATGCGATGCCTCACGCCCGATCAAATGTTGCTCTTCGATTATCGGGTCAGAAGAAAGAAGGCGAAAGCAAGAAAAAAGAGTGACGGCGACTTTAGTCGCACGGCGAATGTCCTTGTGCGCCAGTCGCCGTGTCTGTCAATGTATCTGACCACACTGGAACACAACAGTGTTCGATGAGGCAAATGGCATACCCTGATCGACAAGGTCAACAAACCGGACAACCTTCAGTCGGCGTCCCGCGAGGTCGCCGCAAACAAGGGAACACCGAGTGTGGATCTTTGGCTGTTTAGCACGGCAATCAACCGCGCCTGTCAACGCCAATATTGTCACCAGTAACAATCAACTGGAGAGCCGGAGCGGGAGATGAGGCTCAAATCAATGCACCTTCCCTACCCCTGTCTTTATCCCGAGACGGTTCCTAAGCCTGTAACACCAGCGACACATTCCGATCGAGGTACTCCTCGGCTGCCACAGCGATCGCTTCGAGCTGCCCGACATTCAGTCCACCCAGATGAAGAGGATTCGCTCCCGCTGTCGCCAGAGTCACTCCGCCACCTCCGCTGAGATAGTTGAATGAAGTGACCTGCATGCCCTTATCGGTCCAGGCGAAATGTCCACCCGCCAAGTGGATCACGAAATAGAAGACCCCTCGCGGGCTCAGGCGCCGACCCGGTCGAATTGCGACGACGTGAAATTGTTCCAGATCGTCATAAAGTTGCAGTGTTTCATTGGGAGACCCATGAAGGCGGATGCCATTCCTGTAAAATCTGACGCCATGGACAATGGCTTTGGATTTGGCGCTGTGGACAAGCAGAGCGGCAAACATCGCCATGATGACTCCAACTCCGACACCAACAGCTCCACCGCGCGCCTCGGCTGGAAGTTGAGAGAAAAGCATTGGGCTGCAGCCTGCAGCAAGGGCGACGCCGAATAACATGAGCACTGCCGCCAGACCGATCAAGATCCAGGGCGGCGCTGCGTCCGTCTTACCGTATCCGATACACTCATCAGATTCCGCACTAAATAACTCCGTGCTCAATAACTCTGCGCTGTTCACCGTCGCCTCCTTGAGTTCAAACTTCGCGTCTCACTGGTCTGTTGCAGCATCCCGGACGTGGGTTTTATTCAAAATCTCGTCCTCCATCCAGACGAGTTTCCGTTGTAGAAAACCATCGAAATGGACTCTTGCCGCGTCCGGGAATGCGGCCTTTAAAAGCAGCGTGTTCGACAGTCCCTTATCTCCCCGTGGGGCAGTTGTGAAGATGGAAATTCCATTGCGGGGGGAGAGGGGACAATCTCGCGCCGCATTGACTCTCTTTCATGACCGCGCACTGGATAGACTACGGCACAGGCAGCAACTGAACAGACAAAACTTCTCTTGATCGTTGGCCTTGATTGATTCATCCAGTTGCTTGAGCGGAGTATTCTCAACGGCTTGAAGGATGTCCTCCAGTTTGATTTCTTTTCCCTCATTGTCTTTACGCACGGGAATGATGCGAACTGCCCAGCGAAGATGTGATTTTGTTTCATTGAAATAGAACTGAGCCAACGGCCAGTTTCCCTGCTGACCCGCAAACCAGAGATTCGTGAAGTGATAGTCCACATCGTGCATTGCGTGAGCCTGATCGGGCGCAATACTTTTGAGCCGTTCGATTTCCGCTTGCAGACTCTTTAGATCGGGGCCATCATCGGCACTCTGAGTGTTGGTCGTCATCGCAGGCGAAGGGTTCCACCAAAAGGTCGCTGCGATTATTCCCGGACAAAAACTGAATACCAGAACTTTGAATGACAGGAAACGTCACTTCATTGCATTCTCCTTTGAAGCTTGTTTGAGAGTGACCGATTGCGGGTCAGGGTACGAAACGGCGCATTGTTTTCGTTGATCCGTGTGCTGAGTTTTTGGGAGAGTCCAGGGATCATTTACTAGACGATGCGGCTGAGGGCAAATTCTCCAATACACTTTCCGCCACCTGCTTCGCCAAAGCTTCATTCCCCGGTCCATTGAAATGAACCCCATCGGCGGAAGTCCAGTCAGGATGGTCCTTCACCAGTTCGAACAAGTCGTCGGTAGGGAGGTCTTGTTCCTTCATGATCGCAGATGCAAGTTTGTTCCGCTCTTTGACCCGATCCGTTTGTTCAGCGAAGGTTGCCAAGTCGCTCTTTTCACGCATTGGAGTTGTCGCTGCCCAGATGAATTTGGCATCACCTGCATGTTCCATTACGGCTGCAACCGTTTTTACGAGGCCATCTCGATATTGATCTTCCGTGTATCCCCATCCGTGAAGCCCGTTGTTGAAGTGAATCACTGAAAACTTGTACTGCTTCAGCATCAACAGAAGATCATCGTTGAACGTGGGATCGGAGACACATTTTGAGGTCGTCAGTCGGGCACAACAGGCTTTCCCTGCGAGATGTTTTTCTACAGCACCGAAGTATCCCCTTGTGATTGAATCACCAACCAGCAGGACTCTTGGGAGGTCGGTCTTGTCAGCATCTGTGACCCAAATATCGATCCATTCGATGCGTTCTCGCACTGGCTCATCAGCGAATACGAACGAAACCATCATGAACAGCGGGATCAGTACGTAGGGAAGTTTCACGGGAGTTGTCCTTGAGGATTGTTTGGATGCTTAATCAGTCTTCGTCCGCTTCACCGGGGACAATGTGTATTCGAAGTTCCATTTGCACGTTGTCTTCCTGCCAACCGATTTCAAAAATCGAACGTAGTTGACTGAAATGGAAGTGTTCGATCGAAATCTCTTTCGCCAAATCAGTGAAGTCGAACTCGGCCAGTTCGTACAACAAGTCTGGTTCAGGTTGTTGATGCCCATTGCCGCCATGTGTTTTTGGTTCTTCCACTCCAATCGGCCAAACTTCTAACACGTGAGACTCGGCGTCTGTGTCGTAGAAGTATTCCGACTGAACGCCGTGCAACGGCCAGCAGCCAGCCACCGGGCAGAGGATTGAGTTGAGAACGTCTGACAGCCGATTATTGATGGAAGATTCCGTCATGGTAGTGTGGCCTTATCCGCCGTGGTCCCCATACACGTAATTTCAACGGAATGGGCATTCGGCGTTTTCGTATCAGGTTCTCTAAACCCGGCAACGTATCCGGATTGATCATTGCGAAGCCACTGTGCCTCGTCGCTGTACCTGCATTCAACGTATGTGATTGAAGACGCATCAATGTCAGATGAAAGATCGAGATCGACCGTCAGCGTAAAGTGTCCGATCCATTTGGCGACAAATAGAAGCGGCACCGCCGCAGCGCCAATCATAAGAAGTGCGGCGGCGATGCAGATGTTGCGAGACATGGCGATTCGATATTCAGAAAGACAGCGGTATGTTGCCAGTGAACGTTGCCGATCAACGAATTGGCGAGGTTGACTTGCCGTGTGAGAAACCGGCAGCCAACTCGGCTGTATCTTCTTGATCGCTCTTGGTTCATGGTAGCGGCAGCTTTGATGCCTGCGAAGTGAAATGGCGTCTGATAAACTCAAACGATTCTTCATAAGGTTCTGTTGACCAAGTGCCAATTTCAATATGAATCTGCTCGTCCCAAAGGCAAATGACCTGACAGTCAGGATCAAGTTGGACAGCAAATGGATGGGCAATCTTACAAACGGCGAATGAATCCTCAGTCTGATAGCAGTCTGCCCGAAAGTATTGCAAGGCTGCATGACATTCCGGGAGTGTGGTGGCCATTTGGTGATACAACTCTGACCCCCAGCCAGAGTACCGAAGGGCAAATTCGTTATAGGTCTCTGGACTGTAGGTCCAGCTATCGTTTAGGAGGTCGTGCATTGGGAGGGAACGCTATGAAGTAGGGCGAACGTCTACGGCAACTCAGCGGCGGCCAAGAACCGTTGATCTCAGAATCCGCCCGATCCGCCGCTCGGGTTTACCTTTTTCTTTCGCCATCGATCCATCTTCTTTTCGTACCACGCTGCGATACCTATTGTCGGCGAACGACCGGCATCACCGGATGCGGCGGGCAGATTGCCAATGTGAAAACGCATGGCTGCCGCATTCCGGTGGATGCGATTGGTAGCCTTTTGGTTTGACGCTTCTTTTGAGTCAAAGATTGCTAATGAGCTATCGCAAAGAGGTGAACGAGAACCTCAATCAATGAAGCGGCACCTTGGGCTACCGGAAAACCCGCTGACGCCAATGCAGCTTCCGTTCTTCTTTTGTGAACCAGTTCCGCAGCATCTTCAGGTGTGTTACAAAGAACGATCTGAGAAAATTGTCTGCACTCCTCTTTCAGCCGGTCGGCCAAATCCGCTTGAGTCATCGCCTTGATCTGCTGCAGATCTTTGTAATTAAAGGGCGTTTGCCTGCCAAGTGCGGTCAGGTGTTTTACAAACAACGCACCATAGGTTTGGTCTTGTTGCACGAGATTCACCCTCGACGATTGTTGTGTTCGTAAAGCATCTGGTAGCAAGACGATTCAAGAATGCTCAGCGCCGAAGAGCCATGAAATTGCCACTGTGTCATTCAACGTTAACGAATCTTAGCAAAGAGCCGAATGACAGGGATAAGACGGCCATGCCACAGGCTGAAAACAATCTTACCACGGTGTCCGGAACTTGCAACGGCGGTTGTTAATCAGGTGATCGAAAGTCACACGACGCAACACACGGGGAAAGGTCTGTGGAGTGCCATCAACGAAATTGAGAATGGCGGGAATGTTGAGTACGAAGTGATTCAGGACTGAGATACCTGCTTGAAGGAAAACATCTGACGCATTCATTTTGTTTCAGCGTCTTTGTTCCACTCGAATTGTCGGTGAACCGCTCTCATCTTGCTCCAATCCCAAACATTCAGATGAAGTTTCCGGTGGCTACCATTTGAAACGGAAAGATCAATTCGTTTGTCCTCCTGACTGTATGCAATCACATCCGGGTGGATAAGCGAGTCGTCAATCCCTGCTGGGTGCAATGCTCCAGCAAAGAAGCTCAGATTGATTCGCAATCGACGCCAGACAACTGGATCGTTCCCGCAATTTTGGTCCAACCACATCAGCCCATACACCTCTCCAGTCCGGCTAACCTCAATCCCATCTGCAATTGATGCAAGGAACAGTGAATTGTCGTGAGGAAGTTCCTTGATGAAAGGTAGAACGACTTTCCGACCATCCTCAAGGACAAAATGCGTTTCGGATATCGAGCGAACAACCACTGGGGCGTTCAGGTGCTCAATGTGCCAGAGCGGTATTGGGGAGCCGGTTAGCATCGTAAGCAAACCTGCAAGTCCCAATGCAGGATAGAGAATGATCCACCGTATTGATTTCCGCCACTTCATGACAGGAGTTCCACTTCAATGTCGGCGAGTTGAGTCAGCACGCCGTTGCAAACATTGTATTCGTCACTCCGCCTTGGTCGATGGAAAAATTCAACTCGCTTTCTGGTGTGGGAAAAGCGATATTGATCGGTCAGTCCCTCAAAAAATCAGCCATTTCGCCACATCAAAATGAAACGTAAGGCACCTACTATCGCACCATTTGACTAGCAGGTGCCTCGTTTTCCCCGATGCCTACTCAAAAACTCCGAAAGGCGGCGAAAATTCGACTCGACCTTCGATGCCATTCAAGGATTCTGGTGCAACTTCCAACGCCATCCACGCTTCTCCGCCGCCAAACGGTGACTCCAGAGGCTCTGCCGGTTCCGCCGAGAATCCGAATTCTTTGTAAAACTCAGGATGCCCCAATACCAGCACGATTCTTTCTCTGAGTTTCTGGCAGGCATTCACACCTTCCCACAAAAGTCTTGTTCCATATCCTTTCCGCTGATGCTTTGGCAATACGGCCATTGGTGCGAGCGACAAAGCATCCACCGTTCCAACTTTTGTAACGATGGTCACACGGCTGAACAGAATGTGAGCGATCACTTCCCCTTCATTTTCAACCACGAGTGAGATTTTGACGAAACCGCCATCACGCAGGGCATCAACAAGATCTGCCTCGGCATCGCCGTTGAACGCTGCCTGATGAACCTGCCGAATCGATTCTCGATCTGCTGCGATCTCGGGACGCATTGGAAAATCAACGTCGTCTAAAAATCCCTGTGCAATGTCTGCCATTGGTGAATCCTTCTGAGCCGCCTCTCGCCTCAATACGACGTAAGCATCTTCTGATCGGACGATGCGCCACAGATTCCCTGCCGAAAAGATTCGCTCAAAAGCGTCTTCGGATTCAATTCTCGGCGTCAGCATAGGGATCAGTTCTTCACTGGTGTCACCCATGATGTGGAGAGTGTTGATCGCCGTCACACGCACGTTCCGATTCTCGTCATCGGAGATCAGGACACGCACCGCTGGGATGACAGTGGAAGCGTGTGAATAGAACTGCTGGAGCAATTGAAGGACCACCAATTTCAATTCGATGTTGTCCTGCTGCAATCCCCAGATTAGACCGTCAATTACGAGATCGCCGCTGTCTTTCAAATTGGTATACGTCTCATCCAATTGAAACGGATGCTGTTCGTGGGTGGAGTACATCCACAGCGTGTCTTTGATTTCGTCGAATGTTGTCATGTGGATATGTACCGTCTACCGTCGTCATTTTGAAGTCGCCTGTCGCTCGAAATTTTGGCGATCTAATATCGTGTTTTTCAGGCTCTTGATCTCTACGATCATTTTCCCGCCCCGCTCCACAGTCAGCAGGATGTAGCTGTCTTCACCGGCAATAAACTTTGACTTGGGGTCGGGGTATTGATCGCCTTTTCCGCTCAACGAAGTGTTGTAGTACGGGAATCCATCTACTTCGGCTCGTTCGGCAAAATAACCAAATCCTGTGATGCAGCAGGT
>JBBQSE010000182.1:0-14546 GCA_038214195.1 Planctomycetales bacterium
GTCGTCCGGTGAACCGCCTTCGAAAATCCAGCTGAAAATGGCCGGTCAGAAAAGCGATGCCGGTCAGAAACAGGAGACGAATCGTCAGAAACTCAAGATCATTGCGCGGCTCGACGCACTCGCCAAACGCAATGAAGACCAGAAGCAGGGTGTGAATCCGGTTCGTGAAAAAGTCGTCCAGATCGACAAGATGCTGGAAGCCATCGAACAGAAACTCACGGCTTTGTACAAGCATCAGGTCGAAGACGATCAGCGGGGCGACGGCTTCAAGGAACTGGACGTTCGGATCGGCGATGTCGAAATGTTTATCACGGATCTCCACAAGGAAACCGAGGAATCAGCTTTTGAATTTGTCGGCCTGCAAATGGTCGATATCGGCAGCACGCATGTCACGCCGGCCCGAGACTCAGTTTTCATCGCGATCCGAAAACCGGACTCGGGAGCGGATGTGCATTGTGAAGAAGCTCTGCACCACGTTGTCAGTGCTCGTGAACTGCTGCAGGCGCTCCTAAGAAAATATGACAGCGTTGTTCAGGAACAGGAGTTGGCGAAGAAGCTGGACGAAGCCATCAAGATGTACACCGTGTATGTTGAAGGCACGCAGCAGTTGCTGCGGGAGGCTCAGCAGAATTTTGATCCGCTGAAACTGCAGCGGCAAATGGCTGTGGTTAAAGTCGATCAGGCGTACCTCGATCGTCTGGCCGAAGTGACTCGCATGCGTCGCGACATGATGTCGGAACTGGCGAGAATCCTCAGCGACGATCCGAGGCTGCGAGCCCGCTATCTGGACCTGATCAAGCGCAACCGCGCTTCGCTCCGCAGTCAACTGGCTGAACTTGCCGATCGGCAGGATCAGATTGCTCAGGAAGTCAGTGGCTGGATCCAGGTGTCGGAAAATCAGCGGGAGAACTACTGGTTACAGGTATCCGATCTGCGACTGGATCTTCCGCGAGACCTTGCGAAGGAAGCCCAGCAGTTCGCGGATCGTATCGAGAAACAGATGCCGCTCGTGCTGAACGCATCACAGGGAACTCCGGCGTTGATTATTCAATTGACGAAGCAGGTTGCCATCGACGTACGTCGCTGCGACTTTGAAGTGCGGGAAATTCGAAAATCCGGTGAAGTCGCCGCAGGTTCGACGTCACTCACGACGAGTGCCAGTGATCTCGTCTTCCGCATCAGTGAACTCGCCGCAGCGCTGGATCAACTTAGCTTTGAGCATGGATCCGTGGCCGGTGTCCCGGAATACGTGCAACTGCGGCTGGCGGAGAACCGGGCGCTCGCCGATCAGGCGGATACCTGGGCGGAAACTGCCACGATGATCGAGCGAAGACAGTACTCGGGACTGGCACAAGTCGATCAGCAAAAGGTCAATATTTCGACGGAACTTTTGCGAATGGACATGCTGAATATCGAGGCTGACCTCGAAGGGCAATTTCAGAATGAGCCGATGCCGCAGGAGATCATCAACCTAACTCAGGAACTGCTGACCGTGATGGAATCTGTCACCTTCAACCAGGCGTCGTCGTCGTTCGCGCTAACTCGTGATCAAAATGACGCCGCATCGATTCAACAGGAATTGGCACTGGAAGGATTTGAGCGAGCGGGCAAAATTTTCGATCAACTGCGACGCAAGACGATTGAGGTGCTGGACCTGGAGGAAGTCCCGGATCCCAACATCGCTGACCTGCGAGACCCAACGCTCGACGAATTTCTTGCCAATCTGGAACGCGAACCGAATATCGAAGCCCAGTTGGGAATTCCGAATCGACCCAGAAACATTCGAGTTCTCCAGGACTCCATGGAGTGGGCGCAGAACGGTGGAGGGATGCTGGGGACTTCGTCAGAAGCCGCGATGGCTCGCATTGAGCAGCAAAAACAACAACAGTTGAATATCAACGCTGCTGGCGAGAAACAGGAGAAGCCCCAGGAGTCTCGTCAGATGTCAGAAGAGGAAAAGAAACAACTGGCCGAATCCAAAGACATGCAGGAGATGCTGGCGAAACAAATGCAGCAAACGATCAAGGAACTCGAAGAACGAGCGAAGGATCAGTCTAAGCCCGAAGCCGAGCGCAAGCAGATGGAGGAAATGGCGAAGCGCATGCAGGAAGGGCTGGAGGAAATGAAGAACGGGCAGCGTCCGGAAGACATGTGGAAACGCATGGTCGAAACCGACAACGCGAAAGCCGTGATGGAAGCCCTGGCAAAAGGCGAATCCATTCCCGACGACCAGTGGAACAAGCTCATGTCGAGTCTGGACGACGGCCTCTGGCAGGTCGGTGGCAGAACTCCGCCGGAAGATTATCGTAAAGCGATTGAACAGTATCAGGACCGAATCAGAAAGCTGACGGGTGGCGGCGGTTAGAACTGATGTCCTTGTTCCGAGGCTCCAGCCTCGGAACACACTGCTCCGGAGGCTCCTGCCTCTACTGGCACGGCAGTGGAGGCAGGAGCCTCCAGTACAGTGCGTTCCAGGGCTGGAGCCCTGGAACGAGAAACCTTCAAAAACGAAACTCATGAAACGCATATCAATCATCGTCGTCTTTATCCTCATCGCAACCTGCAGTCAGGTCCGCGCACAGAATGACGGTCCGTCACTGATTTCAGAATCCTCAAACCTCTACGCCGCGTTGCCACCGAGTGAATGGTCGAGCGTCGAGACGGCGGTTGATCGCGGCCTGCAGTGGCTATCAGCTTCGCAGGAAGAAGACGGACGGTTTCCTGGCGATGAAGTCGCTCAGCCCGCCGTCACGTCTTTGGCGGTGATGGCGTTTTTGTCGCGCGGGCATATTCCGGACGAAGGCCGTTATGGCAAGCAACTTTCCAAAGCCATCGACTTCGTTCTTTCGACGCAGCGACGGCGTGGCTACTTTTCGCTGTTGCCGGTAACGCCGCCTGCCAGTCACATGTCGCCGTCTCAGACGGTCACGTACAACCATGCCATCGCCGGTCTGATGCTGGGCGAAGTTTACGGAATGACCAGCGGCGAACGATCACAAAAGATCGAAACGGCCATTACGAACGCTCTGATCTATCACCGCGAAGTGCAGACGCGACAAAAGGAAATGCCCAGCGACATCGGAGGATTCCGCTACGGATACCCGGAAGGGCCAAACGCGTCGTCCGACATGTCCGTCACCGGATGGGCACTAATGTTTCTCCGCTCCGCAAGAAATGCGGAATTCAACGTGCCGAAGCAGTACTTCGACGAAGGCCTGGACTTTGTCGAGCGCTGCTACGAAGCGGATCCCGCTCAACATGAAAAAGGCGTGTTTCGCTATCGTCCTCAGGAATCTGACCCAACCGGCAGTCCTCAGATCTCACTGGCTAACACCGCTTCGTCAATGCTGACTCTAATGCTCGGCGGTCGTTTGCAGCACGAAGGCATTCCGGCGGGCATCGCCTGGTTTCGCTCGCGCGAATACCCGCGTCCCTGGCAGGATGGTTACTACTATCTGTCATCCTATTACAGCAGTCAGGCGATGGCGCAGGTGGGCGGCGAGACGTGGAATCAAATCTATCCACAGATCGCGAGGAGTCTGATTCAGGAACAAACTTCGGAAGGCGGCTGGCCCATCGCGGGCGGCAGCGAACGCAACTTCGGAGCCGCCTACAGCACATCGCTCGCGATCCTCGCCCTCACCCCTGCCTACCAACTGCTGCCAATTTATCAGCGATGATGAACTATTGAGAATGATCTGCGGCATGTGAACAATTGACGCGATGAATTCACGGCAATCACTGCAGCCGGACGCGGCAGTATTTCTTTTTACCAGCCCAGACAAGTAATCCTGCAGTGACTTCAATCTGCTGATCGTGGGTTGCGATAGTGGTTTTGGATTCGCCCAGTTTTGCTCCGCCGCCCTGAATGAGTCGACGGGCATCGCCATTGCTGGGACACAAGTTCAGGGCTGTCAGGAGTTTGACCGCCATCATCGTGCCATTTGTCAGCAGCGTCGAATCCAGGATGACCTCGGGAATGTCGGTCGGCAGGGCTTCTCCGCCGATTTCCGCTTGCCAGCGAGCGGCCGCTGCGTCCGCGTCGTCCGTCGAGTGGTACTGCGCAATAACGAGTTTGGCGAGTGTCACTTTGGCTTCCTTCAAATGTCCGGCAAGCAATCCGTCCACTTCTTCCAGTGGCACTTCGGTCAGCAATTCAAAGTACATTTTCATAACAGCGTCGGGCAGTTGCATGAACTTCTTCATCATGTCATACGGCGATTCGCTGATTCCAATGTAGTTGCCCAGGCTCTTTCCCATACGGCGAACACCGTCGAGCCCGACGAGAATCGGTGACATCACCGCGATCTGCTGATTCAGATTTTCCTGCGTCTGCAGGTCGCGGGCCAACATGAAGCTGTAAAGCTGCTCGGTGCCGCCCAGTTCAACGTCGGAGCGAATTTCTACGCTGTCCCATGCCTGCATAACCGGGTACAGACATTCGTGCAGAAAGATGGGCTTCTCTTCGCGATAGCGCTTGGCGAAGTCGTCACGAGTGAGCAATTGAGCCACCGTGACGCGCCCACAAAGCGCGAGCACATTCGCAAACGACATTTTACTGAACCAGTTGCCATTTCGATGGACTTCGGCCTTCGACAGGTCGATCACCTTGCCGACCTGAGCCAGATACGTCGTCGCATTCGCTTCCACTTCGGCTTCGGTCAATCGCTTGCTGCGCGCTTCGTCTCGCCCGCTGGGGTCGCCGACAAGGGCCGTGTAGTTGCCGATGATGATCACGGCCTGATGGCCAAGGTCCTGGAACTGCCTCATTTTGCGGAGTGGCACGGTGTGGCCGAGATGGACATCAATACCCGTTGGGTCAATGCCGTATTTGATTCGCAGCGGAATCCCCGTGTCCAAGCTGTACTGCAGTTTTTTTCGCAGCTCTTCCGGAGGCACAATTTTCTCAATGCCACGAGAAATGATGCGCAGCTGGTCGTCAACAGGGGGAAAAGATGGAGTCATTAAAACAGTCGCCAAGTACAGAACAAACCACAATACCAAGCGTCGCTTTTTCGACGACGGAAGGGTGGAAGAGTAATGCGTATGCCGCCAGATGTCCAAAGGGCGACTAACACAAGAATTCTGTCCTGAGTTTGATCGATCCATTTCGACCGTTCGCCCTGGAGCCCACCATCGAGACCGGCACAATTGGCGTACTCGAAGTTTTCGTCAAATTTGAAAGAAACGGACAAGGGCTGGCTTGTCATCCCAAACTTCCATACATAAGCTGTCCCGACAGTTTGTGGGATTAAAGCCCATAAAGATCTTTGAAAACCAGTTGAAAGTGGGTTTTGTGCCCGATACGCTGATTCGTCTCAAGAATCGCTGATCAGCAGGTTTCGTCTTGTCGTGGTTCGATCGTTTCAGGAATAAGTTCGCCACAGGGTCTGGATCATGTTCATTACTGGGGAATTTCAGCGAACGATCGATGATCGCAATCGCGTGATGTTGCCTCCGGAACTTGCTTCGGCGGTCTCCGACGAAAACGGCGACCTGATCATCGCCAAAGAACGGGCGGGCTGTCTCAGTTTGTGGCAGCAGGCCGAATGGCAGCAACGTCTGGACAGTGGTATCGCTCTGCTTCGTCAAAAAATTGACTCCGGTCGCATGGATCAGCGCTGGGGTGAAGTTCAGCGGCTTGGCCGCTTGCTGTCCACGCGACATCAGGCAGTGCGATTGGCAAATCGTTCGCGACTGTTGATCCCGGAAGGTTTCCGGTCTTTTCTGGGAGTGGATGCCGGAAAAGAAGTCGTGATTGTTGGTGCTGTCATTTGTGTCGAAATCTGGAATCCGGAGGCATGGAACAGCGTGCTCCGCGAAGAGATGCCGGATTTTGGCGAATTGTTCAAACAGTTGACGCAATAAAAACAAACCCCAAGTTCAACATCAGGAAGCAGAACGGATCGAAGCAGAGAAAAGCAAGCTCACTCACTCAGCCGACTCCCTCAGGTCGCTTGCTCACTCAACACGACTCGCGACGGCCTTTGATTCACCAGGGATGGCCTCCTGGCAGGGATGCCGCTTTTCTCTCTTCGATTCCGTTTTTTCCACGCAAAGCATTGGTTGAGCATCGCTCCCATTATCTCAATTCCACAGGCCTCCATTTTACTGCTTGATGACAACGGTCACAGCTGGGAAAAATGTGATCACCGCCTGCACAATGAGCAACTCCACAGGTTGGAAATGCGCAAATAATGCGCAGGCGTTCGAGAACTGATCCGTCATGAGCAGCAGGTTTCACTCTTCGGGATGAGGCCGCGACTTTGCAGGCCCGGTGAGATTTCCTGCAAAATCGGTCTCAAAAAAGGCCAGAAAATGCTGCTGAGTTTACTTTTGACAGGGGCGTGATACCGTTTCCTGGCAAAGACTGGGCTCGGAATCGCGCAGTCCGCCCGCTGAAGCGGTACACTGCTCGCTGAAAAACGGGTTTCCGGAGTCCTGTTTGCAGAGTCCGAATTGCGGCCTTTGTCGTGATTCAGGCTCAAAATCCTGATCTACGGGAACCCTTATCACATTTTGTTCGCAGGAAATACGATCTCATGCAAGCGGCCAGTTTGAGTCTGGATGGAAAATCCTACGAATTGCCAGTTATTCGTGGTACCGAAAACGAAACGGCAGTTGATATCAGTAAGTTTTTGGCCCAGTCCGGTGCGATCACCATGGACCCCGGCTTCAACAGCACCGGTGCCTGCACGAGTTCGATTACGTTCATTGACGGCGACAAGGGGATTCTGCGGTATCGAGGATACCCGATTGAACAACTGGCCGAGCGATCTGACTTTGTCGAAACTTCCTGGCTTCTCTTGTACGGTCAGTTGCCGAACGCCGAACAGTTGAAGGCGTTTCGGGCTCAGCTGACGTATCACAGTATGATCCACGAAGACATGAAGAAGTTCTTCGAAGGATTTCCGCCCAACGCCCATCCAATGGCGATCCTGTCGGCAATGGTCGCTTCGCTGTCAACGTACTATCCAGGCACGCAGGACGACATTTCCGATGTCAACATTGTGCGTCTGATCGCGAAAGTGCGGACGATTGCTGCCTATGCCTACAAAAAATCAATCGGACAGCCGACGATTTATCCTCGCAACGATCTGGCCTACTGTGCCAACTTTCTGAACATGATGTTTGCCGTGCCAGCCGAGGAATACAAAATCAATCCGGCGCTGGTCAAGGCGTTGAACATGCTGCTGATCCTGCATGCGGATCACGAACAGAATTGCAGCACATCGACCGTTCGAATCGTTGCCAGTAGTCGAGCCAATATCTTTGCGTCCATTTCCGCCGGTATCTGTGCCTTGTGGGGACCACTCCATGGCGGTGCCAATCAGGCGGTTCTGGAAATGCTGCAAATGATTCACGAGGATGGTGACGACTACAAAAAGTACGTGATGAAGGCGAAGGACAAAGACAGCGGATTTCGACTGATGGGATTTGGGCACCGCGTCTACAAGAACTTTGACCCTCGTGCGACCATCCTTCGCAAGATGGCCGCACAAGTGCTTGACGAACTTGGGGTCTCAGATCCGCTGCTGGACATCGCCCGCAACCTGGAAAAAGTGGCCCTGGAAGACGACTACTTCGTAAGTCGAAAGCTCTATCCGAACGTCGATTTCTACAGCGGTATTCTGTACCGCGCGATGGGAATTCCTACGAACATGTTCACTGTGATGTTTGCCATCGGTCGTTTGCCCGGCTGGCTGGCTCACTGGCGTGAACAGCGCGACGAGGAAACCAGCCGCATCTATCGACCACGTCAGGTATACACAGGTGCGACGGAGCGAGACTACGTGTCAATTGATCAGCGTAAATAGGCTGCTGGCGGCGAGAAATGTCCAGCGTGGTCAATCCGGCCCGCATCGTTTTTTGATCAGGATTTGTTTTCATGCCACTCAAGGTTGGCGTCAATGGTGCCGGAGGAAGAATGGGGCAGCGCATTGTTGCGCTGACCATGCAGGATCAGGATCTGTCGCTCGTGGCCGCTCTGGAATGGTCCGGAAGTCCGTTCATTGGTCGCGATGCGGGAGAAGTCGCCGGAGCTGGCCGCGCGGGAATACTGATTACCCCGGAACTCGCTGATCACGTCGATGTGATCATCGATTTCTCGACCCCGGCGGGTCTGCAATCCGTCCTGTCACTCTGCGAAAGTCGTCGGATTCCGCTCGTTGTGGCTACAACAGGCATCTCGACGGAACTCCGCGACGCCGTCCTGACTGCGGCTCAGTCGACACCGATCGTCTTGTCTCCCAGCATGAGTGTCGCAGTCAACCTGGTGATGAAGCTCGTTTCCGAAGCGGCCCGCGTTCTGAAAAACAACCCTGACGGCGTCGATGTGGAGATTATCGAACGACATCACCGTTTCAAGGAAGATGCACCCAGCGGCACCGCGCTGCAGTTTGGCCGGATCGTGGCCGAGCAAATGGGACAGGATCGACATGTGCATGGCCGCGATGGACGAATCGGCAAGCGACCAATTAACGAGATTGGCTACCATGCCGTACGAACCGGCGACAATGTTGGCGAACACACAATCGTGTTCGGGTTGATGGGCGAAACCATCGACCTGACTGTCCGCGGCCATACCAGAGACAGCTACGCCTACGGCGCGCTGGCGGCAGCAAAGTTTGTCGCTGAAAAAGGCGCCGGAATTTATTCGATGGCTGATGTGCTGGGGCTGTGAGGCGTGATGCCTTCCGTTGTGCGGACTTCCTGATTTCTTATCGTCAAAGACCATCAACGATGGCTAGTGTGACCCTGTCAGTTCTTGAAGGTCTTGAACGAGGCCACATTTTTCGCAACCTGCAGACGCCGATCACCATCGGTCGCGAGGAAGTGAATAATGTGCAGCTCAATGACGAACGAATCAGTCGCCTGCACGCCAAACTGCAGGAAGATCAGGGGCACGTAATCTTTACCGATCTGAACAGCACCAACGGCAGCCGCGTCAATGGTCATCCCGTTCAGTTGCGGATCCTTCGTCCTGGCGACCACCTGCAACTGGGACGCTGCACGCTGCTGTTCGGAAGTGAGCACGAAATTGCCGAACGCGCAAAGCAACTGGGACTGACAGTCGATGCACTGTTGCCGCTGCAGGGACCTCATGGGCGATCGCTGCCCGCCGGTGGATCGCCCGACGCGGAATTTAGTCTCGCGGACAATCTCAACAGCGAGCACATGCTGTCTCCGTTATTCCCCAACGAACGCCCGCCGCTGCCGACAGACCTGACGACGTTGCAGCAGGCCAGAATGTCGGACGTGCTGTGCTCGATACATGAGCAACTCCAGAACGTGATCGTGACGGCTGCGGATCGCGATGAATTCGGTGATGGCACGATGGATGTCCCCTGGGATCGATTTCAGAATCTGCTGCTGCTGCAGCGTGATCTTGCCAAATGGATTCAGCAGGCATCCAATCCGGATTCAGATTAGTCGATTCAGATCCGGGCGGCCGTAGAATTGCATCGGCGGACGAGTGGCGTCACACTGCGGGGTAAGCCATCTTCTCACACGTCCGCGTAGAAATTTTGACATGCTTTCGAGACTTGCAACCTACACTCTGTTCGGCATTGAAGCATGTCCGGTCGAAGTTGAAGTTGATATCTCTCCCGGCGCGCTGCCGAAGACGATTCTCGTCGGACTCGCGGAAGCGGCCGTCAAGGAGAGTATCCATCGCATCGAACGTGCATTGGTCAACAGCGGCTATCGGCGGCCCAATGATCGGATTGTGATTAATTTGTCGCCCGCTGACCTGCCGAAGGATGCCGCGTCGCTCGACCTGCCGATTGCCCTTGGGCTGCTCATTGCCGACGCTCAGGCCGATGCGGATTACAGCCGCAAGACAATCTACATCGGTGAACTGGCACTGGACGGCAGTCTGCGAGCCGTGAAGGGCGTGCTGTCGATGGCCCTCGCGGCGCGGGATTCCGGTTACACACATATTGTTGTGCCGGCGCCGAACGCGATGGAAGCCGCTGTTGTGGAAGGCATTGACGTCATCGCGGTCGGAACGCTGGCTGAAGCCGTCGGTTTTCTGACCTCGCAATTGCCGCTCGACCCGGTCGTCTTCAGTTGGGACCACGCTCGCAGGGATTTCGGTCGTTACGAAATCGACTACGTAGACGTCAAAGGTCAGGAAATGGCCAAACGCGCAGTCACGGTGGCAGCGGCGGGAAGTCATCACCTGTTCGGGTGATATACCATTTATCCCGTGACCGATCAACCGCTGAATTCTTTACGGAATCGCTGATTCCCTGTCCCATTTCGGCCCAGATGCCCATTGCGAGACTGACGTAAAGGATGTTGGCGAAGTCTGTCCATCGAAAAGCGATTTCACGCTGCTCTCTGAGGCACCTGCTATCCAGTTTTCCACCCCAAAAAACTGGAGTAGCCCATGTCCAACCGAACTTCCCCCCTCCAAGTCCTTTTTCGCACTTTTGCCACCATCCTCGGTGGCCTTCTGCTGATCGCTGGAATTCTCGTGATCGGCGGTGTGCAGTCTACGCCCCTGACCAACCTCAGCTTCCTGCTGTTCACGGCCATGACCGTCACCAGCATCTACCACGGATTTATGTGGCTGGGTTGTCGAATCGCCTTCGCTGCCCTGTTTGGCGAGACCCAAAAGTACAAGGAATTCCGAGCCAGTGGCGGCGATCCGTGGTTCTCTTACGGATCGTGGCCATTTAACACCGATACCGAGCAGCTTCGCATGACCGGCAGCGACGAACCAGCAATACGCTGGTATTGCAATCACTGCGACGCAGAAGCCTTTGACCTCGATTTACCTTGTCGAGTTTGTGGGTGGGAGCAATGGAAATGCGGTCGCTGTGGGACGCCGATTAGGACGAATGGTGCGCCGTGCAGTCGGTGTGATGGCCCGCTGGATTGGTCTGGATGAAACCTGAAAGATTGCTGACTGTTCCGAATGATCTTTCGGCCTTGTAGAATGCAGGGATCGAATCCGTGAGCCGGTTTTCTTGTCGGTCTCGCTCTACTCTTCGAGGGTTAAAATGCGCATTGGGTGAGGTCTCTGATGGCGTATTGTACGCAGCGATGATCGGCCAGTTCTTACAGACACGAAAAGTGAAACAGCAAATGGCAACAACGTGGTTCATTCAGCGAGATGAAACAACAGTCGGGCCACTTTCCGGCCAGCAGCTTAAAGAGCTTGCATTATCAGGCAAGCTGCGTGGTGATGATCTGGTGCGGAAAGGTGAAGACGGCCAGTTCATGCCTGCGAGCGGCATAAAGAACCTTTTCGCTGACGACACAAATAATTCTCGGCCTGTGCCTCCACCGCTTCCATCGGCCGAATCACAATTGGAATCCTCTGCTACGACCACCCCGGATTTGTCTTCGGATGCTTCATTACTTTTTGACAGCGATATGATGCTACCACCCACAAGTTCTGGTCTCCCATCGTCAGCTTCAAGTTGGCTTAATCGATTGCTTCCATACTGGACGGCAAGTCAGAAATCGCTGAAAGATTTCGGGCATCAGGCATCGCAGGCAGGTGAGTTGGGGAAACTCTATGCTCTCCAAACTCGTATTCAGCAGATTCAACTGCCTCAAGCCTACACTGCACTTGGAGTCGATGTTTACGGCGAGCGGCGCTTCGCCGATGCGTTTCCGACTCTGTTTTCCGAGATCGACGAGGTTGTCTCGCAGCAATCTGCATTGGCAACGCCAAGTTCTCCTGAGCGTAAATCGGATGACCTCAAGGGAAAAGTGAAGGGTGCCGCCGAAGGTGTGCTACGTCGAGGTAAGGGAGCGAAACTTGGCTTGAAACTCCGCTCGCTCCAAAGCAAGCTGGGCGAAGCCGCCTACGTCAAACACGGCAAAGAATGCGGCCCATTGCAACTGGTTGCCCCAATAAAATCGGCGCAGGAAGAACTCGAACGGCTAAAGAAGAGGATCGATGGTTTGGCAGCAGCCAATACGGGTAAAGTGCTGACTCCGAAGAGGCTGTTGATTGGTGGGAGTATTGTTGCATTTGTGGTTCTGATTGGCCTGTTGCCACCTGCCGTTCAACAAGCGAGAGAAGCAGAGAAAAAAGCTCAAGCGGAGCATCAAAGCGAAAAGAACAGAAATAGATCGGCGTTGACGGCAGATGTTCCAGTTACCACCGACACACTGTCCAGCGCAGCTTCCGATTCCTCAGCTTCAACAAAGTCAACCGAAGCAGGGACGTTCATGGAGCAAATATCATCGCTGCAAGGAGTGCCAATGAATACACCGTTGCCATCTCGACAGTTCGATAAGCATCAAGGTTACTTCCAGAGTCCTCGATATTACTACAAAGTGAGCAATCAAGTCGGCTATGACGAATGGGTCGCAGCGTTTGGACAGCCTTTTGGTGTCAAAAAAGCACCACACGGAGAACATGAATGGCAACAGACATTTCAAGGCCGAGTGGTCTACCTGTCAGGCTGGCTGAAGACACCGATTCACGACAAGCGGATAAAGAATGACAAGCCGATGGTCATTCTGAATGCGGTTAGCGTCGATTAGGCAAATCGAAAGCAGCGACCGACTAGTCACCGTGCAATCTCCATCCACTTACCGTCATTTCCATTTCCGCTGACATCCATGACCGCCAGCCCATCCACACATTTTCCTTCATAGATCAGTACCGTGGACTCATCGGGAGCAAAATCGTGGTCGGGAGTGAATGATTCTGAAAATCGTTTGCCTCGACTGATTCGCACGCAGCGAATCTGGCCAAGAAACTGTTCTGATGTACTTCCGTCTCCGATCAGGAAGGGATCGTCCTTTTCGGGTGTGCAGGCTGATGAGTTCCAGACTTTGCGACCGTTTACGAACAGGTAAGTGCCCTCGTCAGTGAAAACTCCTGCCACATGAGTCCAGCGACCTGAACCAACTTCTGGGTCGCCAGTTTCGATCCCTGCGAAACCTTCCGGTGCGAGGTCGAAACCTTGCAGCATCAAGGACAATGATGATGAGCCGATGATGCGCTGGACGCCCTCAGAGTGAGTCGGCAGTACCCATGCTTCCAGCGTGCATCGCAGGAATGATTGAACAGGCGTCTCGATGACCGCACCGCCCTCGAAGTGAAGTGTGTGGCGTTTCAGATCAGGCCATGCGGCGGTGACTGGTGATTCTTCTTTCTGACCGTGATTGCCTCTTTCGCTGAGATCGGCAATCGTGTCGCCAGCGACATTACTCAAATCATATAACAACACTGTGCGGTCGTCTGGCTGGAATGTTGCTTCCGGCGTGAACTCGTCGTCGTAGCGTGACCCTCTTGAGATGCGAACCCATTTCATGTGTCCTCGAAATTGAAGTTCCCGACTTCCGAAGGAAAGTCCGCCGATTACGAACTGAGCATCACCGAAGATGTCGGTTGGTTCGCCTCGTCCAACTTCGTAGCCATTCAGGAACAATACGGTTTCTTCGGTGTCGTAAACAACAGCGACATGCGACCAGATTCCCGGTGTCACATGAGCATCGGTGTCAACAGTGCTGCTGAGTATTTCTGCGAACAGGTTGCCCCCGTGAGTGGCCAGCGACAATCCAAACTCACCCTTTACATCGCTGCCGATGAATGCTCCGTGTGCGTCGTGTTCCGGTCGCACCCATGCTTCCAGCGTACAGGGCGAAAATCGAGGTAACGGCGTTACAATCCGAGTTTGACCGTCGAAGTACATTCCTTCAGTTTGAGGTGACTCACTGATCGCTGCTGGTGGTGATCCTGTGAACCAGTTGTTGGTTGCACCAAAAATCGCCAGCGGCACCAGAATTACCAAGCTGAGCATTGTACCTTTAAGGACCGCTGGCTGTTGTCGAATTGTGCGGAGTGCATGGGCAAGTTCAGTGGCGGTTTCGTACCTTTCTTCGGGGGCTTTGGCTAAGCATTTCAGGACGATGGCTTCCAGCGCAGGCGACACGTCTGAATTGACTCCTCTTGGTGGTAGCGGCACATGGCTTTTGATCTGCTCACAGAGTTTTGCTGGTGAAGCGTCATCAAACGGCAACTTCCCCGTAAGAAGTTCGTACAGCACGATGCCAAGCGACCAGATATCGGTACGAGGATCGCCGTTTGCTGGTTCGTCACCCAGTTGTTCTGGTGCCATGTATGGGAGTGTGCCAACAATCTTTTTCTGTGACTCGCCTGCTGCCGTGGCAATGCCGAAGTCGGTCAACAACGGTCGGCCTTTCTGGTCGATCAGAATGTTCGCAGGCTTGATATCCCGATGAACGAAACCCTGTTCGTGAGCAGCTTGCAGACTCTCTGCTATCTCAGCGATCAGTCGGGCGGCATCGGTAGGTGTGAACGGCCCAGCTTCGCAAAGTGTCGTACCGCTGACGAAATCACTGATGATGAATGGTCGTCCTTCGTGTTGGCCGACATCGTACACCGTGACGATCCCCGGATGCCTCAGTCGAGCCACTTTGCGAGCTTCTTCCACCAAGTCGCTGGTGTTCAACTTGCGATCATTCGGGAGCTTGATGGCAACGGCACGCTGAAGCTCAGGATCGAAACCTCGATAAACTTTACCGTGTCCTCCTTCGCCGATGAGTTCATC
>JBBQSE010000183.1:0-14520 GCA_038214195.1 Planctomycetales bacterium
TAGTTTTCGACCTGGTCTTTGGTGATGCGATCGACGCTGAAGTAGCGGGATTCGGGCAGGCTAAAGTACATGCCGCTGACGGAGGCGGCAGGCCACATGGCGAAGCTGGTGGTGAGCGTCATGCCGGTGGCCTGTTCGGCGTCGAGCAGTTTCCAGAGTGGCCCCTTCGGAAGATGATCGGGGCAGGATGGATAACCGAAGGCCGGGCGGATGCCTTTGTACTCTTCGTCGATCAGCTGCTCGCTGCTCAAGCTTTCCGTCTTGCCGTAAACCCACTCGCGGCGAACTCGGGAGTGCAGATATTCGGCGAATGCCTCGGCGAAGCGATCAGCGAGCGCCTTCACCATGATCGCGCGATAGTCGTCGCCCTCAGCTTCAATTGATTTCGCAAGTTCATCGCAGCCCTGACCAGCAGTGACGGCAAATGCGCCAATGTAATCCGCTTTCCGCTTTCCGCTTTCCGCTTTCGCCCACGGTGCCACATAATCCGCCAGCGAGCGAAAATCTTTCTGGCCGACTCGTTCCCACTGCTGGCGCAGCATCGGGAATCTGATGAGTTCCTTTGTGCGTGTTTCATCGGTCCACAACACGATGTCATCGCCATCGGAGTTCGCAGGCCAGAAACCATAGACAGCGCGAGCCTTGATGCTCTTGTCCGCGAGCAGCGATTTCAGCTCTGTTTGCGCGTCTGCGAAGAGCTTGCGGGCTTCTTCACCGACTACGGCGTCGTTCAGAATCTTTGGATACTTGCCGATGAGTTGCCACGAACTGAAGAATGGCGACCAGTCGATGTACGGCACCAGTTCTTCCAGCGGCAGATCTTCGATAATTCGCGTGCCGGTAAATTCTGGCTTCGGTGGCGTATACTGTGCCCAGTCGATCGCAAAGCGCTTCGCCAATGCATCGGCATATGGCACGAGAGTCACCTGCTGACGCTGATCGAATGCCGCCTTCGCTTTGATTTGAGCTTCGATATTCTTCGTAACGAACTCGGGCTTGCGATCGGCATCCAGCAGCGCTTCGACGACGCCGACAGACAGCGACGCATCGCCGACATGGACCACAGGCTGATCATACGCCGGCGCAATCTTGACCGCTGTATGTTTTGCGCTGGTCGTCGCTCCGCCGATGAGCAACGGCACTGTGAAGCCCTGTTCCTTCATCGCGCGAGCCACGGTGATCATTTCTTCCAGCGACGGTGTAATCAGTCCGCTGAGACCAATGATATCGACTTTGTTTTTGATCGCCTCTTCGAGAATCTTTTCGCACGGAACCATCACGCCCAGGTCAATCACCTTGAAGTTATTGCAGCGCAGCACGACCCCGACAATGTTCTTGCCGATGTCATGAACGTCACCTTTCACTGTGGCGATCAGGAACGTGCCGCGATTGCTGCTGGAGGCGGCATTGGGATCCGCCAGTTTTTCAGCCGCCTGAGCGAGGGCTACGGCTTCGTCGCGTGTTCCCGTGAAGAGGCCGTTTTCGTTGAACTGTTCCAGCTGGCCGCTGAGTTTCGCCGCCTTCTCGGCCTCCATGAACGGTTCCAGCCACGCCACAGATTTCTTCATCACGCGAGCGGACTTGACCACCTGCGGCAGAAACATCTTACCGGTGCCGAAGAGTTCACCGACAACGTTCATGCCGTCCATGAGCGGTCCCTGAATGATATCCAGAGGACGACCGTACTTCAGACGCGCTTCTTCCGTATCACCATCAATGTAATCCGTAATTCCCTTAAGCAGTGCGTGCTTCAAGCGGTCTTCCACGTCGCCACCGCGCCACTCTTCGACCTTTTCTTTGCCGCTGGCTTTCGCTTTGACTTTCTCTGCATAATCAACCAGCCGCTCAGTCGCATCCGGCCTTCGATTCAACAGCACGTCTTCGATGTAGACGAGCAATTCCTTGTCAATCTCGTCATAGACTTCCAGCTGCTGCGGGTTGACGATGCCCATGTCGAGCCCCGCCTGGATCGCGTGATACAGGAACGCCGCGTTCATTGATTCTCGCACGACATCGTTGCCTCGGAACGAAAACGACACGTTACTCACGCCGCCGGACGTCTTTGCTCCAGGACATTCCTGTTTGATGCGGCGCACGGCTTCGATGAATTCAACCGCATAGTTCGAGTGTTCTTCCATTCCCGTGCCGACGGTCAGGATGTTGGCATCGAAGATAATGTCGGTGGGAGGGAATCCAACCTTCTCGGTCAGCAACTTGTACGCTCGCTTGCAGATGCGAACCTTATCCTCACAATTGGCAGCCTGGCCGGTTTCGTCAAACGCCATGACGATCACGGCCGCACCGTAGCGACGAATCAGTTTCGCCCGGTGCAGGAATTCTGCTTCGCCTTCTTTCAAACTGATGCTGTTGACGATGCTCTTGCCGTGGACACACTTCAGACCGGCTTCAAGGACTTTCCAGTCCGAACTGTCGATCATGATGGGAACTTTGATGCATTCGTCATGCAGCAGCCACAGGAATTTTTCCATACACCGTGGACCGTCCAGCAGCCCCTCATCCATGTTGACGTCGATGACTTGTGCGCCTCCATCGACCTGATCACGGGCAATGCTGATTGCTTCATCAAACTTGCCATCGCGCACGAGCCGCAGAAATTTTCGCGAGCCCGCGACGTTCGTCCGTTCGCCGACGTTCATGAAGTTCGATTCCGGACGCAAGGCCAGATAGTCGAATCCGGAATACGTCGACCAGCCATTGCCCTGTGGAATCTTTCGCGGCGCGACGCCTTTGACGGCTTCCGTCACCTTGCGAATGTATTCCGGATTCGTGCCGCAGCAGCCGCCAACGATATTGATCAATCCCGCTTTTGCCTGTGTATTCACAATCTCAGCGAAGTCTCCCGCCGTTGTGTCAAAACCGCCCATTCCATCAGGCATTCCGGCGTTGGGGTAGCAACTGACATACGTTGTTGCCATGCCCGACAACGCTTCAAGGTACGGTTTAATCTGCTTCGGCCCAAGCGCGCAGTTAAATCCGATACTAAGGGCTGGAAAATGCTCGACCGACGTGTAAAACGCTTCGACCGACTGCCCGAGGAGTGTAACACCGCCAGTGAAGACCGTACCGGAAATCATCACCGGGAGCTCGCGGCCTTTTTCCTCGAACACTTTTCCAATTGCAAAAAGACAGGCCTTCATGTTGAGCGTATCGAAGCTTGTCTCAGGCAGCAGTAAATCGCAACCACCGTCCATAAGGCCTCGGACCTGTTCGGCATACGATTCCACCATCTGATCAAATTGGACGGGCCGGACACCGGGCTCTTTAGGATTCAGTGACAACTGAATCTTTGTTGGACCAATACTTCCCGCCACGTAGCGTGGCTTCTTCGAATTCCGGGCCGTCTCCTTGTCTGCGGCCGTTCGAGCCAGTTCGGCACCGACTTTGTTGATTTCGTACGTCAGGTGCGACAATTCAAATTCTTCGAGTGACACAATGTTCGCATTGAATGTGTCGGTCTCGATAATGTCCGCGCCGGCGTGAAGATATTCTTCGTGAATACTCGAGATCAGTTTTGGTTGAGTCAGTACGAGCAGGTCCGTTGCATTTCGCAGGTCGATGGAATGATTCTTAAACCGCTCGCCGCGATACCCCGCCTCATCTGGATTATTCGCCATGATCAGCGCTCCCATTGAGCCATCAATGATCAAGATGCGTTCTTCGAGGAGGTTGCGAATGTCGGGGCGAGTGACGGTCATGCGGACTCAATGCAGGAAAAGATTTTGGAGTGAATGTAGCCGGACTCGTGCGAGTTCGGATTATTGCGATGTAGCCAAATTCGTGAGAGTCTGAATTTGAAGCTTGAAACGCCCGAAGTCTCACGACATCGGCTACGAGCGTGGACAACGACGACAGTTCAGCGGCGAGAAGTATAGAACCCTGATCCTGCGACACAAACCGCAGACGCCGCGTTCGAGAAAACCCTGTAATCTATGCCGTTTCTCCAAATGCCTGCCCAGTGCCATCGATCTACTGGAACACTGTTTGCAACGACGGGTGTTCGATTTCCGCCGCTGCCGCTTTGGCAGAAGTCGATTTCTCATTAAATTGGGCAGCTTGGCAAGTTGATTGCAATCCGCGTGAAACTCGGGAGGATGCTGCACCGCACCACAACCAAATTTTCGCCGTAGCGCCGGTCTGTCTCAGATCGGGGTCGCGATTCGGAACAATTCCAACCAACCATCGTACTTTCCTTTGCACCAGCTGAGTCTCACCGATAGGCGTGGCATCCCTCCGAACAATTGGGACAGCTGTTCTACTCTTGCAGAATTTTTGTTGAACGAGGACTTCATTCGATGAGTTCACCGCCAAAGTCGTCGCCCGACATCATGATCGAGGCTCGGGGCCTGAGCAAATTCTACGGAGATTTCGCGGCGACACGCGACGTGACATTTAAAGTGCCCCGCGGTCAGATTTGCGCCTTCCTCGGCCCAAATGGAGCGGGCAAAAGCACAACCATGAAGCTGCTCACGGGGTTCCTGTCACCCAGCCGCGGGGAGGCGTTTCTGGCGGGCATCAACGTGGGCACAGATCGCATCCGAGCCAGCGAATCGTTGGGCTACCTGCCGGAAAATGGACCGCTCTATGTCGAAATGACGCCGGAAAGTCTGCTCAAATACATGGGTGAAGTGCGTGGACTGTCGGGTGACACCCTGGCACGGCGCATGGCCTGGGTGTCAGACAAGTGTTCGCTTTCCGAAGTCTGGCGTAAGCCAATCTCGAAGTTGTCACGTGGATTCCGACAGCGCGTCGGGATGGCTCATGCAATGTTACACGATCCTCAGGTGCTGATTCTTGACGAGCCGACAAGCGGGCTCGATCCCAATCAGGTGCATGGTGTGCGTGACCTGATTCTGGAACTCGCAAAGACGAAGACGATTCTGCTATCGACTCACATTCTGCAGGAAGTCCGGGCTGTCTGTGATCGAGTGGTGATGGTGCATAATGGCCGGGTCGTGTTCGATGGCCCGACAGCGGACCTTGGGTCCGATGAAATCGAGATGGAAAAACGATTCCGCAAGTTGACAAGCAGCGCCGCCTGAGAATTTCGAGGCAGCGTGATACGGTTCCGCAAACGAGTATCAGTCAAGCAAAAGACGCAGGTGTGTTCATGGTTCGATGTCATGTGATTCTGGCAGTTGCCAAACGGAATTTTCGCAGCTACTTCTCAGGTATTCTGGGATATCTGTTTATCGTCGTCTTCTGCGTGGCATCGGCCGCTCTGACGTTTTCCGCTGCGTTTTTTGCGGCGAATCAGGCGAACCTGGATCAGCTGACCGAATGGTATCCGTGGTTGCTGCTCTTTGTGATCCCGGCGATCACGATGACGACATGGTCCGACGAAAGAAAGCTGGGAACGGACGAGTTGCTGTTTACTCTGCCCGCATCAGAAGTGGAAATACTCGCCGGCAAGTATCTTGCGGTCCTTTCCGTCTACACCGTAGCCCTGATTTTTTCAATGGTCAATGTGCTGGTGCTCGCGTGGCTTGGGACACCCGATGTAGGTGCCCTGGTGAGCACTTATCTGGGTTATTGGCTGGCTGGCGCGGCATTGCTTACTGCGGGAATGCTGGCGTCTTCACTCACAAACAACGCGACTGTCGCCTTCGTGCTGGGCGTTGTTTTGTGCTGTGTGCCGGTTCTGCTGTTTTATGTGACTGATATTCTTGAATGGTTCTGCACCGCAGTTGGTTCGACGGTAAGTTTTTACGACCTGAGAAACATCGTGACATCAATCAGCCTGCAGCAGCAATTGACCGACTTCAGCGTCGGAATCCTGCCGCTGTCAGGCACCGCATGGTTTGTGTTCTTCGCCGCTGTCATGCTCTATCTGAATCTGATCGTCATTTCGAAACGTCGCTGGGCGGGGACTGACCAGCTCGGCATGGGGCTGCAGTTTGCCATTCGCGCGATATGCCTGGTAATCACCTGTGCGAGCGTCCTTGTCATCTTCTGGACGTACCCTGCCCGCGCGGACTGGTCTGCAGAGCACCTGTTTACGCTGTCTGATGCGACTCGATCTACGCTGAAAGACCTGAAATCCTCACAGAAGATTACGATTCAGTCGTTTATCAGTCCGGATGTTCCTGGCGACTATGTGGAAATTCGCCGACAGCTGCGGGGACTGCTTCGGGAATTTGAATTGCAGGGTGGTGGTGCCATCGAATGGCGTGATGTTTCTGTCGAACCATTCAGCGAAGCCGCCGAACAGGCGCGGGCTCTGGGCATCGATCCGGTCCGTCTGTCTTATGATCGTGACGGCAAGCGGGAAGAAGCAGAAATCTTCATGGGGGCGTTCCTTCAGAGCCCGAATGATGAACTGGTTATTCCATTTTTTGGCAAGGGCCTGCCAATCGAATATGAACTCACGCGATCGCTGCGGACCGTGTCTCAGGAATCGCGACTTACCGTCGGCGTCCTCGTGACGGATGCAAACGCCATGTCAGAAGGCGGCGGTGGAAAATGGGAGATCGTTCGCGAGCTAGAAAAACAATACAAGGTCATCGCGGTTAATCCGTCGCAACGGATCCTGGTCAGCGCGGCAGCCTCCAATGATGGAAACGCGGAGGAAAAGAAGGAGGATGACACCGCAAAAAAAGACGCCGCAAAGCAGAATTTTGATGTCCTGCTGGCTATCATGCCTTCGTCACTGACCGAACCGCAGATGGAGAATTTCCTTGAGTACGTTAAGGCTGGCAAGCCCACACTGATCTTTGACGATCCGTGTCCATTTGTCTTTCAGAATCAGTCCGGTCTGGCGATGGCACCAAAGTTGCCGAAACCAGGCGGTGGAGGCGGAATGTTTGGACAGGGGCCTCCTCCGGAACAAAAGGCAGATGGCGGTGAATTGACGCAGCTCAGCAAACTACTGAACGTTGGCTGGCAGTACGACCGAATTGTCTATGACAAGAACAATCCACACGCTGAATTCGCGACGCTTCCACCTGAATATGTCTTTGTCTCTCGATCCGGTGACAAGTATGAGAAGGATGGACCGTTCGCAAAAGACAGCAGTATCTCCAAAAAGCTGCAGGATCTCGTGATGTTGTATCCCGGCACGATTGTCGATCGCGCCGGTCGATCCGAGCAGGAGTTTCTTCCGCTTTTAACGACCAGCACGGACTCCGGTCTTCTGGACTGGGACCAGTTCACCGAGCAGGCCGGATTCAATCCGTTCGCGCCTGGCGGCGTGCAAATCAAAGACAACCCGCGCCACCGGGACGACAACAAAGTCCATGTACTGGCCGCATTGATTCGAAACACTTCTGAAAAGACGCCGTTGAATGTCGTCTTCTGTTCAGACATCGACATGATCACCGACTGGTTCTTCCAGGAACGCCTTCGCGGAAACCTCGATGTCAAATTCGACAATGTGACGTTTGTGCTAAACGCGGTCGATGAACTGGCAGGTGACGAAACCTTTATTCCTCTGCGTTCCCGGCGGGAAAGTCTGCGAACTTTGCAATTCGTCGAAAGCCGTACCAGCAAGTTGCGGACATCACTCAACGACGAGGAAAAAGCTGCTCAGGATGAACTGGAACTTCGGCTTAAAAATGCGGAGCAGGAACTGCGTGACGAAATGAAGAGAATTAGCGAGGATGCGACGCTGGATCCAACCAGCAAAGATTTTCAGCTGCAGCAAAAGGAGCAGCAGGTGAGTCGGCGTCTGAAGCTGGAAAAAGAGGCGCTGGAGCGACAACTTAACGCCAAGGTCCGGAAGTCCGGACTGGAAATGAAGCGTGAAATTCGCCGAATTGAAAACACCGTCCGCATCTTCGCCTGCATCATTCCAGCCATCCTGCCGATCTGTCTTGGAATGTTGTTTCTGGGGCTGCGAAATCTGGCTGAGCAGCAGTCCATTAATCCAAATCGCCGCAAGAGTTAAGACGTTCTCTCCAATCCCCGTAGCCGAAGTCGTGAGGCTTCGGTCGGAACTCTCACGAGTTCCGCTCCTAACCGGGCTCGTTTATTATTTCTTCGTGATCACATCCTGTTCAGTCAGGTTCTGCTATGAACGCTACAAGTCGAACTATCCTCTTTATCGCCGTCGCGGGACTCTCCGTCCTTGCGTCTCTCGGCGTAAAGTACGCCAATCGCCCGGTTGCCAACGAGGACTTTGCTGACCTCGGTAAGGAATTCTTTACCGACTTCAAAGATCCACTCAGCGCCAGATCGCTTACCGTTTCAAAGTACGACTCCGACTCGAAGGAACCGTTGACGTTCTCTGTACAGCAGAACGACAAAGGCCAGTGGATCATTCCTTCGCATCACGATTATCCGGCGGAAGCCAAAGACCGCCTCGCTCGCACGGCAAACTCGTTCCTCGGTGTCAAGAAGCTGGCCTTGCAGAGCCGCAGCAAGGATGACTGGGGACGTTACGGTGTGGCCGATCCGTCCGATGAAGTTGCAGTCGACCCGGATGCCAAAGAAGGCGAAAAGGACGCGTCACGCGGAACTCGCATTACAATGCGGGATTCTGGCGGTAACGCGGTGGTGGATCTGATCATCGGCAAATCCGTAGAAGGCCGCAGCCAGAACTTTTATGTGCGTCAGCCTGATAAGAACAACACCTACATCGCCGAGATCAATGCGGATCTGTCGGCAAAATTCAGCGACTGGATTGAACCGGATCTGCTTAAACTCAATCAGAACGATGTCGTCCAGGTGGTCGTTGATCGGTATTCGATTGACGAAGAACAAGGTGCGATCGTTGACGCCGAAAAACTCGAGTTTGACAAAGATACAATCTCGAACAAGTGGACTCTGACGGGACTCAACGCTGAAGAAGAGTCGCTGAAAGAAGCCTCCATTACGGACCTGACACGAAATCTTGATCAACTCAAGATTGTTGGCGTGCGACCCAAGCCGCCGGGTTTGAATGCCGATCTGACCGTGTCTGAAGATGTCAACAACCCTGTCATCCTGCAAATCCTGCAGGCTGACATGCAGCGGCAGGGCTTCTTTATCGCTCGCGGTAAAGACGGCAAAAAGAAATTGGTCTCCAACGAAGGTGAACTTGTCGCCGGAACGAAAGACGGAGTTCGCTACACTCTGTATTTCGGCGAAATTGCTCGCGGATCGGATAAGGACATCGAAATCGGCCTAAATGAAAAGAAACCCGCAGAAGGCGAAGAGGCTGCGGCTGTTGAAGAAAAGAAAGATGAAATTGCCGATATAACTGATCCGCACAAACTTGAAGATAAACCAGACAACGAGAAATCAGGACCGCGCCGATACCTCCTGGTCAAAGTTGAATTTGATGACTCGCTGATGGGAACGAAACCCACGGAACCTGTCGAGCCCGTGAAGCCCGCCATCCTGAGTGAAGAGGCAGCCCCGTCCGACGTGCCGGCTGGTGAAGAAAAGCCAGAGCCCAAGCCAGTTGGCGACGACGCAAAGCCTGAGTCCAACGAAGAACCAAAAGACGAGCCGAAGGCGGAACCAGCCGCTGAGCCAAAAGAAGAAACTCCGACACCGGATGCTGCTCCAGGAACTGACGAACCGACCACAGAGGACGGTGCCACCGAAAAGCCAGACTCAGGTGCCTGCGATGAACCAGTGAAGGAAGAATCTAAAGCTGAGGACCCAGCGGCTCCAGCAGCCGATGAGACTCCGTCCGTCGAGCCAGCGGCACCTGCTGCTGCCGAGGAAGCTGCTAAACCGAAGCCAGATGATGCACCAAAGACCGACGAACCTCAACCAGATTCGACAGATCCTGCGAAGCCAGATGCTCCAAAGGGCGACGAAACTCCCGAGATTATTCCTGCAAAACCTGCTGCGACTGCGACTAAGGATGGCCCACCTGCCGCTGCAGGCGACGAAAAGCCCGCAACACCAGAAACGACCCCCGCAGAACCGCAGCCGCCAGTTGATCCGAAAGCCGAAGCTCAGAAGAAATATCTCCAGGAAATGGGCAAGTATGAAGCGGAGAAATCAGGTTACGCGGACGCTGTAAAATCATGGGAAGAACGCAGCAAATCGGGCAAGAAACTGGCGACGGAACTGTCGGCTCGCTTTGGAGCCTGGTACTACGTGATTTCCGCAGACAGTTTCGAAAAACTTCGCCCCGCCCGAGCGGACGTGGTCGGGCCAAAAGAGGCTCCGAAACCAGGCGCTGGCGGCCCTGAGCCGAGCTTTGATAATCTCCCCGGCGGACTTCCGAACTTCGGCGGGAATTAGGCGAGCGGCAGGAAAGGATTTACCATCAGCGAGTCTTAAGGTCGAGCAGACCCGTGCGACTGAACCACGCCAAAGGATGCAGATCTGAGGACAGATCTGCCTACGTCGTCCGACCTGTCTCAGGTCGGATTCCCTGGGCGACGCAATATCTCTGGTAATCCTGTTTCTTCCGCTCGCCCTACTTCGGAAAAAGTGGCGCTGTCCAACTACTGCTATGATTTTTTCGCCACAATCATTGCTCGCAGCGGTGCCGGATAGCCTTCGATTGTGCGGTTTGGATCCTCTGCATCCAAAAAATCCGCCAGCGATTCAAAGGTCATCCAATCCGTGCGACGTTGTTCTTCGCGCGTCGTGCGGGACACGTCGATTACATCGGCATCGCGAAAACCGGCGCGCTTCAACCAGAGAAGCAGCATCGGTATCGACGGAATAAACCACACGTTTCGCATCTTGGCGTAGCGATCTTCAGGCACGAGAACCGTCTGTTCCAGGGATTCAATGACGAGCGTTTCCAGGACCAGCGTTCCGCCAGGACGAAGTGAATGCCACAGCGACTGCAGGTGATCGATTGGGCTGGTGCGATGGTAGAGCACGCCCATCGATACCGTGACATCGAATGCGTTCAGGCGTTCCGGAAGAGCCTGGTCCGACAACGGCAATACGTAGTGCGCAAGGTTCGGGTCGCCGTATTTTCGAATGGATTCGAACTGCATCAGGAACAGCGGAAATGGATCCAGGCCGAGCACGAGTTCCGCTCCGGCGTTCAGCATCCGCCAGCCGTAGTAGCCATTGCCGCAGCCGACGTCCAGAACCTTGCGTTTCCGAAATTCGATATGCGACGCCAGGCGATCCCATTTCAAACACGAACGCCATTCCGTGTCGATGGCAATTCCAAACAGATCAAATGGTCCCTTGCGCCAGGGATGAAATGCCATCAGCGCCGCTTGTATTGCTGTTCGCTGCGTTTCGGAGATTGTGCCCTGAATCGTGACGGCATCGCCGTTGGCCAGCAACATTGCGTCCGGGACTTCCGGAAGTTGATTCCACGCTGCGATCCACGCCGGGAGATTTCCGTGCCGCTCGTCTGTTAGCACCCTGTCTGTCGCGGCGCGCAGGTCCGCGACCCAGGCTCCGAAGCCATCGGCGGTGAGTCTGGCATACAGGTTTTCACGATCAAACAACGTCATGTCATTCAGCCGCCAGTTGACAAGCGATGTTCACGGCACCGGCGACCGGATTGACTGCCACAATCGTGCTGCTGACTTCAATCTCGGCGGCTTCAATCTTCCGTGTAACTTGCCGTTGGAATTCCGGGTTGTGAATGAGCACCGCGCCGGTCATTGAGAGCAGCGGCACAGGAAGCAGTTTGAGTCCGCGGGCCGTGACAACCGCCATCGCCGCAAGATCTTCAGCCGCCTGCTGCAAAATCGCGTTTGCAGTTTGGTCTCCCTGCGCCGCAGCTAAGAACGCGAGCGAAGCCATCTGAGCCACAACGGCCCTCGGCACTTCGCTGGCATAGACGGCGGCGATGATTTCCTGTGGGGATGCAATTTCCAGACTGCAGAGGACCTCGTCTGTCAGAGACGTGCGTTCGCCTCGACCATCAATGGCCTGCGAGACTGCTGCCAGTACTGCGCGACCGATGCTGAACGCGCTGCCTTCATCTCCAAACAAGTATCCCCAGCCACCCGCGCGGGCTGTTTGTCCGCTGTCGTTTCGTCCCCAGGCCAGGGAGCCTGTTCCGGCGATAAGAGCGACTCCGGAGCCGGAGCCCCGATCAACGTGCAACAAAGGAATCGCGTCGTTGACGACTGCCACGCGAGTCGCCACTCGAGCCGCGCCTGCCCAGTCTTGAATAACGCGGCGATCGCTATCGCGGTCGGCTCCGGCGAGCCCAAGGCAGGCTGCGGCAACCGTCGCGCGGGGCAGGGCGGCGGCGGCAAACGCGGACTCGATTGCAGCGTCGAGATTGCCAGTGGCCATCATCGGTCCCACAGCTCGCTGGTTGGATGGCCCGGCGGAGCCTATGCCAAGAACGCGAGGGTTGCCGTCAGTCGAAGCTCGATCAAGCTCCGCCAGCCAAACGATGGTATTAGTGCCGCCACCGTCAATGCCAATGACAAGAGTTTTCGGGTCTGGGCGCTGAGTGTTCATGGTGTCCTGGAGTTGTTCGAATCAAGCGTTCTGCGGAGATGTCCCTGACACTCGGCCAGCATTTGCCGGGCTTCTTCCGGTGACACGTGTTTCAACGCCGCGACGATGGCCGACTTCACTTCGCCACCGCACTCCTGCAGTTTGTCGGTCGCTTGTGTCGGTGTCAGGCCCGTGAGTTCCGCAACAATCCGCTGAGATCGGTCGCGGAGCTTTTCGTTGCTGGCCTTCAGATCGACCATCAGATTTCCATAGGTCTTGCCGATTCTCACCATCGCGCCGGTGGTGAGCATGTTCAGTACCAGTTTTGTCGCAGTACCGGCTTTCAGACGCGTGGATCCGGTGATGACTTCCGGGCCGACGACGGGAGTAATCATCAGCTCGGCAATTTTCGCCAGCGCGGATCCGCGATTGCAGCTGAGTCCGATAGTCAGTGCCCCGATCGATCGGGCGTATTTGATGGCACCGAGGACAAAAGGGGTTCGACCGCTGGTGGCGATTCCGACGATGACGTCCTTGCTGGACACGGCAATTTCCTGCAGTTCAGCCACGGCCGCAATGGAATTGTCTTCGGCTCCTTCGACGGCCTGGGTCAGCGCGCCCCTGCCGCCGGCGATGATTCCCACGACCATTTCCGGCGGCGTGCTGAAGGTCGGGGGACACTCGCTGGCATCGAGGACTCCGAGGCGTCCCGACGTGCCGGCTCCGACGTAGATCAATCGACCGCCAGCGGAAAACCGTTCGGCGATCGCGTCGATTGCGGCAGCAATCGCGAGTTCTTCGCCCGCGACAGCGTCCATCATCTGCCGGTCTTCAGCATTCATTAGACGCACGATTCCCAGCGGGGACAGGGAGTCGATCGCCGACGAAGCGGGGTTACGAGTCTCTGTGGCTGCGGTGCTGAAGGATTCGTACATAGAATTGGGTGGAGTCACTTTCATGTCGGCGAGAGTTTTCCTGGTCGAACGCCTGAATAGTAGCGGTAATGCCATGTTTTCGCCCGCTCCGCAACCTGTTTTGGTTAGATGCGGCATTGAGAATCATACGATAACGCGATACTGGGTTCGAATTGAACTGGCTTGTATCCTAGACTCCGCCGACCAACCAGCACCTTGTCAGTCCCACGTCAAAAAGCCCAGCTCTCGAACAGTACCAGCGAGCCATCGTATGAATCCAACGAATACCGAGATCCTTGGCTCAGTGCTCTTTGCACTTGCCGTATTGCATACGTTTTTCGTGAAGCGTTTTGCCAAACTGGCGCATAAATATCGCGAAGGATCCATCGGAGAAAATTTCTACCATTTCATGGCGGAAACCGAAGTCGTGTTCGGCGTCTGGGCCGCGTTGCTTTTTATCGGGATTGCGATGCTGAAGCGTTCCGTACCTGACGCCATTGCATACATTGAAGGCCTTAACTACACCGAGCCTAAGTTTGTGCTGGCGGTGATGGTTGTCGCGGCGACTCGACCGGTCGTCAACCTCGCGGAGACCATCATTCTGGGGATCGCCCGACTGCTGCCGATGCAGGAAAATATCTCATTTTACTTTTCCGCCCTGGCGTTTGGGGGATTGTTTGGGTCCTTCATCACGGAGCCTGCGGCGATGACGCTACTGGCCCTGTTGCTGAAACGCCGCTATTTTGATCGCAATATTGGCAAAACGCTGGCGTACGCAACTTTGGGACTGCTGTTCGTCAACGTTTCGATCGGCGGCACGCTGACGCACTTCGCAGCACCGCCCGTATTAATGGTTTCGGAGAAGTGGCATTGGGGCACGGTCTTCATGGCGACCCATTTTGGCTGGAGGGCAGCGGCCAGTTGCCTGGTGTCAACATTTCTGGTCACGCTGGTTTTTCGAAAGCAACTGAGCGAAGTCGAACCAGATGATCACAAGAAGCGGTTGGTGCCCGCCTGGCTTACCGTGCTGCATTTGATGTTCCTTGCTGCTGTCGTCGCATTCGCCCATCACCCGGATGTCTTTTTTGGGATCTTCATGATCTTTCTGGGGCTGGTGACAGCGACACGCGAGTATCAGGATGCGCTCAAGCTCCGCGAAGGCCTGCTCGTCGGGTTCTTCCTCGCCGGGCTGGTGACGCTGGGGTCATTGCAGGAATACTGGCTGAAGCCGCTGATCTCCAGCATGTCGGGTGCGCCACTGTATTTTGGAGCAACC
>JBBQSE010000184.1:0-14517 GCA_038214195.1 Planctomycetales bacterium
TCCAGTCGCTGCTGCAGTGTGATTCCAGGAATGTACTCCATTACCAGATACGGGAGCGGTTCTTCTTCGACCGCGTAAATTCCCACGATGTTCTCATGTCGCACGGCGGCAGCCGTCCGAGCCTCCCGCAGAAATCGCTTGCGGGGCGGTGACGTGGCGGCCAGTTCCGGATTCATCAGCTTGATTGCGACGACTCGCTGTAACTTTTCATCAAAGGCTTTGGCCACGATGCCAAAAGCTCCGGCGCCAAGAATCGTTTCGACTTCGTAGTGCGCCAGCCGACCCAGCCAGCCCGTTCGAGTCGATGGCTGCAAATATGTCCGCAGTTTGGCTTCCGCAGTTTGGTCGGCGGAATACTCATGATCGTCATCGGCGTCTGCCGGGTTATCGCTGACGAGTGTCTTTTCAGAGACCAGTTCTCCCGCTGTGGCTGGTGTTTCCAGAAACTGGCTGGATCGTTCATGAGAGCTGAGCAACGCTTCGACCTGGCTTCGCAGTTTATTGTCGCCTGCACAGGCTTCGTCCAGATAGGCGATCCGACTGCCGTGATCCGTGATTTCAAGTGCCGTGAGGAAAATGGTGCGCTCAGTCATGATTCGGCCAATTCTGTGATCGGTAGCAGAAATCGTGAGACTTCTGGTGTTTCGCGTATCCGAAGTCACAAGACGTCGGCGACAGAGTTCCCGCGTCCGACCGCGCGATTATTCTGACCAAAGCCAGCCTCAGGTCAACGTGGAACGACTCAAAATAACATGGCGTCGTTCGAGGCTGAGTTACGCCAAAATTCTGAAAAGATTTTTGATGTGGTGATTTTTCCTGATCTCCAGTGTCGTCTTTCACTCTGCGAAAGTGCGGCCACTTTCGCAGCGAGAAAAGGCAACACTAAAGTCGCCCACCAAGGCCAGATGCTACTGCATTTCTCTCAGTAACCAGGCTTTGGCATACGCCCAGTGGCGGTCGGCAGTGCGCGGAGCAATATTCAGGATCTTGCCGGCGTCTGTCAACGAGAGTCCGGCAAAGTACCGTAACTTCACAAGTTCACACGCGGTCGCATCCACGGATTCAAATTTCCTCAGAGCCTCGTCCAGGGTTTCGAGCATGTCGTCGTCCTGCGCCTCCGCAACCGCCTCAAGATTCAGCTGCGTGCGTTTCACATCGCCACCACGTTTCAGACGGTTTTTCCGTCGAACGTTATCAACCAGAATCCGACGCATGGCTTCCGCTGCCGCACCGAAGAAATGGCCGCGACCTTTCCATCGCGCGCGTTCATCCAGCGGATCTTCTGATACTTCATCCGCCTGCGGGCTCATCAGCCGCAGCCAGGCTTCGTGAACAATCGCGGTCGCCTGAAGTGTTTGACCTGGTTTCTCAGACAGCAACTGCTTCGCAGCCAGCGTCCGTAGCTCATCATAGACAGCCACGAAGAGCTGCTGAATGGCTGCGGGATCATCGTCTCCCAATCGCTCCAGAATCTGAGTCACATCGCTCACGGCAACTCCTGCCCCAAATCAGCCGCCTCGATCCAGGGTGCGTCCAACTGTCAATCAACGTAGATAAATTCATTCAGTGAAAAGACCATTTGACAGAAGTCTGTTAACGCCAGTTGCCGAACAGTTTCATCGCTCGTGTTCGAATCGCGGTCCTTTCGCGCCGCAATTTGTGCGGTCAGAAATGTTCGCGCGGCAGTCAGTTCATCGTCGGCAGGGGGACGGGCGAGACTCAGTTGAAAGGCTCGCCGAATCTGTGCGTCTGCGTCATCTCCGGCATCGGACTGTAATCGCTTTGCCAGTTCCGTGGAGCGAACGCGGACGAACGGATCATTCAACAGCGCTAACGCCTGCGGGGCGACAGTGGTGTTGATTCGGCGACCGCAGCTGACCTGGGCGTCGGGCGCGTCGAAGGCCAGCATCAGTGGATACTGCACGACCCGCTTGTGGAACATGTAGATTGAGCGACGCCGTGATCCAGGTGATTCCTCGATGTCCCTTGGATACGGATCCTTGACATTGCGAGCCTGCATGGCTTCGGTGGGGATTGGCGGTTTGAAACTCGGGCCGTACATTTCGGGATTGAGCGTCCCGGCGACGGCCAGCATCGAATCGCGAAATGCCTCCGATTCCAGTCGCTGCGGAAGACGATGCCACAGGAAACGATTTTCCGGATCGATCGCGTGATTCGCTTCGTTTGCCGTGCCGTCCATGCGATACGTCGCGGTGTTCACGATGAGGCGATGCAGATGCTTCAGACTCCAGCCGCTGCGAACAAACTCCGCAGTCAGCCATTCGAGCAATTCCGGATGAGTGGGAAGTTCTCCGCGCGTGCCGAAGTCGCTCACGGTTCGTGCAAGCCCTTCGCCAAAATGGTGCTGCCAGACGCGATTGACAATCACCCGCGCCAGCAACGCGCCAGCTCCTTGATCGATGTCGGCGATCCATTCCGCCATCGCGCGACGCTGCTGTGAACTGTCCTCGCGACGTCTTGTTTCAATTGCGGCGTCCCAGTAGTCTTCCGGTGTCTTGTCGCGAGTCATCACTGACACAAATCCCAGCCGCATCCGTTCGTTGCGGGCCATGAAATCACCGCGTTCAAAGAACCATGTCTCACGCGGTTCGGGAGCAAAGTCGGCAAATGCAAACGCGGTTGGCAATGGTTTTGGTTTGCGGCTTTCGATCGCCTGTGCGGCGGCATTCAGTTCCTTCCAGGCAGCCTGATCGTCCGCTGATAAAGTGGCGAGGAAATCCTTGTCACTGGTTTTGGAGTCTTTCCTGAATCGGTCATCACGACTCTTCTTCGCGGCGTTGAATTCCTTCTGCCATGCGTCCATTTCAGCGTTGTGGGCTTTAACGGTGTTTGGATTTGCCAGAGGCACATCGGTGCGGTCACCGCCGTTGAACGCGCACATCATGCGATAATAATCGCGAGTCGGAAGCGGATCGTATTTGTGGTCGTGACATCGCGCGCAGGCCAGCGTCAGTCCGAGAAAGGCTTGTGCGGTTGTGGAGACCATATCGTCGAGTTCATTGGCTCGATTGCGCAGCTTTTCTTCTTCCATCGGCACGTTGAGCAGCGTGCTGCTGCCCGCGACGATAAAGCCCGTCGCGGCGATCGCCTGAGGATTGTCCGGCGCGAGTTCATCTCCGGCCAGCTGCCATCGAACGAACGTGTTGTACGGCAGATCGTCATTGAATGATCGCACGACAAAGTCACGGAATTGGTAAGCATTCGGCCGGTCGGCATCGCCTTCCATGCCGTCGCTGTCGGCGTAGCGTGCGACATCCAGCCAGTGCCGCGCCCAACGCTCACCGTAGTGCGGGGACGCCAGAAGTTGATCCACAAGTATGCCAAAGGCTGCGGGTTCAGTCGCCAGATTGGTGAGGTCGATTTCGATCCCAAGGCGCGCTTCGGTGAGTTTTCCGCTGTTCTCTTCGAGAACCGGCGGCAGCCCGATCAGGTCAAAATAGACGCGGCGAATCAGCGTCACTGCCTCGGCAGGACCTGCGGGCGTGAGGCCCCTGGTTTCCTGAGCGTGACGCACAAATCGGTCGATCGGCGTCTGGTTCCACAACGGATCGCTGACAGTCGGAGGGGTTACGGTTTGCAGGGGGCGAAACGACCAGTGATCGCGATCTTCGTCCGTGATCACCATTTCCGCTCGGGTTGCAGGTTTAGAGAGTTGATCGGGCCAGTCTGCGCCGTCATCGATCCATTTTCGCAGCAGTTCGACCTGCGCGGGACTGAGCGCATCACTTTCCGGCGGCATGCGTTCGGCGGCGTCGGTTGCGGTGACGAGTTGAATCATGCGACTGTTTGCGGATTGCTTTGACACAATGGACGGCTCGCCGGAATCGCCACCTTTGAAGGCCGCTGACTTTTGATCAAGGCGGAGTCCGCCTTTCTGTTTTTCCGGTCCATGACATTTAATACAGTGTGCGGCCAAAAGAGGCTGGATCTCTTTGACAAACGGATGATCAGCAAGTGCAGCCATTGGCTTTGGTGTGGTTCCTGTCGCAACAATCAACTGCGTCGATGTTCGAGCGGATTCGCCCGCCGCATAGTTCTGCAGGACTTCTTCAGCGCTGAGCGCACGACTGTAGATGGCGACCAGATGCAGCGTGCCCAGCCATGGGCGATCTCCAGAGACTTCATTCGCCAGCGTCATGCGATGACTGGCGTCCCAGTTGCTGAGATCCCCGCCGACTGCTGCCGCGACGACCGGCTGACCATCGACAAAGATCACGGCACTTCCCGTCGCGTCGCGAGTGAAGACAACGTGCGTCAGTTTGGCTGCCAGCGATTTCGCCGGGGCCGCAGTCGATGGATTGCCGTTGGCGTCCGTTTTCGTCGTTCGCAGCCGCACGTCAAAATGATCTGTGTCCTGGCCGAGCGTGAAATTTCGGAAACTCGGATTTGCAGACAGCGAAACAATTCGCGTCGGCCCGGTTTGATCCGTCGTCGTCGGAGTCACCCATGCTTCAAGACTCAGCGCATTGGATTGCTTAAGGGCATCCACAACTTTGCGAGCCGACTTGTACGACACGATCTGCGTGGACGACACAACTGACAACTTCCCGCTCTCCCAGCGCACGTTGCCAGGTCGGTCGATGATCAGATCGAGGGCTTCACCGACTCCTGATCGATCATGCACGATCCGTCCATCGACTTCGTCAAAGTCGTAGCTGGCGATCAAGCCGTTCTCGACACGATCCGCTGCCGTGAGCGTTTTGGATGAGCAGACGCCGAGGAAGAGTGCAGCAAATATTGCAACGGCTTTATTCATGGTTTCAGTGACCTTGATTGAACGATTTCGCCGTGGATGGATTGCGCGAGGACGTTTGCGGTTCGTTCGCGGAGCGAACGACGACTATGAACGACGACTATTTGATCCATTGTATCGATGTCTTCGTCAGTTTGCAGGGTGGGCGAGGCGATCGTGGCGATCCAGTGTCGGCGAAGTGTGCGTCACCGTGAAGCCTGCGGGCCATTTCAATGATGCCGTCTGTGATTCGGCATACGGGACGACATAGAAGGTGGATTCGTTCCCGAGCGAATCCAGCGACCGCATCGCGTATTCCGGATACCATTCCTGTATCCGTCGACCAACATCGCGCTGGACGGCGCGAAGGCGTGAGTCACCGAGAAGTTGGTTGTCTGAGAAATCGACAAGCGCACAACGGGCGCGGAGTTCCGGGTGTGAATGCAGCACGGGCATCGAAACTGTGCGGTCTTCAAACACGATTGGCCCGTCGGACGGAAGGTCTTGCAATTGTTTCACGAGGACATCGCGCTGCTGATCAATTTCAAGCCATTGATTGCTGCAGAAACTGACCGATCCGAACAGGAAGACTCCGCCAACAGCCACGAGCACCATCTGTAGTCGAATTCCGCAGCGTGCCATCAGCACCGCGAAGACAGATCCAAATCCGATGACGCCTGTGACTGCATAACGCGTTACCAACGCAGGTTGGATGGTCCACGAAATCAGCACGATCACGACCGGCATCAGCGCCAGCATCAGGCTGGGAGCGAGTGATCGCAATTCGAAGATGCCGAAATTCACAGACTGTGCCTTGCGATCACCGGTCTTCTCCAGCGCCATCGAAACCAGAAATGCGACGATGGCAACAAGGAGCGGCAGCAGAGGATACATTGCCGTTAGAAACCCGAAGCTATCGGACACGGTCGCGGGCGAAACCCATGTCGAGCGACTCAGCGCGGCGCGTTGGCCGATTAGAAACGGCAAACAGCCTGCAAGGCACAGACCGCCGGTTAACGCGACCAGCACAATCATCCAGCGACGACCGCGCGACAGGTTTGGCATCAGCGACGCACCGAGGCAAATCAGGCCAAGTGACAGTATGCCGAAATAGTGCGTCGTCGTAATGACGCCCGCCAGTACCACGGCAGCAGTGTTGTTGATTCGCTGCCACCACGGCGACTGATTTGATTGCACGTCCAGTGTCACGCACAACCACGCACACGCGGCGCACCACAAGGGATAGAATCGAACTTCGGCAGACTGGTGAATCAAATGCGTGCTGGACGCCATCATGAGGATCGCGGCGATGCAGATCGGCAGCGGAAAGTGGCGATGCAGCAGCACAAAGACGCCCACAACGGCCAGCAGCATCAGAAAGAGAGAAAACCATCGCAGCCTGGATTCAGTAATGCCGCCTGGCAGATGCTGGAGTTGCCGAGCCAGCATGATGTAAGTTGGCGGATTGAAGTCAACCCCATCTGCGAGCGCCTGAAGTGATCGCTGCGTATCGGGTTCCGTGATGAGCAGCCACGAATGGATCTCATCCATCCACATCTGCCGCTGCAGCAGATAGCGCCCGCCAGCGGCAATAGACAGCGTCAGCAGGATCAGAATCAGCAGGGCGGAATGCCGGGCCAGAGTCGATGTAGAAGGACGCGACGTAAGATTTCCTGACGCGAGATTGTTGCCAATCTGCCCTTCGCTCGCTTTGAGGCCAATGTCCGTGTTGTCCAGGTTCGCCATCGATCCCTCAGAGGCTGATGTCTACCAGGCGAGCGGCAGAGACAAATTTATCGCAGGACGGGCACTTCTGCCCATCGCGAACCGTGACGGGCAAGAGTGCCCGTCCTACAGCTGATAAATCGTTTTCTGCCGCTTGCCCTATGATCAATGTGAACAACCGGAGCCAACGTTTGCGAAGAAGTCATGGCCCTTGTTGTCGATCAGAATAAAGGCCGGGAAATCGATCACATCGATCTTCCAGATGGCTTCCATTCCCAACTCGGGAAACTCAATTACATCGACGCTGCGAATATTTTCCTTCGCCAAAATTGCCGCCGGACCGCCGATGCTTCCCAGATAAAAACCGCCGTGCTTGTGACAGGCGTCCGTCACCTGCTTGCCGCGATTGCCTTTGGCGATCATGACCATGCTGCCGCCAGCGGCCTGGAACAAATCCACGTACGAATCCATACGACCGGCCGTTGTCGGTCCAAAAGAACCGCTGGCGTAACCTTCCGGCTTCTTGGCGGGACCGGCATAGTACACGGGATGGTTCTTGAAGTATTCCGGCAACGGCTGACCTGCCTCCAGACGTTCCTTGAGCTTGGCATGAGCGATGTCGCGGGCCACGACAATCGGTCCGCTCAGCAACAGGCGAGTTGTCACCGGATACTGATTAAGATCGGCCAGAATTTCCGGCATCGGTCGATTCAGATCGATGCGAACGGCCGTGTCATCTTTGCGATGCCGTAACTCTTCCGGAATGTACTGCAGCGGATTCGTTTCCAGCTGTTCAATGAATACACCGTCCTTTGTAATTTTTCCTTTGGCCTGGCGGTCCGCGCTGCAGGAGACTCCAATGCCGATCGGCAGCGAAGCGCCGTGGCGCGGCAGGCGAACCACACGCACGTCGAGAGCAAAGTACTTGCCACCGAACTGGGCTCCGATGCCGCAGGTCCGCGCCGCGTGGAGCATCTTCTCTTCCATCTCCTGATCACGGAACGCGCGTCCCAGCTTGTCGCCAGTTGTTGGCAAATGATCGAGGTACTTTGTCGATGCCAGCTTCACGGTCTTCATCGTGGCTTCGGCCGAAGTTCCGCCAATGACGAACACCAGATGATACGGAGGACACGCCGCCGTCCCGAGCGTCAGCATTTTCTCCGTCAGATATTCGACCAGCGATTTCGGATTCAGGACGGCTCGCGTTTCCTGATAGAAGAACGACTTATTCGCTGAGCCGCCGCCTTTGGCGATGAAGAGGAACTTGTACGCATCGCCGTCACAGGCTGCAATTTCGATCTGGGCGGGCAGGTTCGTATTGGTATTCTTTTCGTCCCACATCGTCAGCGCGGCGTTCTGCGAATATCGCAGATTGTTTTCCGTGTAGGCGTCGTAAACTCCGCGCGCCAGAGCTTCTTCATCGCCGCTTGACCAGACCGCGTGGCCTTTCTTTCCATTGATGATGGCGGTCCCCGTGTCCTGGCAAAACGGCAACACCCCCGCACAGGCAACATCGGCGTTCTTGAGCATCGTCAGGGCGACCATGCGATCGTTCTCCGACGCTTCAGGGTCGTCCAGAATTGCGGCGACCTGTTTCAGGTGCGCGGGTCGCAGGAAGAAGTTGATGTCGTGAAAAGCCTGCGAACTCAACAACGTCAAAGCCTGTGGTTCGACGCACAACATGTCCTGACCTGCAAACGGTCGGACAGTAACGTGATCCTTCGTCAGCAACCGATACTGCGTGTCGTCGGTTCCAAGATCAAACAACGGTTCAAATTCAAAGGGAGCAGTTGGCACGGTCGGGTTTCACAGTCCTAATGGAGGTCATTCCGGACGAAATATTCGGGAGGTCAGCAGTGTTCGGCCTGATGTTACCGCAACTCAGCGAGTCGAAAAAGTCGAGCGGCACGACAATCGGCTGACTCCAATCGCCCAAACGCCGTATTTTGTCGAAAATTGACGGCATTGGCGACTGCCATTGCCGCATTTTCCACAGTGCAATACCCTGCTTACTCCCGCGTGGAACGTGGGCGAGAGTCTGGCTCACCGAGATTTGGCAGCACGATACGCATTATGTTTGCACAGGGACGTTGCAACTTAACTTCGCAGCAAGTGAGCCACTGTGAACTGACGGAGGTTGGTTCATGAAGCTGCTGCAGCGCTACATCCTGGGCGAACTGATACGCGTGTTCCTGTTGCTGGTGATTATTCTCACCGTGATGCTGGTATTCCTCGGATTGTTTCGTGAAGCGACCGAACGCGGACTGGGGCCGGTGCAGATTCTGCAGATCATGCCCTATGTCGTCCCCAGCATGCTGCCGTTCACAATTCCCGCGACTCTGCTGCTGGCGGTGTGTGTGGTTTATGGACGCATTTCCGGTGATCTTGAAGTCATCGCCGCCAAGTCGGCCGGCATCAGTGCGATGCAGCTGTTGATGCCCGCGTTTCTGCTGGGCAGCGTGCTGGCAGTCGGTTCGTTTGGGCTGACGAATTACGCAATTCCGTGGGCGGTGAAGAATATTGAGCGCATCGTCACGCAGGCTCTGGAGGAAATCTTTTTCGACGTGCTGTCGTCGCAGCTCTACTTCAGTAATCCCAATGAAGGTTATACCATCACGGTGCGGGGCGTTAAGAATCGCACGTTGCTGGACGCCACGATTCGTTATCGTCGCAATCACCAGCAATTCACGGTGCGGGCGGAAGCGGCCAGAATTCGTTTTGATCTGGAAGGCAAGCAGATCCTGGTGAATCTGAAAAATGTGAGCGGCGTTGGAGCGGACTCGAACCTTTCCGGCAAGATGCAGCGCTTTGAACTCAAGTTTCCGCTGGAGCCGGAGCTTGGAAAAGTGAAGGCTCGCGATTTACCGATGACGACGCTGCAGCAGGGGATTGAACAGGCTCAGTCTGATCAGCACCGGCTGGCGGCGGAAAAAAATATCGAAGCGACAATGATGCTGCTGACCGGTGAATTTTCTCAACTGGCCGGTGCCGACCTTGAATCCCTGAACGCCGAGCAAAGGCGAGCCACAAGCGACGAACGCAGATTTCGATCGGAGATTCACAACCGCTTTTCCATGTCGGCCAGTTGCTGGTTCTTCGCTTTTCTGGGAGGCCCGTTCGCGATGATGCAGGCCCGACGTCAGTTCATCACCAGTTTCATTATCTGCTTCCTGCCCATTCTGCTTGTCTATTATCCGACCATGTTTCTGATGATCAATCTTTGCAAGACCGGAAGCATTTCGCCGTGGTGGGCCATGTGGGTGCCCAATATGATCGTGGGGACTGCGGGATTCTTTGTGCTCCGCAAAGTTGTGCAGCATTGACGTCTAACATCAAATCGCGTCACTCTTCTCGCCAGCCGATCACGCTCCAGGCAGGTGTCTTGGCCAATTCGCCCCTGAACCCTGGAGCCACGAGCGGGGAGTCACCAAACCTGACGGTAAACTCGGTGGGGAACGCCTTTGGCTCCCACTGAAGCAGCGGATATTCAATCAACGTTCGATCGCGCTGGGAGGCTCCAGGAACTTTCAGCAGAAGCGTAATCTTTGGTGCAACGGACTCTTCCGGAATCTCACTCAACCGTTTTCGCAATGCCCGCAATCTAACTGTACTCTGTTTGTCCAGCTCGTTCATCAACGGTTCTTTGACGTTGGACGAATAACTTTCGGTGTTCTTCAGACTGGATGTCGAGCCCGAAGTCAGGGTCGCGATGGCGTCGGCAGACATCAGCGCCGCCTTGCCATCCAGAATGACAACCGAGGCCAAATCATTCAGCAGTGCCCCAGTGATTTTTGCCTGCAGCGCTTTCACGCGATCGGCGTCGGCAGTCATGTCTGCTTCAGCTCGCACGCATATCCAGCCTTGGTGAGCATCGATTGCCTGCCTGAGCGGTTCGGAAAGCTCATCGTCGTCCAGCGGCGATGCTTCCATTTCGCCAACTTTGCCGCCGACGGGTTTGTGATGCGAATCCGAACCATTCGTCACCAAAAACGAAGCGCCTTCCAGATTGATGCGATACAACTGACGCGGGCTGACGGCGATTGGTACCGCAATGTCTCTATTGCCAGCGACGAGCGACATCTGCGCGATGGCCCGCTGTTCGGTTTGAGCCAGCAGTTCCGTCAGATCCTCAACCGTCACATCCTCAACCGTCACATCGTTGCTCACGGTCTGCAGCGCGGTTCGCAGATCTGCGGCGGTGAGGGGCGTGGCGATCGACTGCAGAATCAGATCACTCGTCGACAGCGTGGTCAGTCGGGTAATCGTGTAAAAGTGAATTGGATGTTGTTGACGAAAATCCCGCCACTCTTCCGACCAGTATTTCACGGCTTGCGGACCCAATTCCGACACATTCACCGACGCACCGGAATCAGTTTCAGCCTCGGCAAAGATCGAATCAGCCGCAGCCTGATCGTTCTTTGCGACCGCGACGCGAAGTTTCCATGTTCCTCGAGAGTTCGAATCCGGCAGCTGCGCGATGACGTCGTCAACGCGGTCCTGCTGACCGGTCATCAACAACGCGTCGACGAACTGGGTATGCATGACTTCGGACCGATATGCGACGTCAAAATTCTCCGAGCTTTCCGCCTTTCGTTCGGCCAGCCAACTCTCACACAACGCGCATAGCGCGGGCCAATCCTGTTGCTCGTGCAGCAGCGAGGCTTCGGCTTGAATCGTTTCCGGCAGCGTTGCTCCTCGCTTTCGCGCCATTTCCAATACTGACGCCGCATCATCAAAGCGTTTCGCCAGCTTTAGTCTTTCCACAATAAGATTCAGCAGGACATCATTCGGCAAGTCGGCAAGGGCGGATTTCCAGTCGGTCAGCTTCATCGCAAGATCCGCCACTTCATTGCGGGCTCGATACTGCAAGGCGGATTGCCCCACACTCGGTTGCCGCAGAAACTCCTGATACTTTCCCAGTGCAGTCGGGAGATCTTCGTTCTGACTTGCGATCAGCGCGTCGCAGTAAATCAGATCGATGTCCTCGGGATTGTCTTTTCGCAGCCGTTCGGAAAGCGCCGAGACGGTGTCCGCTTTGTTGGCCCCGTCAACTCGCCACAACAAGCCGCTCAGCCGACCTTCCTCCGGAAGCAGATCCCAGACATCGATCGCATGGCCAGTTTTGACCGCAGCGTCCGCCAGCCAGTCCTGAGCGGTCCATTTCAATTCCAGTTCGTCCAAAAGTTCGACGATTTGTCGGTCGTCTGGAGAAGCATCCTTCGCAAACAAGACACTTGCGGACTGCCAGACCGCGTCGTAGTCACGCTGCTGAAGCTTGACGGCGATCGGAGCCAGTTTCTGCCAGACGCGGAGCGATTTTCGGGCGGACTCCTCATTCGCCGATGCGTTCTGCAGCGCATCGGACAGTACTTGCAGTTCACGTGCATTCAGATACAGCACACCGTCATCGACAAAGGCCAGATCGTAAAACGTTTGACCCGGATCAGGTGACTTCGCGATGGCTTCGTCGCCCTTGCCACGACTCTGTAAAGCAGTCGCCCAGTCGTAGAGCCACGACACTCGCTCCGAATCTTCTGGATCGTTTGGGGCGGCTTTCCACGCCTGTTCCAGGTTCGAGAGATAGCCCTCATCGTCGCCATTGAATTGAGCGATTTTCGCGCGCAGTGCCAGCAGACCGGGCGTCGGCGCATCCACTGATTCGGCGATTGGCAGCAGCGGTCCGGCAAGATCGCCTCGCTCCCGCGTGACAAACAGCGTCGCGATTTTTTGCGCGGCTGCGGCGCTGTCCGGCCTTGTTCGAATCGAATCCGCCACCGCCATACTGTTCGCGAGTGTCATGTGGTGATGAAAATCCCAGGGGACGGAATTGGTTCCAGGATCCATCGAGAGTAATTTGACCCAGGCGATGTTTGCCTTTTCGTAATCCTTCTGAGCGTCTGCAATCTGACCTTCCAACTGGTAGCATTCAGGACCAGGACCAATCAGGTCGGTGTAGATTCGCAGGTTCTCGGTTGCTTTTGCATAGTCCTTCAGTTCGGCAAAGATCGCCGCTCGCTGCCAGTAGACTACAGGCAGCGGCGCAAGCTCTTCACATTTTGCAAGCATCTGCAGGCAAAGATCATTGTCCAGTGGAAGCGCTATCAGCGCGAGGCGATGATATCCCCAGTGAGCGATGGACTTCGGAAATGGCAGCTGACTCAATCGCGTCACCTCGGCTTTGGCGGCAGTGATTTGATCGCCACTCATCGCGGAATCTGCCTTTGCCTCAAACACGGCCCCGTAGTTGTCCCAATAAGAGCCCGTGAACGCCGCAGAAAATTCCCGTGCCGACTCATCGGATTCCAGAGCCAGAGTGTCGAGTATCTCAAAATCGACGATCCTCATTTCGTTGCCGTTGCTCCGGAGATACCACGCAATACGTTCGGGATACGCGGAATTGAAAACCCATGTGTAGGCAATCAGCGTGTGATCGGCGGTGTCGTGTTCCACGGCGACCAGTTCAATGCGGGCGACATAGCCCGCATAGGGAGGGTACATTGTGAACCAACCGTCAAACTCCTGTCGAAACTGCCGCATTGCGGTGATACTGAGTGACGGTGCCTGACGAACGCGGTCGCGAAATTCCGGCAGACTGGTCTTTGCTTCGAAGGCAGAATTTTCGCTTGTGCGCATGATGGCGAGCAGTTCGCGGAGCAATGTCTGGATTTGTTCGACGTCCTGCGGCGTCACGTCATCCGAGGCCAGTTGCTTTCCGGCATACGCGGCGCGTGCGGCTTCCAATCGCTGCGTGGCGGCGGACATGCGGAAATCTATGCGTTGACTGTTGTCCGTGCCGCTCGATTCCGCGATCCATTCCGCAAACCCCTTGCCCGGCGGCAGTTGCTTTGCAACATAAATCACCATACCTATGATCAGAGCGGCGAAGGCGACAAACGCACTCAGCAACCAAAGCCACAAATAGTTTTGCTGCTTTGGCGGCCTTGGCGCAAGATCTTGACTGTACCAGTTCTGATCCATGAAATAAGTTCCGTATCGGCAGCGTCGGCAAAACAAGCGAAGAGTAATACACAAGGACGCGCCACACTGAGGCCGCGAACGTATGAAATGCTACCCTAAATCTCCCAGACGCAAAACAATGGGGAGGAAACTTTATCCCTTTAAGCACCCATGCGTATGTTCTGTGGCGTAACTTGGCGAGCGGTGGGTGTCAGCCCACCGAGTTACCCGCATTTGACTCGGAGGGCTTACGCCGCTCCGCTCGCCGAGTTGGCGGCGACCGGGGACGTCACTCCCCTGATTGTGAATCCTGCGATTCTGCTATTTAACTTGTGCATGGGTGCTTACTCCAGGCCAATCTCTAAGCGAACGGTTGACCAGATTCCTGGGTTTGGTATACCCCTTGTTTTCCGCCCTCCGGCCTCTTTCAGGAATCACCATGCCATGCATAAAAAACTGACCATTCTGGCGATGCTGACAGTCTGTGCCGCACTCAGCGGTTGCGTGAAACGCGAAGCCACGGACAACGGAGTGGTCGTGTCTTATGAGATGTGGGTTGGCTTCGCCGGAGTACTCGGCGGAATCGCCGCCACGGCGTTCGGCTGGTATCTGAAATCGCACAGCTTTCGCGGCTGGATCTTTCTGATCGTGGCATTTATCGGGACCGTGACATTCAGTCCGTTTGGATTCATTGATCACGTCACGGTCACGCACGACCGTCTGCAGGCACGCTGGGGATTCTGGGTTTTTCCATCCACGTACGACGTCGCGTTTGCGGACGTTTCTTCGGTCAGCCTGTCCAAGAAGATCACATCGGGACGACGCGGTCGCAAGAATGTAAGTTACAATCTGGACTTTTCAAAACGCGATGGGTCCGTTGTCTCGATGACCGCGACAAATTCGCTCATGGAAGAAGCTGCGGAAGACATTGTGGCTGAATTAGACAGTCACAACATCCCGTTTCATGATGTGACGGGGGAATAGGATTCTTAGCACCTGTCGGCAAATCAGTTCGCGTATTGGGCGAGGCCTGATTCTGTTCTACCACGGGTGAAAATCCCGTCGGCGGAGCGACGGGCGTA
>JBBQSE010000185.1:0-14505 GCA_038214195.1 Planctomycetales bacterium
ATTTGTCGTTTGCCTTCTCGAACTCGCACGCTCGTCGCCATCGAAATCGGGTGTAGCGGTGAAGCCGAGATGAACTGACCTTTCTCCGCCAGCTCGTGACAAATGTCGCTGGAGTCTTTCGTACACTGCGTCCATTCGTCCTGCGTCCATGCATCTTCAGAACTGTAAATGAGAAACATGTATTTCATAGCGATGCTCCACTTGGGATTTCTGGTTCAACGAGGTTGGCGAGTTGTATCAGTCCTTCTTGCCAGCCGAGGCAGCACATTTCGGTGGGGATCACATCAGGAATTCCTGCGTGGACGATGCTGAGTTCAGTACCGCATAACACCGACCGAAAACTGACGACGACTTGCATCTCGCCCGGCAGATTCGGATCGTCGAAAACGTCCGTGTAGCGGATTTGTTCATTAGTGCAGGCGAACGGTGTTTTTCTCGTTGGACATGGTGGTGCTGCTCCTAATTGCAATCTTGGGCGTTGGCTGGTCGATTGTGCAAGCCAAACATGTTGCCTTCGGTATCGACGCCCAATACGATCGCACCGTACTGCCCGATTGACGTTTTAGGCATTTGAATTTTTCCGCCTGCGGCTTCGATTCGTGCAGCTTCGACACCACAATCCTGGCAGCCGAAGTAGACAATCGTCCCACCGGCACCAGGCTTCATGCCCTCCATGCAGCAGAGCGTACCCGAAGCGCCGCCAGCCTCCATCGACATGGAAAATGCCATCATCCTGAGATTGTCCATCGGCGATGGCAGTTCTTGCAGCGTGACACCGAGTACCGTTTCGTAAAACTTTGTGGCACGGGACAGGTCATCGACGTAAATCTCGAACCAACTGACAGGATTGCGTTGCATAAGAATTCTCCAAGTTAACAAAGTCAAGTGCTAAGCGGCTCGCACATGCTTGCCGGAAAGGAACGACACCCAGTTGCCGTCATCGCTTTGGTACTCGCTGGTAAACAGCCAGTTGTCTTTGTCGATGATCTCAATCGTGTCGCGATACTTACAAGTACCCGAACCGACGAACTTTGGTCCTTCGGATTCAAGCGGCAGTCGTTTGCCTGTTGCATCGAGTACACCGTGATACGGCCAGATGTTTGCCATCTAAGCCCTCTCTGGAATGAGCGAGGAGCTACATTGTATACAGCAGGATTTGTGAATTGAAAGTTGCGGGCAGCTGGTCAGGCGAGCCGTATCAAAGATGTCATAGCCGACGTAACCATCGCACGCCACGAGCCCCCCTGAAATCCGAGCCCAGAATATCCAGAGCCGTCTGATTGCTGCGATTGCCCACCTGAAAGATCACAATATCATCCACGCCGAACACGTGCAGATACGATCCTTTGCCGTTCAGCCACCAGCCTGTTTCGTCGGCATGCACAACGCTGCGACCGGAGAGTTGAATTTTCAAAAGCTCCAGCAGACCTTCACTGCGTCCCGCGAGTCGCTGGGTCGCGCGACACAAGCCCGATGCCGAACAGTCCAGGCCATAGTTCGTCTTGAAAAAATCAGCGATCTTTCGAAATGAAATTCCGATGCGATACTTCATATCAGCTGCGACTGCGATCGCCCGGGCTCCGAGTAAATGAGCTGCCGCGCACAGCGACTGCGACATCTGTTCGGGATGAGTTCCATGAACCCGCACATTGCAGCACAGGCAATAACCCACCTACACATTGAACTGCGTCACATGGGGCTGCACCGGAGGAAGGTCAGTCTGAAACTGCACGTGTGTAATGATATCTTCCAGAACTCCGGAACACTGCGGGCACGTATCCACCAGCGCGTCCAGCGTTTGATCAATCACAGCCGGTGTCGGATCCGGCCGCAATTCGCGAGCATGACCGCCCTTGCGTCCGGGCTACTTCTTCTCGTCGGATTTCTTCCCGCGCCGAAACGGAGCCGCCTGCCGCTTCTTCGCCCGCGACTTCTCTTCAACCTGCTTCTAAGCTCAGCAACCTGCCGCTTCAACCCGGACAGCTCCTGTTCCAGCTTCTCACATCCCTGACAGGTTGTGCGTTTCGCGTCCTGCATCAATGAAAAATAAACTATCACCCGATTCTAACTCAACACCAGTTTCACGGCGGTAAACACGTGCCCGCCAATTGCCATTGCCTGACTACTTCCATCGGGTATACCAGCATCAGGACATTCAGAGTCAAACAGTCGCGGATACAAACCAAAAGGATGATTTCCGTCGCTGCGGCGAACATGAGTGACCGGAATATTCTCAGTCGAAATGCGATCGCATATCCAGCGGCGCAGGCGAGAATGTCGGACACTGAATTCGCGACGGAATCCCCAATGTAGTCTTTGGCGATGGTAGTTGTGCGGTAGCGTTCGATGATGAACGGTGAGTTTTCCAGAACCTCCCATCCCACTTCCAGCACAATCGCCGCAAGGAACCTGGCCCAGCCTGGCACTGAGCTCGGCAGCCAGAAAAGCAGTCCGCAAAAGAGGACTCCGTGCAGCACATGCGACGCCGTGTACGGATCGATCAGATGCTGCGAATTGTGAGATGACCAGATATTCCAGGAACACGGCGACCAGCCGCCGCATTTACACCAGAGCGGTTGCCCCATCAGTCGCAGAGTGACGGCCGCAGCCACAAGCACGATCGCCGAAGCCCAGATTTTCCAATCACCGACCTGGCGTTGGAGATCACTTTCAGTTGTCTCCGGCATGGTCGTTTTGCTCTGTGTTCTCAAAATCTGCAACGTTCCGGGTCTCTTTGTGCGAACGGCCCTGCAAAACAATTACCTACCGGAATCGCTCTCGGAGAAGCCCGGCTTTTTTGAAAGCCGGGCTTCTGATCCGACTGGCGGTCGCGAGTTTTGACCGGCAAGAGTGCCCGTCCTACGGTTGTTTTACGCTGCCGCTCACGGTGACGGCGATCAGTCCCTTGAAAACCAGGGCGATGATTTCAGGGAGATGCGGAGTCGAAAACAAGCGTTCGTTTTCTTCGACCGAGAGACCGTTGTGCAGGCCAGCGACGCCGCTCTTGTTGAAGAAGTCCACCAGCTTCGTGTAGTCGATCTTCTCTTCAGCGTCTGGAGCATGCTGGTTGTAGTACTCGCAGGCAGCGCGGTAGTCGTCGTTTTGAAACTGTGCCTGCTCAGTCAGGCTCGGTGGCCGCTGGCCCTGGAGGCTTTCCAGGACAGCGCCGGTCGCGCCGCCGTAAGCACCAATCAGATACAGCGGTTTCCCGGCTTTCATGAATTCATAGGCCTCTTCGACGACGCCGGGATATTTGCCTTTGTAACCGATCAGTCGTCCGCCCAGCAGAATCTGGGCGTCGTTGTCCTTTGCCAGCCGCTCACGCATGCGGGTCAGACTTTGGCACCAGGCATACGTGTTTTCAGCAGTATTGGGAGGCAGAAAAGTTTTCGGATCAAGTCCGGCGATGTCGGGGGCTGGCAGCGGAATGATCTGGGCGGAATTCTGCAGTTCTGCGCGCTGCGCCACAGTCAGTTTGAGATGAATGGGCCATGCGAGATAGTTCTTGATACGATTGGCGGAACTGCCACCAGCGCCTTTGTAGGTACTCACAAGGTCGAACAGTGTGTGCGTAAAGCCGCCCGCCCGGAGATCGCCTCCATAGGCAATGGTCGCTCCGGCCGCGAGCATGTATCTGGCAAATTCGACCAGCGCGTCACGCAGATGGGTTTCACTAAATCCCAGCGCTTCCAGATCGGGACTTTCCGAAATGGATATACCGAGCACGCGTCCGACCAGAGGGTTGTTAGTGGGATTCATGTTGAATGGTTCTTAATCCAGTGTTGGACGAGCGGAAGCATCGTCGGCGTCACGAAATGAATATTGGGTGCCAGGTCTTCGAGCAGACGAAGTTCTTCATCACCCAGTGGCGGGTCGGGATAGACGACATACAGCGGGTTCTCCGGTGTGCGTGCGGTTTGACGGGCTTTCGACGCCATTTTGAGGACGGTGAACAGTTCGGGCGAATGGCCTACTACCTCGGTGTCTTCGGGAAGGCCGAATGTTCTAATCAATTCTCGTTGAAACAATTCACGGAAGCGGGTGCCCAGTACTTCAAACAGAGTCAGATCGAGTACGTCCTGAATTTGTTCACTGTTCTCCGCAAGCTCGAACTTCCAGCGGATGGTTGGAACGTTGCCGAGATACGGAAAACTGCGGGGTTCGCGATTGCTCACGGCGTTAACGACGACGACTGGTCGATCCAGACGTTTCGCGTTGATGACTTCCCACAAGCACCATTCGCGGGTGGCGTAATAATCCGTTTGCAGGCAAATGATGGCTGACTCTTCAAGGGCTGAGAGCAACTCGCTGGAGAATCGATAACCTACCGCAATATCGTTGGCGTCGAAGAAGGAGTTCAGCGAAGTGTCTTTGCCGATATGTTCACGGATAGCCGCCGCGACTTTTGCTCCGTCCGCCTTGGCGTGACTGATGAACATGCGAATCGGAGGTGCGCTCTGGACCGTACCTTCGGCAGTGACTCGTGGCACGTGGTAAAGTAAACGGCTCAGCTCATGCACCAGTTTTCCGACCAGGTAGGTCGCTCTGCGTTCGGCGAACGTTGGATCGCTTGCGGCCGAAGTTGGCTCTTGTCCGCCGTCATTTCCGGATGGCTCTTTCGGTTCCCCGATCGGAGTGCAATCCGTGCCTGCCGCAGGAACCGGGGTCTTTGCCGGTGGCCTCTCCTTCACTTCGAACAATCGAATGAAGTTGGTGTCTGCGACGGGAAACTTGAAGGAATTGAAATTCACGGCGACGGGAAACAGTCTGATCTTTCCCGCTGAACTGGAAGCCGCCTGATCGAGTCCCGTGACATACCCCCTCCACTCATCGCTGACGACCATGTTGTCGTCCACCAGAACGATGATGGCCGTGTGATCTGCGTCCTCAAACGGAATCGGCCGGGGCAATGTTGAACCTGCCGCGACTGGTGCCGAACGAAAATACACCGGGATCCCGGGAGTCCTCGCAAAAGTGTCGTCCACGTTTCTGGAGAACACGTTGAACAGTTTGTTCGCGAAAAACGCACCGTCGGAATAGTCCGGATGCCAGAGGACATAGAGTGTGAGTGGAGACTTAAATGGCGATCGCATTTTGTGTTGCTGCCTCTGGTGAAGTTGAATGCTGCTTCGCACGTCGCACTGTGGACACAAACCACGCAGTCGCGTCGTAGGAACAGTCCCAAAATAAAGTACGTCAGCCTTTCCCGGCTGACTTGTTCTGCTTCATGTCAGGCTAGAAAGCCTGACGTACTTTTCGGGAATGTTCCGTAATGTCCTGGCCGTAAGTCATGTCCACAAGATGTGATTCGAAATTTTAACGACTCATGCAACCTCGGTCTATTGATCTGCGTGGCAGCTTCAGTTCGATAGCGCAACTCGAAACCCGGGGCTTCCTTCGCTCCGCTCATTCCAGCCCCGGCCACCCGACCGCGCCGAAGGGTGCATTCTATCCTCCGGAAAGCGCGCCCCAAATAATGAAAGGTTCGGTGCCGACGGCGATTGGCTCGGGTAGCGGCGTGTCCGTTGGATCGTGCGACAGGTCTCGTTGGCAGCCGAAGTAGCGAAGGAACGGACGACGTTTCTTAGTCACGTGATCGCGGACGGTGCCGCAAAGCATGGGGTAGCGAGCTTCAAGTGCGTCGAGGATTGAACTGGCCGTGACTGGAGCTTCGACATCCAGCGAAATCTCGGCACCGACGCGGGCGAGGTTTTGCAAGTGATACGGCAACTCAACGCGGATTATGGCGGTCGTCATGGCAGCGTCTGGACCTCGACGGACAACACCGCAGGAAGGTCGCGAACTATCGCCGTCCAGTGATCGCCACCGTCCGGTGAAACGTAAACCTGGCCGCCCGTGGTGCCGAAGTAGATGCCGCCGCTGTCGAGCGAATCGGTGGCCATCGCGTCTCGCAGGACGTTGACGTAGCAGTCCTCCTGCGGTAGCCCGTTCGTGAGTGCTTCCCATTCGGTGCCGCCCGTGCGACTTCGGAAAACGCGGAGTTTGCCGTCGTGGACGTAGTGTTCGGAGTCGCTCTTGATGGGAACGACGTAGATGGTCTCCGGCTCGTGAGCATGCACTTCGATCGGAAATCCGAAGTCGGTCGGCAGGTTGCCGCTGATGTTGGTCCAGAGTTCGCCTGCGTTGTCGGTGCGCATCACGTTCCAGTGCAACTGCATGAAGACAACATCAGGCCGCGATGGATGCAGCGCCAGCCGATGCACGCAGTAACCAATCTCAGCATTCGGGTCTGGCAGATACTTGGATTTTAATCCGCGGTTGATCGGCTTCCATGTCGTACCTCCGTCGTCGGTGCGAAACGCGCCAGCGGATGAGATGGCGACGTAGATCCGCTGTGGATTGCTCGGATCAAGCAGGATCGTGTGAACCGCCAGTCCGCCGGCTCCGGGTGCCCATTGAGAGCCCTGCTGATCGCGGAGCCCGGGGAGTTCTTTCCACGAAACGCCAGCGTCAGTTGAACGGAACAACGCGGCGTCTTCCGCTCCGGCGTAGACAGTGTCCAGATCCGTGAGCGATGGTTCAAGATGCCAGATGCGTTTGAATTCCCAAGGATGCGGCGTGCCATCGTACCACATATGTGTGCCGGGATCACCTTCATAAACGAACTTGTTGCTGACTCCGACCGGCATGCCCGACGGTTCTGGTACTGCTTCGCCGCCCGGCTGTTCCCACGACTTGCCGCCATCGTTAGAACGCTGAATGACCTGACCGAACCAGTCGCTGCACTGCGATGCATAGATTCGGTTTGGGTCTACAGGTGATCCCTTCATATGGTAAACCAACCAGCCGGCAAAGAACGGCCCCGCCACATCCCATTTCTCCCGCTTGCCATCCGCTGACAAGATAAATGCGCCCTTCTTTGTACCCGCGAGGACTCGAACACTGGCCATGGTTTAGTGACTTTCAAAAGTAAAAGAGGAATTGGATTCACTCTCAGGGAGTCGATCAAAAGCGGCTCAATCCCGTGGTTGAGGCGACCGACTTTACGCAGGATATCCTGGAGCTGCAGCATCTGCGAGCGTGGATGACGTGCATCGCGGCACCGCAACTGAACGTTGCCCGGTCTTCTCCCGAACATTCCAAAATTGCCGCCGGAGAAAGATTCTTGCAGCTGTATTGATGTGGCTCCAGAGCGGTCCCAACTCGCTTGTAACTTTCGGGTCTGCATATAACATGACGGGACAGCCAGCGAATCACCATTACACACACGCACGAGGTTGTCCAGATCATGGCTCTCTACGCATTCGACGGAACATGGAACGACTCAAACGCACCTGACGACCAGCGGGACTTCAGGAAAGACACGAATGTCCATCGGTTTCGTGTCCGCTATGACGGAAAGAATGAGTACAGAGACGGAGTCGGAACGCGGTACGGGTTTATCGGCAAGTTAATCGGCGGACTCACCGGTGCCGGGGCTCAAAAACGCATCGACGAGCAGTTTGAAGCTCTGAAGGAAAACTTCCGGGCCGGGGACACCGATATCGACATTGTTGGCTATAGTCGAGGAGCGACCATTTCGCGGATGTTCGTCCATCGCATTGAGCGGGATTTTGACGAACTTGAGTTTACGGGAAAGGCGCTGACAAAGCCTCCCGTTGTCCGTTTTCTCGGGCTCTTCGATACCGTGGCATCGTTTGGAATTCCGTGGAATGCAGACGAGCACGATTTCCGACCGGACATTCCTGAGTTCGTCGCAAACACCTTTCACGCCATGGCGTTTGATGAAACGCGGGAAACATTTGGCATCGAGCGTTGTCTCGGCAATCGCAAAAAGATTACCGAGGTTTGGTTTCGTGGTGGCCATGGTGACATCGGTGGTAACGCCACGTACGTCAATAAGCAGGGCGAACTCTCAAACCGAGAGCGATCCGACCTGGCACTGAACTGGATGCTGGCTAAGGCTAGTGCGTGTGGACTCTCGATACTTGAAACAAGCGATGTCAGCCCGGCGCTCGAAGGTGGCAGGGAAGCACCCGTCACGGCCATTGCCGAGTCGATCAGTATTGGGAACGCGGGTACGCTCTCACGGCGGATTCATCTTGGTGACCTTGTCCATTACAGCGTGGAACAGACCGAACTCACTCGGGGTATCGATGGCCGCATGCTCCGCCGTATCAATGTTCCAACGCGGATAGAAGACACTGAACTTGAGAAGAACGCGGTGGCCCTGAACTGGGTGCCTCCCGCGGAAGCGGCGAAAGGGCCGGACAATGTTCTAACGGCAGCAAATCCCTCCGTGGTCGAGCTTAGTTCACGGCGATACCCGTTTGATGTCCTTCCCGCCCGGACGTGGAGATCGTGGCTCAATCACTGGAAGGTGGAGAATCCCGGAATTGACGATGAGCGTATGCTGGAGTTTTGGGCGCCTCAGGAAGCTGACCGGGCGCTTGCCTGGGACGTCTATGTGGAACTGGTGACAAGGATCACGACTCAGGAACTGAGAGACGATGAGGGCAATGACAAGTCCGCACTGGATAGTGTCTACCAATTGTTCCTGGTCACCCGCAGTGGCCTGCATAAGCACGGGGTCGGATGTGCCAATACCGGCGCACTCCTCACGGCCTACCTGAATCAGAAAGTGCGTGCGTTCACAGCCAAATGGCACAAGAAATCGGTGGACGAGAAATGGGAACAGAACTCAACCCAAATGCACTCAGAGTTTCGTTCGGAGCTGAAAGAACTTCAGCCAGTGCTTCGCGATCTCGCCGACGCGCTGTCGCACCTTGCGGATGCCCGGTTATAACTCAACCCGGCCTGAAGTTTGGACGTCCGCGATGAATTCCTGTTACTTTTAACATGAAGTCAAACCATGAGCACCTGGCCTGAAAAGTTGAATGCAATTCAATGCGGAGACCTGTTCGCGGGCCGGGAGAATGAACCACATGTGTTCGCGGACTGGGAATGGAAACCTGGCGCTCAGGACAAGTCTGCAGCGTGGGAACTGTACACCGAGATTCGTACGCGGATCACAACTCAGCCGCTGGCGTACCGTCATGGGGACGAAGAGACGGCGCTGACCAGTGTCTACAATGTGTTTGACCTGACACGCACGGCGATCAAGAAGCACGAAGGTTGCAGGCATTTCGCCACGCTGGCGGTCCATGTCCTCAACGTTCACATTCGTCCGTTTACGGCTGGATGGCATAAAGTCAAGGTGGATGGACACCTCGGCAGCAGCGACACTCGCCACCAATTTCGCCGTGAGCTGACGAAGCTCCAGAGCAAGCTGCGACTCTTCATGCGTTTGCTGGGATGTCTTGCTGAAGGGGACGACTTCCGGCCTGGGACGGAATCCGGGATCGAATCGGCAGACGTTTATCCGGCGTACAATCTGGGACCTTCCATTCCATTTGGTCTCAAGGACAGCCCGATTCCGATCCGCAACGCAGCTGCGATTGACGAAGCGGAACGGTGGGAAGTTTTTGCGCGGCGCCGAACATATGGACTCGATGGGACCCCGGATGCCGTCGGATTGGCCATTTCCGGTGGCGGCATTCGTTCGGCGACGTTTTCGCTGGGCGTCGTCCAGTATCTGGCCCGCAAGGGCATCATCAAGTCGGTTGATTTTGTTTCGACCGTTTCTGGTGGCGGGTATCTCGGATCGTTCATGAGTTCCTATCTGAATGATCCGGAAAATCCGAACGCCACTCTTGATCCTGCCCCGAACCAACAACATCCGGCGTGGCCGTTTGGCAGGCTCGGCGACATCGAATCAAAAGCGGTCCGCCAATTGCGCAATCACAGCAAATACCTTGGCGAGGGTGGATTCAAGACCCATGCCCTGGCCCTGGGGCAAGTGCTGTATGGCATTGCGGTGAATCTGTTTCTGGTCCTGCCTCTGATTCTGCTGGCAGTCCTGGCAGCCCGTTATTTTCTGCGTGACTTATTCCTGGACGCGATTCGGTCGCCCGTGACATATCCGCCCAGGGAGATGTTGAATGCGACGGTGACGTTCGCCCTGATCCTGCTGGGATCCGTCATCATTCTGCCTCTCATTCAGAACCTTGGACGAAACGCGAGTCCGAAGAGTAAAAAACTGAGGGCTTTTTCCAGCTGGTACGAACGCTGGTGGTGTGTCGGGCTGTTTGTCTCGATGGTTGCCGTCCTGCTGTGGGACGCACTGCCCCTGGCGTTTCGACTGTATCATCAACTGGTTCATCCGCAGGGCGGTTCTCCCGGCGGACTGGTAACACTCGACGACGATTCCCGGACCATACTGATCGCGATGCTTGCTGGTGCGGGACCGTTTCTGGCGGCGGCACTGCGATTTCTTGGGCAGCGTGCTGGCTTCTTCAAGAAGATCGCCATGGCACTGCTTGTGATTTCCGGACCGTTTTTCTGCTTCGTCGCCTTTCTGGTGCTCAGCGATTACTTCGTGGTTCAAACCGGAGAATTTCATGTCTTGGGGTGGCTTATCGACCGCACGCTTGCTCTCTGGATCCTGCTGGCTATCGTGTCATTCTACACCGCGTTTCTGGTGAACATCAATTACACCTCGCCGCACCGTTATTATCGGCGTCAGCTTTCGCGAACGTATCTGCAGCGGTCCAAAAACAGCACGGACGAAACCGAACATTTGGACGCACAAATGCTTTCGCGTTTGAACCAGCCTGATGCGACTGGTCACACAAAAGCGCCTTATCACTTCATCAACTGCGCCCTGAACATTCCGGACTGCGACGACCCGAATCTGCGCGGGCGGAATTCGGACTTCTTTGTGTTCAGCAAGCACTACAGCGGGAGCCCGATCGTCGGTTATTCCGCGACATCGGAATGGGAAGCGCTCGATGGTCATCTGGACCTGGGAACCGCGATGTCCATATCAGCTGCGGCCGCCGCGCCGCAAATGGGAACGCAGGCGACGGGCGGTATTTCTTATCTTTTGGCGATCCTCAACATTCGCCTGAATTACTGGGTGGCTCGGCCCCATAAACAGAATCGTCCCGACAAACTTCGCGGGCCACGCTTTCTGCTGCGGATGGCAGCTCCCGGAGGGTTGTATTTCTTTAAGGAGTTGACTGGCCTGCTGATGGATGAAAAGAGCAACTACCTGAATCTTTCCGATGGCGGACATGTGGAAAATCTGGCGGTTTATGAATTGCTGCGTCGGAGGTGCAAGTTTATCATCGCCGTTGATGGCGAGGCCGATCCGGATCGAACCTTCCACGGCCTGTTGACGCTGGTGCGTCTGGCCTGGATTGATTTGGGCGTGTCAATCGAGCCGGACATGGCCGAACTGCGCATGGATGAAAGTGGCAACGGCCGATCTCATTTCCTGCTGTGTCCGATCCATTACCACCAGGGCCAACAGGGATTTCTGCTGTACATCAAGTCGTCGATGACGGGGAACGAATCAGAATTCCTGCGGAAATACCGCGCCGAGCATCCCTCGTTTCCACACGAGCCCACTTCGGACCAGTTGTTTGACGAAGCGCAGTTCGAAGCGTATCGCGCCCTCGGCGAACACGTCGGCGAGAATCTGTTTCGCAGCGACCTGGTCGATCCGATCCAGCCCGGCGAACCGGCACTGCCCAGCCAGCCGACAGTTCGTGAGTGGTTCCAGGGTCTGGCCAACAGTCTGCTGGGATAGGCGTGTCCAGTTATTCATATGGAGGAGATCCCTGTGACGCGTCGAAAGTTCCTGAAGCAGGCCGTGGCCGGTGCCGCAGCTGTTGCGTGCCCGACGATTGTGTCAAACCGAGTTTTGGGATCTGGCGCGCCGAGCAATCGGATCAACGTTGGGTTCATTGGACTGGGCAATCAGAGTCGATTGGATCTTCCGACATTCCTGAACAACGAAGATGTGCAGGTCGTGGCTGTTTGTGATGTCAATGAAGGCAGCTTTGGCTACAACGATCCAACGCACTTCCTTGGGCGACAGCCGGGACTGGCGATGGTTGAAGCACATTATGCGGAGCAGAAGAGATCGGCGACGTTCAAGGGATGTCAGGCGTATGCCGACTTTCGTGATGTGCTGGCGCGGGACGACATTGACGCGGTCGTGGTCGTTGTGCCGGATCACTGGCATGCGATCATCACGATGATGGCGGCAAAGGCTGGCAAAGATGTGTACTGCGAAAAGCCCATGTCGCTGACGCTTGATGAAGGCAAGCAGATGGTTCACGCAATCCGTCAGCACAAACGAATACTGCAAACAGGCAGCCAGCATCGTTCCGGCCCGGCGGCTCGGCTGGCCTGCGAACTGGTCCGCAATCAGCGAATCGGCAAGCTGCTGCGGATCGAAACATTTGTTCCGGAGAACAACGCCGTCGAACCCGGACCCGGCTGGAAGGAAGAACCCGTCCCCGCTGGTTTCGACTACGACATGTGGCTCGGCCCGGCACCAAAAGCACCGTATCATTCGGGTCGGTGTTTCTACCGATTCCGCTTCAATCTCGACTATTCCGGCGGGCAAGTGACAAACTTTGGAACGCACATGCTGGATATCGCGCAATGGGGACACGGGTCGGATGATTCAGGTCCGGTGAAGTTCGCAGACATCGGTTCCGAATGGCCGAAACCGGGCAGCCTGTACACCGCGGCCACCAAAGTCGCGTTTCGGGCGGAGTACGCCGACGGCGTTGAACTCACCTGCGTGACGAAACCCAAAACGTTACTCTGCCGATTCGTGGGCACGGACGGCTGGGTACAGTACTCATCGGGAAAAATCGAGACCTCAGAAGGAGTCGACCGATCCATTGGTGCCAATGACATTCGACTTGCCGAAAGCAATCCGAATCGAATGGAGAACGATTACAAACACTACTTGCCCGATCATGTGCGCAACTTCATTGAATGTGTCAAGAGTCGCCAAGAGACAATTAGTCCTGTCGAATGTGGTCATCGCACGGCTTCGATTTGCCATCTGGGAAACATCGCGATGCGACTGAAACGAGAAATCCGCTGGGATCCAGTCACCGAGGAAATCACCGGCGACGACGAAGCCACGAAACTGATGTCCCGCGAGCCGCGTGATCCCTGGAGTTACGACGTGGCGTGACAGTTGCGGTCTTCGCGGAGTACGATTCGTTGAGACGAAGGGTGGGATACTTCTCCGTACGTCGAAGACGCTTCGAAGCCTTCCCTGGAAATCCTGCAGCTCGGCCAAATGATGAACAATACGAATTCAACTCGCCGTGGCTTTCTTGGCTTTTCCGGAAACACCCTGACCGGTACGGCACTGGCCTCGCTTTTGATGCGGGATCGAATCGCAAGTGCGGACGCGGTCCCGGGGGAAGCAAAAGGGCTGCCGCATCATCCGGCAAAGGCGAAGCGGGTTATCCACCTTTGCCTTTGCGGAGGTGTCAGTCATATTGATTCCTTTGACTACAAACCGGAGCTTGCTGCATTCCACGGCAAGACGTTTCAGTCCGAAGAACGGCCAGCCACGTTCTTCAACCAGATCGGTTTGATTCGCAAGAACGACTGGGAGTTCAAACAGCGCGGCGAAAGCGGTCTGTGGGTGTCAGAGTTATTTCCGCATCTCGCGGAAGTGGCTGATGAATTGACCGTGGTCCGTTCGATGGTCGCAGAATCGGCGAATCACACGCCTGCGACGTTCGAGGAGAATTCGGGCTTCCGTCTCAACGGTTTCCCCGTGATGGGTTCGTGGGTGTCGTACGGACTGGGTTGCGAAACTGACGAGCTGCCGTCGTATGTTGTTCTTCCCGATGCGCGCGGAATGCCAGCGGGCGGGACAATCAACTGGTCGAACGGCTTCCTGCCCGCGCAGCATCAGGGCGTTGCGTTTCAAACCAAAGGACCGGCCATTCACGACCTGTTTCCAACGCGTAAAGTGTCGGACGATCACGAATTGGCCAGCCGAAGATTGCTGGCTCAGATCAACCGTACGCATCTGGAACAGACAGGAGCTGAGGACGCTCTGCTGGCTCGGATGCGCAGCTATGAACTGGCGGCGAAGATGCAGCTGGCAGTGCCGATGGTGACCGATTTGAATCAGGAAACTGCGGCGACTCGTGCGATGTACGGGCTCGACAACGAACAGACGGCTGACTTCGGAAGCCGCTGTTTACTGACGCGCCGTTTACTGGAGAAAGGCGTGCGGTTTGTGCAGTTGTTTTCCGGCGGTTCATTCGGCTCACCGCGTATCAACTGGGACGGCCACGAAGATGTGAAGGAAAATCACACACGCGAAGCAGGGCGGCTGGATCAGCCGGTCGCGGCGTTGCTCCGTGATTTGCGACAGCGCGGAATGCTGGATGACACACTAGTCCTGTGTACGTCGGAATTCGGTCGCACGCCGTTCACGCAGTCAGGACTCGATCAGTTGGGCGCGGGACGTGATCACAACATGTACGGCTTCTCCATCTGGATGGCCGGAGCGGGTCTGAAGCATGGCATGGCTTACGGAACAACCGACGACATCGGCTGGAAGGCTGTCGAGAATCCTGTTCACTGGTACGACTACCACGCGACGGTGTTGCATCTTTTGGGCATTGATCATGAGCGGCTGACGTTTTA
>JBBQSE010000186.1:0-14489 GCA_038214195.1 Planctomycetales bacterium
AACTTTGAATTTCTGAAAGTACCAGAGTGGTACTTTCAGTTCGTACTTTCGCTTCGTCAGGTGATCTGCGTTCTCGCACATTTTGGCGAACTTGTCGGGGATGGCCGTTTGTTGGGCGTAGTTTTCAAGACGAGTCTTTAGAAGCGTATCCGTTTCGTAAGGGCGTGGTGAATCCAGGACTCCGGAAAGCTGTTCCTGGATTCCTTTTGTGGCCCGCTGGATTCGCTGAAAAGAATCATGCGTCGCCAAGTCTTTGCCCGCGTAGACAGATTCCACAAGATCAAGGAGCTGTTGTTCAGTAAACTGGTGTCCTGAACCGGCTTCGATCGCGTTCCACGTTGATTCAAGAACTCCGCTGGGTTCTCCATAGATCTTGTCGCTGCCGGCTTCCGGCGAAAACACAACAACTCGACCCGGTGTAGTTCGCCTTGGCCGGTTGACTCGCCCGGCACGTTGAATCAATGCGTCAATCGGGGCGCATTCTGTCAACAAAATGTCGTAATCGATGTCGAGCGAGACTTCCACCACTTGCGTTGCAATCAGCAGTTGCGGTTTCTTATCCTCGATTTCGGATTCCTTGTTTCGTCGATCACCGAACGTGAATTTGGAGTGGTAGCAAATCGGGTTGAATTCCTGCAGATGCCTAGCAATTTCCTGACAACGCTTCACGGTGTTAACAACGATCAGAATCCGCGATGGCTTTTCTTCATGATTCGTTCCTCGCGAGAGGTGTCGAAACTCTTCCGACACGGAGTCCGGGCGACCATCGTTCATTCCCAGCCACGCTGTGAGGGCGACTCGGTTTGTTTTCCACGTGTTGCGGGAAGCTTGCAACAGAGATTGGTCTTCAATTGTTGTCAGCGTCTGCGGTGCCAGAGCGTTAGCCACGGCCCGACGCAGATCTGAGGGCATCGTCGCGCTCATGACCATGAACCGCGTTCCCATACTGCTGAATTGAGTCAACATCAGCATCAGCAAACCTGCGGTGTGCGGGTCGTATGCGTGAAGTTCGTCGATCACGATAGCGGCGTTCGCTGCGGCGAGAGTTTTAATTGCCCAGCGGCCAGAATGCATCAGCGTCACCAGAAGTTGATCAACAGTGCCGACTGTGACAGGAGCAAACAGATGTGGATCACGAAGTCCGAATGCATCGGAACGACTGTGGCTGTCACTGCCATCGTTTCCTGTGGATGCGTCTCCCATTCGAATCAAGTCTGCGGTGGAATGCACCAGACTGACACGATGTCCATGTTGCTTCTCAAAGAAGTCTGCCATACGGCGATGCAGACTGTTCGCCGTGACCATCGTCGGCATCAGAAACAGCAATTTCTTGACGGATCCGGATTCAATTTGTCTCAGGCCCCACAACATGGCGGCTTCCGTTTTACCGCTGCCCGTTGGAGCGACGGCGAGGACGTGACCGTCAATGTTTCCGCATTGTTCCTGAAATGGCCGGAAGCCAGAGAATACGCCACCTCGGGACGCCACACGATCGGTGACATATTGACTGATGTTACTTTGAGGAACTTGGACGACATCCTTGTTCGCATCCAGAAAGTAGTGCGTGCCGTTGGTTCCGCTGGCCATCCAGTCAGCCGTCATCAGCAGACCTTTCAACAGTGTGAAGAGGGGCCGAAGCGTACTGATATTGGATTGACTGCGAATGTGGGCCATGTCATCAAACCGCTCATTAAGATAAACCCAGGCTGCGGTTCTATCTTTCAGCGTTGCGAGTATTGTCTTCAACGTCTCCTTGTCACGAATAGCTGGAGCCTTCCATCCTTGTTCCTGGAACATTGCCGAACAAAAATTGACGGCCGCAGGCAACGCATCACGAAGTTGGCATGGCTCTGCCCAAACGATTTCGTTGGCGTATTTTGCGGAATCTCTGAGGTAACCGTCCGCGAGGTACTTGTGGTGGCCAGCAACAGCCATCGTCTCCAGCAGTCCCAGGCCGGGAAGCGAACTCTCTGTTGTTGTGCCCAGCCGCATGGCGAGAGCACGAACCAGACACAATGGAATCACTTCGTGTCGGTAGTTCAGGGCGACCATGCGGCGATACTCTTCGTTGCTCGTGGCGCGAATCATCCGTTGAAAATTTTCGCTCAGTTTTCCGACGTCATGTAAAGCAACGCAAAGAAGGCTCGATTGAAGAATCGCCAGCTTTGACACGCCCGTTTGCACTGCCACTCGATCGATCAGCGAATCATGGACAACGATCAGTGAACGCCATGCAAGGTAGACCTGAATAACGTGATCGAAGTAACTCTGTTCCTTCGTTCCCCGTTCAACGTCCGCTCGTTTTGCCAGAGCGGACGCCAAAAGCAGGTGATCGGATTTCAGAATTGATGTACCGGGATAATCCACGGCAGATTCTCGCAACCAAAGGGACGTGAACGAAAGAATGAACTTTGGGTTTCCACGGCATAACCGGTGATCTGGTGTTCCTTAGGCACCGTCACTGCGTCAGCCACAAACGTCACGAGCGCTCGGCCAGCCAACAGCCGTTTGCCTTTTTCATCGAACGAAAACGATGTTGGGATTCGTTCAACGACAGGAGCCCGGATTGTGTGTGCCAGCGGAACTGTCGCCAGATCGACAGCCGTCCGGTATTCCGGAGTTAGCGCGCCATACAACAGAGCGGAATGAACCGTTTCAGATTCAACTCTCTGCTGATCAACAATTTGGGTGGCTGTGATACGCACCAGTGAATCACTTTGACCGGCGGTCAGCGGAAACGCCGGGCAATCGAACCCTTGCTTTACCCGTTTCAGGGTCGGAAGATCCTCAGCAGCAAATAACAAGACCAGTCGAACATCGACGCAATGCTCTCGCAGAAGAATTGCGCTGCCGACCTCGGCCTTCTCGCCCAACTTCTGAATCTTCCACAGATCTTTCATCAAACCCGAAGACCAGCCGCCAATACCAAGTTGCACGGCCTGTTCCTTAACGAATGCAAATGCATCCGGAAGTTCCAGTCCCATCGCAGCGCCCAGCATACCCACGACGCTCGTATAGGGCGGCAGCGGGTATGTGCGATGAAAGGTCATTGCCTCTGGCGGTCGCCAACTTCCCACGGGCGCAATTGCTTCAACAATCAACTGCGGCATGGTTATGCTCCGTAAAAGGTTTTGACCCATTCGCTCATTTTGGTGAACGCATCGCCGACAGTCAGCGTGCCATCGGGGACCGTGGTGAATGTCCCCGAGCGAACACCAAAGCAATGGTCCACAAGAATCGCCTTTGAATCGGCCACGACCTCAGCAATCGCAGTCGTGTCAATTCCGTCATCCTTTGGAAAGACACTCTCCAGGAAGATCGGTGATTTGGCAGTTGTGACTGCCGCTGCCACAAACTTTGGACTTAGGTCCGCCAGAAAACGTGACTGCCGCCCGCTAGACCACAGGTGCTGCAATGCTGTGAGGAGTGCCGCGACACGAGCAAATTTTTCAGCCGATTTGATAGCCCATGCGTCCTTTGCCTTTGCTGACGACACACCTTCGCCTCGCCGGCTGACTCCAACTGCGTCGAGTTCGATCAGAACCGAACCCCGATACAAACCGCCATGAATCTCAGTTTCGAAGATGTTTGGATTACCACCGGATTCGACACTCATATAATTTGTGCCAAAGTCCAAGTCGCCCGTGTACGGATCTAGCCCGAGCAACGGCGAAACGCGGACCGGACTGGTTCGCTTATGCGTTCCGCCTTTTGCCGCATCCATGAATCCGAACAAGTCATCATCGATGTAGTCTGCTGGAAGGCATTCGGTGATTGCCGCGCCCTTTTTGGCCTCGGCTGCTTTGCCTTCTGACAACGTATGGCCCAGCACCCCCAACTGATCTCGTAGCGCTCGTCGCACGGCCTGGGCTGAAACGTACGGATATTCACGACCACCGCGAGTCAATTTTTTGATGCTGCTGACGTTGTCCGCTTCTTTGTCGCTGCCGTTGAGTGATGCAAACGAAACGGGAGTCAGGTAGGTGATCGACAGGCAGGTTGCGGATTTCATATCGGGCATTACAAGTTCCTTTTTTTGGAAAGTAGATTGAAAGAGAAATTTAGATTACGTGGCTGCAGCAGGAGATGACTTTTTAGACTTCTGCCGATACTCAAAGCGGCTCAACGCCGCGATGACACAAAACCCCTTGAACTGGGCAAAGGTTTCTGGATTGAAGCGATCGGCATCGAGTGCATGCGCGGGGATATCGACTTTGTATCGCATTTGGATTCGGATGATTTCTTCTTGAAAGTCCTCAAGTTTTCGAGCTCGCCGCAGCCGAAAGAAAACACCTTTGGATCTGCCGACAGACTCACCGCGTTCATTGCTTTCGCCATCAGTAAAGCCAGCGACAGCATCCGCGATCTTCTCGCCCAGCCACTTGGCACTTTGGGCCATTTGTTCGAATTCAGTTTTTGTCATTCCGTGTACCTCACAAATTTCAGGTTCATAAAGAAGGGCAAAGTCACGAAGGACGGAAATCATCAATGGCTCGCCCGGTTTCCATTGACTGAACTTGTGGTAAGCATGCTGTTCCAATAACGACAACACTGACTGTTTGGTCAAAATGCGTTCGCAAACTTTGTTGCGCAGCGATGATTTGTTCTTCTTCGAAGTGAAGTCAAGGAGTGTTGCCATCAACCGCTTTGGAGAACATCGTTCACGTTGTGGTCCGTTTTCGCGAAGCACCACGCTTGTCATCAGGTCGAATAGGCGAGCGATATACAGGACGTCAGTAAACGTCTGGAAATCGCGGCCCATCCAAAGATTGCCCATCTTTCTTGCTGCGACGACTGCGAAGTTGACAGGAGCTCCTCGGCAAAGCTTGTCAAAAACCTGCTGACAGGAAATGTGTTCGACGTCCGCTTCTTCTTCCTCCGCATCGACAGGCCCGAGCGAGACGAGTTCGTCGTCGCCGTCCTCGCTTTCGTTATCGGATACTGCGATAGGCATCGCTGGCCGATAACCGGAGAAGTGTCGAAAGACGGCGTGAAGGAAAGCCAAGAGAATTTCCGAACGCTCTGCGAAGTAGCCGCCAAGTTGTAACTCAAAGTTCTTGAAGAAGTTGGCCTGAACTTGCCGCATACCCACCAGCTCTTCGGAGACATCGACGATCCGCCGAAGGTCTGACGACTGGGGAAAGAAAAGATACATATCGTCGTTCTGCATGTAGTAGAACGTGACTGCTGGGGTGAACTTCCCCACGTAATCCATTTGCCAGCCAACGCGAGGTTCGTCAGTTGTGTTTGACGCGAACGATCGGCTACCACCGAATAAAGGGAAGGCTGTCGCTTTTCCGACATCGAGACCTCCAGCATCAAGCCCGGTAAGGAAGTCGCATGGCTGCTCTTTGAGGCCCACGCGAATCTTGATCTTTGGCTGCACTTTATTTGGGCCATCAATCAACAGCCCAGCCGGAGGGCCGGGTTTGAGGCCATATTCCGCGACTAACAGATCCAACTTACTTTGATGTTCCTCCATCCCCTCGGGAAGAACGCCAGCTTTTTCCTTCCCAGATTCCGAATCTGTTCCCCATTTCTTTTGCGTTCCAGTTGGGCGCGATGCCTTGTCGAACAGCAGAAGCGCGGGGCCAGCCGCTCGACTTTTAGGAAATACCTGGAATCGCTCTTCGTCAGTCACGAAATAGAAGTTGTAGGCTTTGCGTTCCGCTCTTTGTTTCTCGGAAGAAACGTTAAAATAGCAATCCGTCAAATCTTCATAGGCCAACTCTAGCAATTGCTGCACCTGATCTTTTGGACCGACCAATCTCAAGGCGCCGTCCAAATCGAACTCGACCTTCACACCAGCAATTGCTGCCTGCAATTTGTCTTTCAACAGGCTATCAACGAGATACGACGTCTTGCTGGTGAGTACCCGAAACAGCCCGGCAGTCCCTGCGTCGATCCAGGGAATCCCCGTTCGCGGAAAGCTGAGTTCCATATCTTTGGTCGCCGCTTTGGCCGCTGACTTCTTCGCCACTTTCTTTGCCGCCTTCTTCATTTCTCTTCCTCCACCTGCTGCACGGTCCCGAAGCCGCGTGACGTGCTCTTTCCAAGTCCCCACATCGGCGGTAGTTTGAAATTCACAGAGAATTCCCCTGTGAAGCCCAACATCCGAACTCCCGGCTTGAGCGTCCGAAATCCGACGGGCACCAATTCGCAATCCGCTTCCAGTCGAGCGGTCACCGACATTCCTATGCCTTTGGCAAAACTCAGGATATTGCCAATCAGAATGCGTCGAAGCAGATCAGATTTTTCAGATGGATGCATGCGTCGCCACTGCCGGTCATTTTCCTGATTCAACGGCAGACACTCGCTGACAAATCGATAACGGACGCTCTTTTCAACAGGCCCAACTTCGACACGAGTTGGTGTCGTTGTCTGCCGATGGACATCCACGTCATTTTGCCCAAGCCGCAGCGATTGAAAGCGTGGTAACTCCTTCAGCAACATTGCTCCATTGCAAATCCCAATGGCGTTCAATCCTCCAGACGACGCCACATAACGAATCAATGGTTCAATGTAACTCAGCTTCTGGCCAAGGTGATTGTGAAACTCGGGTCGCTGCATCACCTGAGCAATCGCCCCGCGCAGCCGCCGTGCGTCTTCGAGATTGACGGCCTGAGACACCTGGAAATTCACAATGCAGTGTTCTATCAGGGTGGATGTGGCAATGTCGGCATTCATTGAAATTGTCCTTTCATATAATTCAGCCTTTATGTTCAACAGTCGAGGAAGTAGGACTGTCCTGCGCCAATATCTCACGAGCGGCTGCCGCAACAAGGCTCTTCAACTCTTCCGGCTCCAGAACTCGACAGTCCGCACCCCAGTACAGCACCCAGCGGCGGATTTCGATGAGGCTGCTGACTTGTAAGTTCATGATCACGCTGCCATCAGGTTGTTCTTCCAAAGTCTGTGTGTGGTGCCAGACTTTTTCGCGGATGCGGCCCGCCATTTCCACGCAGAACTGCAGTCGGACGTTCCATGTCTGATCACCTTCACCTCGCACAGCGCGAAAACTGTTGCCCAGATAGGTGGTGATGTCGAAATTATCCGGTCGCTGAAATTTCTGACCAGTCGGCTCAGCACGTCGGATACGCACGGTGGAAAACATTCGGACTTCCCGCCGAGTGTGACAGTGGGCAATCAAATACCAGTCATTGTCCACCAGAGACAAATGCAGCGGATCGACGATGCGATCGGTTTCACGATTCTGGGAGGCAGACCAGTACAGCAGTCGCAGTTGTCGAGACTGTCGAATCGCATTTGTCAGGCTTTGAAATGTTTCCACATCCTGCGTTGTCAATACGCACGGCGTTACAGAGAGAGTGTCGGCTGCGGCAGCAAGACTGACAGTGATTTCTTCAGGCAGCATGCGAGTGATTCGATCAAACGCTCGTGCCAAATCCGTTTCAAACGGCGTGCCGCGATATTGCCTGATGAGCCGTTCCGCGAGGAACACACTGACAAGTTCGCCTTCGGTGAGTTGAAACGCGGGCAGAGTCCACGAGAGATCGGTAAGGTGATAGCCGTTGCGTTTCCGGCAGAATTCCAGTGGTGCTCCAAGCTGGTCCTTCAAGAATGCGATATCCCGCTGCACGGTTCTTGAATCCACTTCCAATTCGTCCGCCAACGATTCAGAATTTGGATAGGCTCCGCTTCGAACTGAGCGTTCGATCGCAAGAAACCGACGCAGTGGGGGTCGCGTTGAGGGATCCATCGAGGTGTTCCATTGGTGACTCATCAGGTAATCGAGGCTAGTCTACACAGGCCACCACGACACAGGTTGTCGTACCAAATGAGAAATCCGGCGGATTCGCGGATTGTCAGCATCAGATGGCAAGATCCGGCGTGACATGAGTTGTTTGGTTGAATAGCTATACGGCTCGTCTGGCCTTGATCCATGCCCGGAAGCGTATGATGCTTTCGGCATTTCCGCGTAGCCAGTAAGTGGCATTCGTCATCACGCGAAGGTTGATGACCCGTCGCACTGCGATTTCGATGGCACCGCTGCCAATGGCCAGGTGATTGCTCATAGACACCGAATAATCCATCCGGCGGTGAACCAGACCGTGGTTCTTAAAGCAACGGCCGACTGGCGGGCTAGAAACGCAAAAAGCTACTGACCAGGGGTCAGGTCTCATTCTTTGGTCTCTTCGGCCTGTTTGTCCTGTACATTCGTCAGATTGCTGGCGGCATCGTACGTCCATGTTGTTCAACCGGAGACGGAAAACTTGGCTCGTCGGTTGCCATCGCTTCAAACGCATTCGTAATACGTTGATTGTTTGGCAAGGCGGGTGAGCGTCGATGCGGAGGCAGAGTAGAACAGTTATCCCAACTGTTCCTTGATTCGACGGTGCCATGTGAAACGAATGGAATGCGCTGTTCGAGCGTGGAACAAGGGGGAAATACTGTTCGCCTGGCTCCTGTCATCTGGTAAGAACAATTGAGGACAATTGTTCTACACTGGCACTCGTCGTGCAACGGTTGAACGGATTGACAGAAGCGACATTTCGTCCGACGCTGTCATACACGGTCGTTGAGTGGGGGCGAGGGAATGTTGGTCAAACGCCTCATCCGGCCTGCGGCCATCTTCTCCCCAAAGCATCAGCACGGGAAATCTTACGGCTGCGACTGAATCGAAGCGATGAGTCGATCGACTGCTTCACGAAGTTGCGGCATTCCCGCGCGCACGGTGTCAAAATCTTCTTCTGCGGCGGCGGCTTCGATTGCGGCGGCGGCTTCGCGGGTTTCGCTGGCCGCAATTGACTGAGCGCCGCCTTTGATCGTGTGGGCCAGGCGTCTGACCACTACCACGTCGTTGGTGGAGATTGCTGCGTCCAGTTGCTGGAGCAGCTGCAGATCTTCATCGACTGTGATCCGCAATAATTCGTGCAGCAGTTCACGGTCACCCTCGACGTTTTCCAACGCGATCGACAAATCGAAAATGGCAGGCGACTGAACGGCGTCCGGCACGTTGGTGGGCGAATGAGCCACGTCATCCAATGTGCCATGCTGCGATGTGGTGGGAATGGAAAGACCTCTGAGAGCACGTTCGAGATCTGCGCGTCGCACGGGCTTGGAGACGTAGTCATCCATTCCGGCACCCAGACAGCGTTCACGATCGCCTTTCATCGCACGGGCGGTCATCGCCACGATTGGGATATGTCCGCCGGATTCACGTTCCAGCTGGCGAATCCGCTGAGTTGCCTCGAGGCCGTCCAGCACAGGCATCTGCACGTCCATCAGGATCACATCGAACAAGCCGGATTGCCACATCGCGATGGCCTCCTGACCGTTTTCCGCAATTTCGATGGAATGTCCCCAGCGCTTGAGCAGCCCAACGGCGAGGATCTGGTTGGACTTGCCGTCTTCTGCAAGCAGAATCCTGAGGGGCGGCAACGCATCCGGCGAAGTGGTTGTTTCAGGTGGCACAACAGGCTGAATTGTTTTTCCGCCGACTGCCGAAACGATTGATTCAAGCAACTCCGACTGCTTGACCGGCTTGATCAGATGGGCTCGAACACCAAGTTGCCGACTGCGTTGCAGGTCACCGGTTTTGCCACCGGATGTCAGCATGATAATGACCGCGTCATGCAGGGACGCGATGGCTCGGATTTTTCCGGCGAGCATGAATCCATCCATGACCGGCATATGCACGTCACTGATGACCAAAGGCAGTTTTTGATCGGCGGCAGCGTTTTTTTGCAGTGCCTCAATCGCCTGACGACCTCCTTCGACAGTCTCCACCGACATCCCCCAGCTCTCCAGCATCTCCCTGAGGATACGTCGATTCGTGGCGTTGTCATCGACAACAAGGACCGGCAGCCCATTCAGATCAGGGAATTCGCGAGGTTCATCCACCAGAGAGCCTAGGCCAAAATGCCCCGTGAAATGGAATGTGCTGCCTTTTTCCGGAGTACTCTCAACTCGGATGCCCCCGCCCATTGCGGTGGCAATTCTGGAGGTAATTGCCAGGCCCAGTCCTGTCCCGCCATACTCCCGCGTCGTCGAAGTATCGGCCTGTTCAAACGCGGAAAAGATTCGTTGCTGCTTTTCCAGTGGAATTCCAACACCCGTGTCGCTGACGCCAATATGCAGAGTGACATCGGAGTCTGGACTCACTTCACATTCGACATTGACGCACACTTCGCCCTGCTGTGTGAATTTGATCGCATTGCCGACCAGATTAATCAGACACTGCCGCAAACGGACCGCATCGCCGCACAACATGGACGGAACATCCGAATGAACCTGCCAGGCAAGTTCCAACTGCTTCGCGTGAGCGCGCACTCCCAGTGCTTTGAGCGTGTCGCCGATTTCTTCCCGCACGTTAAAGTCGATCGATTCCAGTTCCAGCTTGCCTGCTTCAATTTTGGAGAAGTCCAGAATCTGGTTGATAATGCCAAGCAACGATTCAGCCGATTCGGAAACAATCGTCAGGTAGTCGCGCTGAGTCGGTTCCAGGGTCGTGTCCAGAACCAGATCGGTCATGCCGATGATGGCGTTCATCGGTGTGCGGATTTCGTGACTCATGTTTGCCAGAAAATCACTCTTGGCGACATTGGCCGCTTCGGCGGTTTCTTTCGCCGTCTGGAGTTCCATCAGTGTCTGTTTTTTTTCCGTGATGTCTTCGGAAATGCCGAGCAGAATCCGAGGCTTTCCATCCGCGTCGCAGACAGGGATCTTCTTTGTGTGCAGAATCCGGATTCCTTTGTCCGTAAGGATCTCCTCCTCGTCGATTTCAACCATCTTCAGGCCAGCCAGGACATCCCGGTCCTTCTGTTGAAAGAACGCGGCTTCTTCAGAAGGAAATAGATCGAAATCAGATTTTCCATGCAGCTCCTCGCTCGTATAACCAACAAGTTCCTGCCCGGCCTTGTTGTACCGCATGATCGTCAGATTGTCCGCGTCCTTCATGAACAGCATGATCGGGATGTTGTCGATTACGGAATCGAGGAACACGTTTGTGTCGCGCAACTTGAGTTCTACGCGATGCCGTTCTGTCAGTTCGGATTCCAATTGCTGATTCGACGCGGCAAGCCTTGTGGCATTCTGCTCCAGTTCGGTCAGGTTCGACTCCACGGAATCCGCCATTTTGTCGAATGCTGTGGCAAGACTGCCGATTTCATTGTCGAGTTTCATGCGGCAGCGCACCGTTCGATCACCGGCTGCCAATCGCCCTGCCGCATCGGCCAGCGATTTAAGCGGTGCCACCACACGGCCTGCCAGCCATGTTGTCATTCCCACCACGAGAAATCCAATTCCCAGCGTGACGAACAGGCTGGTTCGCGTCAGTTCAGACAAAGGCGCATACGCTTCCGCATAGTTGATCTCAGCAATGCACACCCAGTCGGTCCCGCTGATTCTTGCCGAAGCGCCGACCTGCTGCTTTCCCAGCACACCCTCGTAGCCACTCAAATCGACTGGACAGTCGTCCGGCAGCGCGCTCAACAATGTCCGGCCGTCTTGAAACGCATGTGTCAGTTTTCCAGTGGACGGCTCGGCAGCTTTTAGTTCCAGCATAGAGCGATGTTTAATGCGGCCAGTCGCCAGCAATTCCTCTTCGAAATATGATGGAGACAGGAACAGAGCTTCACTGTTGACGACATACGTGTCGCTCCTTTCAAACATGGTTGAAAAGTCCGAAGGGCGCAGCAGACTTTCGCCCATGTCCAGCGCACGCACGCGCACTCGGAGGATGCCATACAGTTCCGAGCCGTCACGAATCGGGGCCACGATGAAAAAACAGGGCACGCCCGGATTCGGCGTTCCCGACTCATCAGGCAGGGGAATCTCAGCCGCGAACATCGGTGAAACCCACAGTTGATTTCGCCCTTCCGCGATGCCCTTGTCGTTGTCGTCGGACGAGGGAATCTCAACGTCCTCGCCGGTGCTGGCAATCACGATTCGACCGGTGTCCGGAACATGAATCGTGATCTCATAAACGAAGGGTCGGCTGAGCGTGTTTTGGTCGAGTTCTCGTTTCAGACGATACAGTGCCAGAAACCAGGCGTCGTCCTTTGGCGTCAGGGGCTTCATGCGCCGCAATTCTTCGATCAGAGTCATGCTGCCCGCAAGGGTGCTTGTAAACTCACATCGATCATCGAGCCATTGCCGCACCCGTTCCGCACTTTGCGATGCAGAGAGTTTGAGAAGCTGCCTTAGATTGGATTCACAGCTTGCCTTATGCGACCGGTAATGCGCGTAGCCCATGGCTGTTGCCGCGATCAGCGTGGCCATGGCCGTAATCACGACAATTCGTAAGCGAAAACTTGACGGGAACAACTTCAAGGAATCACCTCACTGGAGTCCTTCGCGTCTGGATAGATCGAATTGAACATGGCCGCGGCATTATCGGCGTAAGCATCACAAGCCTTGTTGAATTGTTCAAATGAGGCTCGCTGCAATTCCGACAAAGCTTCCTGTTGCGAGGCCAGGATTGTCCGCTGCTGGTCAAAGTTTGCCCATGCCTGTTCGAATTCAAGCCGGTTTCCAGAATGAATCGCCGTACAGGCCGTCCGAAATCGTGTCCGCGCCTCATTCAGAATCACCCTCACCTGAGCGATCTCCGCCACCCGGGAATCGGGGGCGTCTTTCTGTGATTCGGCCACTTCCAGATCAAATATTGTGCTAATGCTGGCGAGCATCTCGGAGCCATGAGCGCTGGCTCTGTGCAGAAATGTTTGAGGCAGGTACGGCTGCGGAGGCAACGGATCTTCACTGCTCCAGACGATCGCAAATTGTCCGTCCGGCTGAATTCTTCCGATGTGCGCGACCTTCCAGGTGTGTTGATTGCGTGGATCAATTCGAATGAGTCCGCCTGGCGCTGCAAAGATCAGCCCCTGTGCGGCCTCGCGAACCGCATCGGTGTCCGTGGTTCCCGCCACCTGCAAGGATTTCGCGTATAAATAAACCTGAGTGTACGCAGATTCCACTGGATCATCGGTTACTCGCATGGCACCAAAACGCTTCCGGAACTTCCGGACAAACCGCCGATTTGCCGGCGATTCGAGGCTTTGAAAATACGTCCAGCTGCAATAGTGTCCGGTGGTCAATTCCGGCCCGATGTCCAGGATTTCATGTTCCGCGATGCTGAATGAGAGTACGGGGATGGCCTGGTGATCAATTCTCGCCGCGTGCATTGATTTGAAAAACGCGCGGTTACTGATTCCGTTGATTGTACTCAACACGACATCTGGCTGGCTCGCGACAATCTGCGACACGACCGCGTCAAAATCCTGACTGTCCAGCGGCTGGTACTCTTCACCAATCGGCTTGATGCCCTCATCTTCCAGTCTCATTCGGATGATTTCGTTGGCCGTCCGGGGGAATATGTAATCTGAGCCAACCAAGAAGATTTTCGGCCCAAACTCGCGGCGACACCAATCCACGGCGGGAAGGATTTGCTGGTTGGGAGTCGCTCCGTTGTAAAAAATATTCGGCGAATTCTCGCGGCCCTCATACTGAACGGGATACCACAGCAGGCTGTTGTGCGTTTCGACGACCGTCTTGACCTCCTTGCGACTCGCGGATGTCCAGCAGCCGAAAATGCAGTTCACATTGTCTTCGACGATGAGCTTCGCTGCTTTCTGAGCAAAAATCTGCGGGTCCGACGCTCCGTCTTCGGTCACAGCTTCCAGTGAGCGCCCCAAAACACCGCCCCGGTCGTTAATTTCTTCAATCGCCATTGTGACAGCATCAATCAGTGATCGTTCGCTGATCGCCATAGGCCCCGTACGGGAATGCAATACGCCGACTCGGATTGGCGGCGATTGTTCGTCCATCGCCAGCGCCGATGACACAATCACAAACAAGATCATCATCGCGCTGCAAATCGCCCTGTGCATAGTGGACCTCCAATTCGTTTTGGCAGGTGATGACGGGCACCCATGTTCTTGCGCTTCTCTGTCTTATGCGACGACGTCAGGACCGCGAAAGGTTGCGGGTCCAATCAAACGTAATCGTCGAAGAATCTCAAGTTGAGTATACTGTATTCCACCCTTTGATGTGAATCTAAACTGATTGACTTTGAGAGATGGAAAGATCTCCGTCAGATGCCCGTGCCTGCACGCGGACTCGCCCGAACATCCCTAAAACGCGTTCGGGTTTGTCGCGCGGCGTTTCCTGTTATGATCTGATCTATGGTATCCGCATCCATTCCGACTGTTCTCCCGAGGCATGATCGTGGCCGATTTCCGACGCAAACGCCGACACCTCAGCCTGCCTATCTGGAGCAGTGTGGTCCTGATGACCATCAACATTGCTCTCATGACCGTCCTGATCGTGCAGCTCGTTCAGCAAAGTCTCTGGCTCGCTCTGACGCTCGGAGCTGTCGCGCTGGCAATCAGCCTGTTTGGCATGTCGCTGTATTCTTTCCTGACGATCAAGGAAATTCAGCTGAATCGACGTCAGTCCAATTTCGTGGACAGCGTGACTCATGAACTGAAGACGCCCATCGCCGCTCTGCGTCTGTACCTCGACACATT
>JBBQSE010000187.1:0-14442 GCA_038214195.1 Planctomycetales bacterium
TACGGCAATCCCGCTCTGCAGGAGGCAATGATTGGCGAACTGACGCGCATCGCTGGCCAGTGTGATGGCGTACGCTGCGATATGGCCATGCTTGTGCTGCCCGAGGTGTTTCAACGAACATGGGGCATCGATTCAAAGCCGTTTTGGCCTCGCGCAATTCCTTGCGTCCAGGAAAAATCACCCGGCTTTGTGTTCATGGCCGAAGTTTACTGGGATCTCGAATGGACTCTGCAGAAGCAGGGATTCGATTACTGCTACGACAAGCGCCTGTACGACCGCCTGCTCGAAGGCCATGCTCGTCCGGCGCGCGAACACTTGTTCGCCGGGCTGGATTTCCAGGACCACCTGGCTCGGTTTCTGGAAAACCACGACGAACCTCGCGCTGCGGCGGCGTTTAACACGGCCCAGCAAAAAGCTGCTGCGCTGGTCACGTTTCTGTCGCCCGGCCTGCGGTTTTTCCATCAGGGCCAGTTCGAAGGACGCCACAAACGTATCTCACCGCACCTTGTCCGCGCACCCGCCGAGCCAGAAGATTCGTCACTGGTTGACTTCTATCAAGGTCTGCTTGGCATCCTGAAGCATCCAGTCCTGCGTGACGGTCAATGGCGGATCGTCGAATGCCGACCCGCATGGGACGGCGATGGATCAAATGACAATTTCATCGCTTTCGCATGGGAGACGTCGAACAGCGAACGGATCCTGCTTGTTGTCAACTATTCCAATCGTCAGAGCCAGACTCGTGTGCGACTCCCGTTCCGCGATCTGCCCGGCGAAATCCGCTTTAAGGAACTGATTGGCACGGACAGCTACGACCGCAATGGAGCCGACGTCGCAGCGAACGGTTTGTATGTCTGTTTGCCCGCCTGGGGCAGTCATGTCTTTACGGTCACTTCCGCGTCCTGAAGGACCTGGACTAGTCCTTTGTCAAATCTTCATTCGTGGGTAGGATCGGCATTCTTGCCCGTCGTTCACCAGTCGGACAGGAATGTCCAACCTACAATCCAAAGCTTAATGTGGAACTAGCTCTTCTGCTTGTCAAACGCGGCTGCCGACTCCTCACTCACAAAGTAGATGGTCGTGGCTCCGTCTTTGCGGCTTGCCGCTGCAGCGAACTTGGGAAATCGCACATGAGCAATCGGGTCATCAACCATATGGCCCTTGAGATAGTACTCGTTTTCATGCAGGGACAGATACGTCTTCACAAACTGCACGATTCGGTCGTCGAGCCACTGAGCAACTGCTTCGTCTTCCACTGTATCCAGGGGAAAGGCAATCTCCGCATGTTTCTCAAACTGCATCAGAATACTGTTCTTCAGCAGCAGCAGCAGCGACAATCAGCGAACGTTTTTCACTCGACGATTTCCGCTGGTCAATGTGCGGATTCGGTCCAAAACGCGACACCCACTATTCGGGCTGACCGGTAGCGGCAAGTACGGCCCGCCACCATCCACTGGCAGGGTCAAGTCGCCTGGTTCGGCTTGCCAGCAGATCGATGGGGACGTGAATAAATCGCTCATGCAGGAAACCGATCACCAGGCCCGTCTTGCCAGCCATTGCAGCATGCACAGCGTTCCGGGCAAAGAGATCGCACATCAATGCGTCTTCGCAATTTGCCGGACGGCTGCGAATCTGGTAACTCGGGTCAAAGTATCGCATCACCACTGGTATTCCCTCCTGTTTGAAGTAACTCTCAATTTGTTCACGGAGGTAGGGGCCAATGTCCCGGAGTTTGACATTGCCGGACGCATCATGCGCGGTGCCAGCGGCCATGAGCAGGTCCTGACCAGCGCCTTCGGCTACTGCGATCAGGGCGTGTGAACTGCGCTGCATCCTTGCTTTGAGAGTAGCCAGAAACGAATTCAGTCGTAACGGGACTTCCGGGATAATGGCAAAATTTACATCCTGGCTGGCGACCGTCGCAGCGGCGGTGATGAATCCCGCATGTCGGCCCATCAGTTTGACAAGACCGATACCGCCAGGCACGCTGCTGGCCTCCGTGTGCGCACATTCCAGAACTCGACAGGCTTCCTCAACGGCCGTGAGGAAGCCAAATGTGCGGGAAACAAAACCGATATCGTTATCGATGGTTTTAGGGACACCGACGACGGAAAGCGGATAGCCCCGGAGGCGTGCTTCCTCGAACAATGCGTTCGCACCGCGCTGTGTTCCGTCACCACCGACCGTGAACAGAATATTCACTCGGCGATCGATCAGATTGTCGATTGCTGCGGCGATATCGACAGGGCCACGCGACGAACCGAGAACCGTGCCACCTTTCTGGTGGATGTCATTGACAAACGCCGGTGTGATGTTGACAGGACTTGCGTCACATTTAGGATCCAGTCCGCTGTAACCGCCGCGGAAACCAATCACTTCTGAAACGCCGTAGCCGTAGTGCAACTCCAGGAACAGCGACCGGATGACATTATTCAGGCCAGGACACAATCCGCCGCAAGTCACGATCCCGGCACGAGTCTGTTGCGGGTCGAAAAAGAGTTTGTCGCGCGGGCCGGCGAGTTCGAACTGCAGCCCCGGATCGATGCCGATCTCAATATGTTCAGGAATCCGAATCTGGTCGTTGATCCTGTACTTCAGTGGTGACTCGTAACATGGCTCGCCGAGGACTGTGATGTTCATATGAGAGTCAGTGCCAGAATCTGTGCGGAAAGAATTCGCAGCAGTGTGGTGAGTGGATAGACGGTGGCGTACGCAACGATCGGCGCATCGGAACCTGCGATGTTCGAAGCAAACGCAAGCGCTGGCGGATCCGTCATGCTTCCGGCAAGCAGTCCGCTAAGGTCCATAAAGTTCATTTTCAATGCCGCCCGCGCAAAAATCCCGATCAACATCAGCGGTATGACGGTGACGCAGACACCTGCCAGCAGCCACTTGAGACCGATCACACTAAAGACTGTGGCAAAGAATTTTGTGCCGGCACTCAGTCCAACGGCTGCAAAGAAGAACGAAATGCCGAATTCGCGAAAAGCGAAGTTGGTACTCACTGGCATGTGCCAAACCATGCGACCAATGTGGCCGAGTCGACTCAGTACGAGTGCAATAATCAGCGGACCGCCAGCCAGGCCAAGTCGCATGGGCTGCGGCAATCCGGGTAACGCAATGGGCAAAGTGCCCAGGACGATGCCCAGGACGATGCCTGTGAACAACGGAATGAACTGTGTCTCGCCCAATTCCCGGACCTGGTTTCCAAGGGCAAGGCTGGCCTTGTCAAGGTCTTCCGCAGAGCCAACAATCTGCACCAAATCCCCATACTGCAGCCGGAGTCCCGGCACTGCGGTCATCTCGATATCGGCACGGGTAATTCGGGTCACTGCAACACCAAAGTGTTCGTCCAGTTTCAGCTGATCCACTGACTTGCCCAGCACTCGGCGGTCCGTAACTACAACACGTCGAAAGGTTAACTGGTTTTCTGACAGCACCAGGTCTTCATCACTTCGCTGACCAACCACCCGCTGGAACTGGTCGAGACCGCGGCATGTTCCCACCACCGCCAGGCGGTCATCCTGCTGGATCAGCAATCGCTCATTGGCGACGCGTGTTTCCGCCCCATGCTGCAGGCGGGAAATCGTCACACCGGATTCCAGGCGTCCCGGAATGGTTCCGATGGAGATTCCGAAGAGATTCGGATTCGTCACGATCATGGTTCGGCGTTCCAGCGGTTCGCCGTGTTTGCGATGGGCAGAGGCAAAGTCCGCAGCTTCCTTTACCGCATCAATGCGGAAAATTTGTTTGAGCAGGAGCAGCGTTGCGATAATTCCTGCAATCGCAGCCGGGTATATGACCGCATAGGCCAGCGCCGGAAGCGCGAGCCGGTCGGCTGCGACGTCCGGAATCATTTCCAGCGTCTGTGATGCAGCGCCCAGCGAGGGAGTGTTGGTGGTCGCACCAGAAAAAATTCCCAGGACGGCAGCCATATCGAATCCCGCCAGCCAGCCGGTGAGCGGTGCCATCACTGCTCCACACAGGACGATGGCTGCAGCCAGAGCGTTCATCTTCATACCTTGCTGACGCAGCGTGGAGAAAAAACCTGGTCCCAGCTGCAATCCAATCGTGAAGACGAAAAGGATCAGCCCGAGTTCTTTCACAAACTCAAGCGTATGATGATCGATCGGATTGCCGAAGTGGCCAACAAGGATACCTGCAAAGAGCACACCTGCTGTTCCCAGCCCAACCCCGCGCAGCTTGATACTGCCGATCGCCATGCCGATTACGCAGACAAATGACAGAATGCCAACGGCATGAGCAACCGGTTGCGATTGGTGGAGTTCAGAGAGCCAGTTCATCGATTAAACTTTTGGCGCAGCTGCCAGCACTTCAGCGCTTGCGCCAGCGGCGTAGGTTTCGAAGTTCTTGTTAAACAGCCCTGCGATCGGGCCGGTCAATCTGCCGGTGACTCGGCTGTTCATCGAAGAGATCATTCTGGAATGCCGCAAGAAGCACATTACCAAAGTTGATGTGCTGGGTTTTGAATTCGAAATGGGTCTATTTCCCAATGTGCTGGAAGAAGGTCGCTCCAAAGGCATCGATATCGCTCCGAAGTACATTCCGGCGGAAGTCTTCGACAAGCGAGCGGTCGAAAAGAATCAGGTGGTATTCCACGACGTTTCCTTCATTGAAGTGAAGCCTCATGTCCGCAAAGGCAAAAAGAAAGCGGACAAGCCGGCGGTGGCTGTCGAGCTAACGGACTTCAGCGTGTTCTATTCGCAGGATTCAATCAAGAATGCTGAAGAGACACTGAAGAACAAGGGCAGCAAGATCGTGGTCGAAAAGGGCCAGATCGTGAAGGTGACGAAAGATGCCAAGGGCGTCGTAAAACGTGAAACTCTGACTCAACACTGGACCGATTGGATTGACTACTGGGCGGTGGATTTTGACTTCGAAAACAAGCGGGAGATCATTCGGGTTCCGAAAGAAATTTTGCCGGATGGTCAGCCACTGTTGCCCGGAATGAAACGGGATCAGCCGAATCTCATCGAGTGGGAAGAGCAATGGACGGGCGACTTCGTTTTTGAAAACGAGTGGCAATCGTTTCGCACGAAGCAGGATCGATCGCTGGAACTGACCAGCGTGTATCACGAAGTGTCGCCCGGTCGTCGCAAAATTGCCGTAAAGGTCGTGGACATCTTCGGCAATGACACGATGACGATCGTTGAGGTCAACGTATGACGGCCATTCCGCCCCGTTGGGGCTTTTGCCATATTTCAAATCGTTTTCCCAGGGCGTTGCCCTGGGCTATCACCTTGTGGGCCTTCGGCCCGGAATCGCAAATCGCGCAAATGGGCCTTCGGCCCCGAATCGCAAAATCACAAAATCACAATCAACGGATGAAACGTCATGTCACAATCACTCGCGTGTCTTCTGGCTCACGTTGTATTCTCGACGAAACACAGGCAACGCATTATCGCGGATGATGTTCGTGACGACCTGCATGCCTACATCGGGGGAATCCTGCGTAATCTGAAGGGAACACTGCTGCACTCGGGTTCCGTGGAAGATCACATCCATTTGCTGGTCGCTCATCCGCGAACATCGTCACCGGCTGAGCTCGTCGAAGAAATCAAAACCGGATCTTCGGCATGGATCAAAACCATGGGACAACGCTACTCGAATTTTCACTGGCAGGGTGGATATGGAATCTTTTCGATCAGCCCATCCCATCGTCCGGCTCTTGAAAAATATCTGGACAATCAGCGCGAACACCATCAGCAAGTGACGTTTCAGGATGAGTTTCGCAGGTTGCTCAGGAAGTACGAAATCGAGTTTGATGAACGGTACGTGTGGGATTAGGCGTGACCGGATTATTCGGGAATCCGGATTGCGATTCGCCCCAACGGGGGCCAAATGTAACGCCGATGCGATTTGCCCCAACGGGGCACAATGTGAAAGCCTGGGGCAACGCCCCAGGAAATGGACACAACAACCACCAAAGCCCTGAAAGGGCGACATGAACCATGAATCCATTCCGCCCCGTGGGGGCTTGTCTCATATATTATGCCCGTTCCCAGGGCGTTGCCCTGGGCTATCACCTTGAGGGCCGTTGGCCCGGAATCGCAAATCACCAAAATGGGCATTCGGCCCGGAATCGCAAATCGCCCGTTGGCACCGAATCTGAATGCTGGCTCCTTGCCGCTTTGAATCTCTGATTGCTGCTGCGAAAGTAAAATAAACATGGCTCTGCATCCAGAATTCCCAAAGTCTCCACACGTGGTTGTAGATCCATCGCTTCGCTGGTTTCCGGCCGATGAGGCTCAGCGAGACACGACGATGGACAAGCTGATGCCACCGCTGGTGCCGCAGCTTCGTCGCAAGGTTGCCGAATGGCGTGACGGTGGTTATGTCGGAGCCACGGAGACCAGTCGCTGTTTGCTGAAGTGGTGGTTTCAGAGGCCGCATTTGATTGAGCAGTACGATGGTTCGGTTCAGCAGTTTGAGTACTTTTTTGCTCAGCGTGAGGCACTTGAAACTGTCATCTGGCTGATTGATGTTGCAGGTTACAAGGACAAATATGACTTGATCCGCTACGACAGCAGCGGAGCCGTTTCCGCCGGAATGTTTGATGAAGACTGGCGACGTCTGGTGATCAAAATGGCGACTGGCAGTGGTAAGACCAAAGTGCTGAGTCTCGTTCTGGCGTGGAGCTTCTTTCACAAGACCTACGAAGAAGAGTCAAGTCTGTCTCGCAATTTCTTGGTGATCGCTCCGAACATCATTGTTCTGGATCGCATCTACCGCGATTTTCAGGGGTTGCGAATCTTCTTTGCGGACCCCGTGGTTCCGGACAACGGTTTTGAGGGCCGAAATTGGCGAGATGATTTCCAACTGACTCTGCACAAACAGGATGAAGTCAGAGTCACTCAAAAGTTCGGCAACATCTTTCTGACCAACATTCATCGTGTCTACTCCGGCGAAGATATTCCGCCGTCTGCCGACGACGAAAATACAATGGATTATTTTCTTGGTAAGCGACCCACTGGCGGCACCACGGATTCAAACGTCGATCTTGGGACAATTGTTCGCGATATCGATGAGCTGATGGTGCTGAACGATGAAGCTCACCATATTCATGACAAGAGTCTGGCGTGGTTTCAGTCGATTCAGGACATGCACAATCGTCTGGTATTCAAGGATGCCAGTCTTTCGCTGCAACTGGATGTGACTGCAACTCCCCGTCACAACAACGGTGCCATCTTTGTACAAACCGTGTGTGACTATCCGCTGGTCGAGGCGATCTCGCAGGATGTCGTCAAACATCCGGTTCTTCCGGATCAGGCCAGTCGTGCGAAACTGACAGAACGCCAGAGTTCAAAGTATTCCGAGCGGTATGCGGACTATCTGGATCTTGGAGTCATTGAGTGGCGTAAGACCTTCGACGAACATCAGAAAGTGGGCAAAAAAGCGATCCTGTTTGTGATGACTGACGACACTCGCAACTGTGATGAAGTTGCGGAGTATCTCGAAGGTCACTATCCGGATCTCAAGGGTGGCGTGCTGGTTATTCATACAAAAAATAACGGTGAGATTTCAGAGGCGTCTTCCGGTAAGAATAAAGATGAGTTGGAACGGCTCAGAAAACTGGCGAATGACATCGACAGTTTTGAAACGCCGTGGAAGGTCATTGTTTCCGTGTTGATGCTGAAGGAAGGATGGGACGTCCGGAATGTAACAACCATTGTGGGACTCCGAGCGTATTCATCCAAAAGCAACATTCTGCCAGAGCAGACGCTGGGCCGTGGATTGAGAAAGATGTATTCGCATGATGTTGAGGAATACGTGAGTGTCATCGGTACTGATGCGTTCATGGATTTTGTGGAGTCCATTCAGGCCGAAGGTGTTCAACTTGAACGCGGTGCAATGGGGACTGGAACGAAACCGCGTACTCCCTTGATCGTGGAAGTGGATACTGAAAACGGAAACAAGGATCTGGATGAACTGGACATTGAGATTCCGATTCTCACGCCGCGTGTGTATCGCGAGTACAAGAATCTGGCTGATCTGAAAGTTGACGCGGTCGAATATAAAAAAGTTCCGTACCAGCAGTTCAGTGAAGAGCAGCAACGCGAAATCGTGTTTCGTGATATCAGCGACGGTGAAATCACGCACACGACAGTTCTGGATACATCCGGCGTTGCAGACTATCGAAGCGTGATCGGCTATTTTGCGAAGTCGATCATGGCCGCTAAAACTGGCGAGATTGAAATCGTGGTGCGAGGATGTGAATGCCGCACAGTCCGCCGTGAAATACAGATTCGTGTATGTCGATCAAGCCGGATTCGAAAAGTACGGACCAAAATCATTCGCGGATCTGTTGACAGGGTTTACGGAGTTTCAGTGAGCGCTTAGCGCCAGCGATTTCAATAGACCTCCGGCACAAATTTTCTTCCTTCAAGTGTTGCTGAATCATCGTAGAGACCCTTCTCAGATCGCTTGGGCAGCTTGATCTTTTCCCGGGGCAGTTCTTCGTAAGGAATCAGACTCAACACGTGCGCGATGCAGTTCAGCCGCGCACGGCGTTTGTCATCGGAATGCACGATATACCATGGAGCGTGTTCCGTATCAGTCGCGTCCAGCATCTGGTCACGGGCCTTCGAATACTGATACCACAGGCTCCGCGACGGAAGATCCATCGGACTCAGTTTCCACTGCCGCACGGGATCATCAATGCGAGCCTCAAACCGCCGCTTCTGTTCTTCGTCGCCGACTTCGAGCCAGATCTTGATCAACTGGATCCCGCCCTGGACAATGTAGGATTCGATCTCCGGGCAGATTTTCAGGAACTGTTCATGTTGCTCGGATGTGCAGAAGCCCATCACATGCTCTACGCCGGCACGGTTGTACCAACTGCGGTCGAAGATCACGATTTCCCCGGCTGCCGGGAAGTGAGCCATATATCGCTGGAGATACATCTGGTTCTTCTGGCGGTCAGATGGAGCTGGCAGTGCTACTACGCGGAAGGTACGCGGACTAACACGTTCGGTGATTGCACGGATCGTACCTCCCTTCCCAGCCGCGTCGCGGCCTTCGAAGACGATAATGACTCGTAGTCCCTTGTGCTTGACCCATTCCTGAACGTGACACCATTCGGCCTGCAGCCGACGAAGTTCCTTCTCGTAAGTCTTTTTGTCCATCCTGGAGGAATTGTTTTCTTTCGATTTTTTTCGCCCATGGAATGCACCTGCCTTTGCACAACAAACGCCACTTTGTCAGAAAAGTAGCCCGATCTGTCCTCAGATCGGGAGCGGGACACCACGCCACATTGAAGGAATCCGACCTGAGGACAGGTCGGACTACATCGCGCAAATCAATGAGCTGCGTCGCTTTTTGAATTCGATGGCGATTTCGGTTCAGTCAGCCACCGAATGACATAATAGAAGACAGGAGTAAAGAAGATGCCAAAGACGGTCACGCCAAGCATCCCGCTGAAGACGGCCAGGCCCAGCGTGTATCGCATTTCCCAGCCTGCACCTTTGGCCAGCACCAGCGGTACCACACCAAGGATGAACGCAAACGATGTCATCAGAATCGGCCTCAGACGCAAGCGACACGCATCGACTGTCGCCTCGAAACAGGGCTGCCCAGTGTCTTGAAGCTGCTTCGCGAACTCGACGATCAGAATGGCGTTCTTGGCCGCAAGGCCGATCAAAACGATCAACCCGATCTGAACGAAAATATTGTTATCCAGACCAACCAGCCAGACACCTGTCAGCGCGGCAAGGATACACATTGGAACGATGAGGATGATCGCAATCGGCAGTGACCAGCTTTCGTACTGAGCGGAAAGTACGAGAAACACAAAGAGAACGCCGAGCGGAAAGGCCAGTTTTGTGAGCAGGTCCTTCGACGCCAGGATCTGCTGGAAGGTCAGCTCCGTCCACTCAAAACCCATCGTGGATGGCAGCGATGAACCGCCCAGTCCATTCATGATCTCGATCGCCTGACCGGAACTAACTCCCGGAACCGTGGCACCATTCAATTCGGCGGACGGATACAGGTTGTAATGATTGACGATTGGTGGTCCGCTGATGTTCCTCAACTTCAGCAATGCGCTGAGCGGAACACGGACACCCGCGGCGTTGCGGACTTCGAGCTTTCCGATATCTTCCGTCTTCATGCGGAAGCGGGGATCGGCCTGAACGTTGACCTGCCAGTTGCGATTCTGAAACGAAAAGTCGTTGACATAGGCCGAACCGAGATACGTCTGCAGCGTCATGTGAACTTCATCGAGCGACACACTCTGGGCTTTTACCTTTTCGCGGTCAATCTCCGCGAACAGTTGCGGCTGACTAACGCTGAATGTCGTGAACATTCCAACCAACCCAGGCTGAGTGCGAGCTTCGTCGGCCAGGTTTTGCACCGCCCCCTGCAGCGATGGCAACCCTGCACCGCGAAGGTCCTGAATCTGGAGTTTAAATCCGCCGGTACTTCCCAGGCCTTCCACCGGAGGAGCACCAAAGACCGCCACTTGACCTTCCTGAAACTCCGCAAATTTTTGCCGCAGCCTTGCCGTAACGGCAACCGCGCCGAGTTCCGGTTTCCCTGCCCGCTCTTCAAACGGTGACAGGATGATGAACATACCACCGACATTGGAAATATTTGTGCTCAGGATCGTGGAATATCCAGCCAGGTCGATCGTGTGCGAAACACCCTCTGTTTCGCGGGCAATCTTACTCAGCTTTCTGATCAGCGCATCACTTCGATCCAGGTTTGCACCATCGGGAAGCTGAGCATTGAGAACCAGATAGCCTTTGTCCTGTTCGGGAATAAATCCCACAGGCACAATCTTCAGCATCATCGAGGTCAGCACCATCATTCCGCCGTAGACGGGGAGCACAATCAGTGACATTCGCATCAGCGTTCCGACCGACCAGCCGTATCCCTTGATCGTCACGTCAAAGAACCAGTTAAACGCATCGAAGAAGCGATTCAGCGCCCAGTTGATGGGACGACTGGCAAACCAGCCTGCAACAGCACCGACTGCGAAAAGTGCGACGCGGAGCCACATTGGCAGAGCCACACCATGGCCTTCGGCCCCTTCGACAGCATGCGCTTCGATTCCAACGAGTTGGGCCGCAAAGCCTGCGAGGAAAAAGTAGGCCAGCAGTCCTCCAATGATGGCAACCCCAAGCGGCGGCAGCGCCTCTTTCGCGCCCCCGCCGTGTCCTTTGTCTTCATGTCCTTCTCCGCCATGGCCGTGTGACTTGAGCAATATGGCACACAGAGCCGGGCTGAGAGTCAGAGAATTGAATGCCGAAATGATCGTCGAAGCGGCAATCGTCAGAGCGAATTGTTTGAAGAACTCCCCACTGATGCCTGCCATGAACGCAGTTGGCACGAAGACGGAACACAATACCAGCGAAATGGCGATGACGGGTGCCGTCACTTCATCCATCGCCTTGCGGCTGGCTTCCTTTGGGGAGAGCCCCATCGCCATCAGTCGTTCGACATTCTCAACGACCACGATCGCATCATCGACCACAATTCCGATCGCTAATACCAATCCAAACAGCGACAGATTATTGAGCGAGAAACCAAACATCGCCATGAAAGCGAACGTGCCCACCAGTGATACCGGGACCGCAATCATTGGAACAATCGTTGCTCGCCAGTTCTGCAGGAAGACGAGCACGACGATAAAGACCAGAATGAAGGCTTCAATCAACGTATGGTAGACACTGTTGATAGACTCACTGACGAACACAGTCGTGTCGTATTCGATCCTGTATTCAACGCCGTCAGGAAATCGAGATTTCAGTTTTGCCATCTCGTCGCGGATCGCCCTGGCTGTACTGAGAGCATTGGACCCTGGAAGCTGAAATACAGCCAGTGTCACAGCGGGTTCGCCGTCCAGATAACTGTTCACGTCGTAATTCTTGGCACCGAGTTCGATGCCCTTTTCCGTAACACGCCCAGCGTCGTCGTAGACCTTTTCCCGGACCACATCGCGGAGGAACACCACTTGTCCCTCATCGCCACGTTTAACGATAATGTCTTCGAACTGTTTTTCGCTGGTGAGTCGTCCCTGGACATTCAGCGGCAGCTGAAACGGTACGGTGGCACCGCCAGGGATTGGCGGCTGCCCAATGCGGCCCGCCGCGACCTGAACGTTCTGTTCCTGGATGGCGCGGATCACATCGCTGGCCGTCATTTCCAGTGAAGCCAACTTGGAAGGATCCAGCCAGACCCTCATGCTATAGTCACGTGGGCCAAGAAATGACACGTCCCCAACACCTTTTACGCGGGCCAGGTTGTCTTTGACACTAATCAACGCGAAGTTGCTTAGATAAAGCTGGTCATAGCGGCCATCCGGCGAGACCAGATTCACGCACATCAGAATGCTCGGTGACTTTTTCTTGGTCGTGACGCCGATGCGTTTCACCTCTTCGGGTAACTTCGCCTGGGCCACCGACACGCGATTCTGCACGAGCACCTGAGCCGTGTCCAGATCTGTGCCCAGTTCGAACGTGACATCGAGATTCATCTGGCCGTCGTTGGTGCATTTGGAAGACATATAGAGCATACGCTCGACGCCGTTGATTTCCTGTTCGATCGGCGTTGCGACAGTTTCTGCCACGGTGACAGCATTGGCACCTGGATAGGTCGCCGTCACCTGCACGGTCGGCGGTGCGACATCTGGGTATTGCGCGACGGGTAATTGCGAGAGAGCCACAACCCCAAGGATCACAATCACGATCGAAAGGACCGAGGCGAAGATCGGGCGGTCAATAAAGAAACGGGAAATCATGATGACAAATCCTGTCGCGACGGACTCTTTGGGCCGGACTGGCGAATCGCACTAAAGAACACCTAAACATCGAACATTCAACAAGTGTCTTGACTGAATCAGCCGCAGAGCGCTAGCTCACGGTTTGCATCGAACCGGACGCTAGCGCGTTCCGGCTGATAAGACAACAATAAATCGCTTGATGCTAAGGTTCACTAACCGATTTCGCGTCCGAAGGAGGTTCAGGTGCCACTGGATCCACAGGATAGTTGATTCGAGCGCGCTGAAGTCCCAGCACGACAATCTGATCTGCGGGTGTCAAGCCTTTTTCCTCGCCGCCCGCTGGCAGAATCACGCGCATGCCATCATCAAGCAGTTTCCCGGGTGTAATGTCGCGGCGTGTCACAACATTCTTTTCATCCACCGCCAGGACATAGCGTTTGTCCTGATCACTGAGAATTGCAGTGTCCGGTGCCAGCACCGCCATATACGGATCACTCACGGGAACTCGTACTTTCACTCGCGACCCAGGCACAAACAACCCCTGTTTGTTGTCGACAACACCGCGAACCTGAATCGTTCCGGTTTGGGAATCAACCTTGTTGTCAGCAAAGTCCAGAATTCCTTCATGAGGGTAACCTGTATCGGAATCCAGACCAAACCGAAAAGGCATCTGCCGTTCACGGAGCGGCTTCGGAGCTCCCGAATCTGTTTCGGCACGCCTCCGCATTGTGCGCTGCAACGTTCTTTCATCAACTGAAAAGTAGACGTACACTGGACTGAGCGCCGCAATCGTAGTCAGCAGCGGATCGCTGCCGCCTGCATTTACCAGGTTCCCTTCCGTCAACATCGCTCGGCTGATGCGTCCCGCGATCGGTGCCGTGATTTTCGAAAACTCCAGATCCAGCTCAAATTGTCGGACCTGCTCTAAAGTCACATTGATCTGAGCGTCATACGAACTGGCATCGGCCTCCGCCTTTTCCAGTTGCTGTTTGCTGGCACCTCCTGTTTTCACCAGTTCGGTGTAACGAGCCACATCTTTTTCGGCGGCATTTTTCTGAGCCTCGTAGGCTTTGCTTTGGGCGGTCGCCTGATCTATTGCGATCTGAAATGACCGAGGATCCAGCTCAAACAGCAGCTGTCCGCTTTCTACCAGATCACCGTCCATGAAGTGAACCTTCTGAATATGACCGCGAACGCGGGATCGGACTTCCACGACCGCTGAGGACTGTAGCCAGCCGCTAAAGTCATCCTCATCAGTCAATTCTCGCTGGATCGGATGGCCAACAGTGACCTTGGGGGCTGGCGGTGCCGTTGTCTCGGCGACCGTCCCACCGCATCCCGCAGCAACAAAGCTGAACAGAATGGCAGCCATCCAAAGCCCCGAAATCCATCTGGCTGAGGTCTCCTCAGCCGGATTCTTGAATGCACTCATTTCCATAACGACCCAATCTTTATGAACATCTCGCAAGACCGGGACAACCCCCCGCTTGCGTACAAAACGCACAAGTTATCTACGGTGCCAAAACCACGTGTCCCACTTTCCCAGTCGCTAAGACACGACTCAGAGGGGGCGCGAAGTTTGGTCAATGAAAACACAGTACTTGCGCGAGGAAGTGATGATTCCATGATGCTCTTTGTTGCTTTCCTTTGATGCTGTCATTGCAGGGATGGTGCTTCAGCAGGCTGACGGCGACGCGTCGCAG
>JBBQSE010000188.1:0-14440 GCA_038214195.1 Planctomycetales bacterium
TCATTCGCCCAACTCTGGTCGGAATTGTCGAGCGGTGGGTTCAGAGGGTGGCTGTAGTCGAGTGATGCATAGCGGCCTCGTCGATAGCAGTCATCGAGCAACGGCTGAAGCCTGAGCACAATATCCGCATCGGTGGGGCGCAGCGGAATTGCGATGTTGGGAAGTGCCTCCCGCAGCGGCGCTCGAATGATTTCCGCAGCGGCCAGCCTTGTGACGCGACGAATGCAGACGATGTAAGGCGTACGGTAGTCGTTCGGCACAAGCTCTTCGGGAATCGCGACGATGAACTCGCCCTGGCGAATCAGATCGATCTCGACGAGATTGACGCCGCTCTGCAGATACTCATGCTGCTTGCGACGGTAGGCGTCTCGCCCCGCAGTGCTGCACTTGTTGGCGGGGCTGACCAGTTCAATCGCAGTCACCACTCGATTGCCGCTGTTTCGATCGACAATCTCAATATGCCGCTCCGGACGTCGGTCGTCCAGGAGAGTGACGATACACGGTTCGGCCACGACAGCGTCTGTTTGCACGGCGGTCCCTGCACCTGAGTGTTCTGGATACTCCACCACGCTCACATCCGGATAGACGGTGCGCGAATAGTCCTCGGCATCAACCAGCAGACTTCCTTCCACCCGAGCCTGCAGATTCGGGGGAAGCTGTTCATTGATCTGATCGCGGAAATAGACAATCAGGGTGGCATGCACATCTCCCCAAAACTGTTCAAGCCAAGGGTCCATGCCGGGAAATGGAGATTGATTCATCTTCGACTCGCCTGGGACAGACATTCAAAAGCTGGTCCACGGCACAGTATACCAGCCACTCCGGAACAATCGAAAACTTTCGTGGCGATCCGGCCTCAACGCCACGTCACTATTGGATTTTCGGATCTGGCGGTTCGTCTGCCGACATCCGGCGGTTTTTTAGAGTCGCCTTTCGCTCCGCGAAAGCAGCGTATTCGCAACTTTCGCGGAGAGGCTGTGAAAAAATTGGGTCAGGCACCTCACAACCAATCGAATCTCCGACGAAAACAGTAGCGATTTTCGGACCCAGCCCCATTTTTTCACAGCCTCGGAGCGAAAGGCGACACTTATTGTCCACTCGATGCTGGCGACTCTGCTGGTTTTTCGGCGACTAATTCCAGTAGCAACTTGTGGGCATCACGGTAACGCGGTGCCTGGGCGAGAGACAGCAGGACATGGCGACGGGCGTCGTCGGGGGCCGATGGTTTCAGCAGAGCGGCAATTCGAAAATGCAGTCGGGCGGCATCATCTTTCTGAATCTGCAGCAGGCTGGAAAGCTGACTGACGGCAATGTCGGTCTGGCCGAGTGCCTCGGCCGCAGCTGCCGTACGAATTAGCGCGGCGGGCTGGAACGGATCAATCGCAAAGATCGTCCTGCCAAGTTCCACGACGCGATCCTGTTGCTTCTTCTGTTCGCAAAGTTCCTGAAGTCGCAGGGCGGCGTCGAGATCATCGGCGGATCGCTGCAGGTGTTCAGTCAACGTCTGCATCTCAAGGTCTGTCTGACTTTGCCGTTTGTAGATTTCCGCAAGCATTCGGCGTGGGCCGTTCGTGCTGTCGTCCTGTGGCACCTGTTCGATCAGCTTCTTTAGGACTACTTCCGCCTCATCGAGTCGATCGATTTTCATGAGGAGCGACGCATACAACAGCGTGGCTGGAAAATTCTGAGGATGTTCCTGCAGAAACTGTTGTACGGATTCCGGGTCCACCGGACTTGCTTCAGTGAGTGCTTCGGTCTCGTATTCAACGCCGTCGGCGAATGCCATGGCCTTGATAGTTAGGTACGCGGCAAACGATTCTTCGAGCACGTCCAGCCCATTGGTATGTCGGTCGAGCGCATCGTTAATCTGAACGCCGTCGTTCAGATCCGTCAGGATGGCATTCAGGGCTGGCATGCCATGCACTGTCACGAGATGTTCCACGAGCATTGATGATTCGTAATACGCGAAGTTCAGATCCTCGCCACTCTTCGCCGTCAGGAATGCGCTGCTGAGCTCCGCCACGGGAGTCACTTTGCCAGCCAGAATCCGGTCGCGAAAATCAAAACTCATGTGCTGTCCCCAGCGCGGGTCCGTGCGGCGTTCTTCGAACACGGAAATCCCTTCACTCAGCCAGCGCGGCATCCTGTTGCTGGTTTTTTGCAGCGTGATCACGTGACAGAACTCATGCCACAGGACCGACTCCCAACTGCCCGGGATCTCTTAGCGAGTTGCGGGACTGTTGGCCGTGACGACCTTTCCGAAACAAACACCCAAAAACCCGGCAACGTCCGGGACTCCAAACGTGCGAACAGCAAAGTCATCCACACGCGGATAGATCTCGACATAGACGGGAACCTCGGGTGTGAACTCATAGCGGGCCGTCAACTCGGTCCACGCCTGTTCCAGCATTTCCACGACGCGAGGACCGTACACTGCGGCTTCCTCTGTCGCCATACGCACTTGAAAGTGTTCGCTGCTGACCGTGGTGAATCGACCAAGTGAGTCCTTGAGCTGCAGCAGATTGAAGAGTGTCGTGTTGTAGCCATCGGCCTTGTGAGCCTGTTCCGCCTGCTTCCAGCCTTCTTCTTCAAGTCCCAGTCGCAACAGATCCTGAGCCAGCTGAATCCGCGCATCGACGAATTCCACATCCGCCTCGAGTGCCTTTCGCTGGAACTCAGCGCCTTCCGCGAAACGATATTTCTGTGAAAGTTTTCGGCCAATCAGATGATCGACTTCGGGATTCGATTTCGAAAACTTCAACGCGGCCTTTCGCGATTCTTCCGCCGCGGCGATGTTGTTGCGAAGGTGGAAAATCACTGACTGCAGACTGTGGGCTTCTGGAAGATTCGGATTGACGCTGAGCAATTGCTGGATCGTCTTTTCAGCTTCCGCATAATCTTCCGCGTCGATCTGCTGCTCGACAATTCGCAGCAGTGCCGGAGCGTAGTTGGAATTCAGATCCAGCGACTTCTTCAGCAATTCGGTCGCCTGCTCGCGATCGGCTGTTCGCAACGCTTCGGACAGGTAAAACAGGATCTCGGGATTGTCGGGAAATTTCTTTGCGGCCGGGGTGAGTAATTCCGCAGCAAATGCGACGTCCCCTTTCTTCAACGCCAGTTGACCGGCAGCCAGGAATCCATCAGGGCGATTCGCATAATTTCTTCGAGCGCGTTCGTAGAATCCTTCCTGAACGGCCTTGGCATCGGCACCCAGAGCAATCGCCATTTCGCCCAGCGCGACAAGGTCATCGGCGTCGGTGTATCGCCATGACGCAGTGCTCACGAGTCGTTCGGTCTCGACGAGCGCCGAGGCTGCCTGATCTTTCTTACCGTTTGCCAGCGAGCACTTGTATTCGAGCAATCGGAGCCGGACGCTCCAGCTGTAACGTTCAAGACCTGCCGCAATGGTCTCCAGCGTCTCCGGATACTTTCCCAGTGCCAGTTCACATTGCGCTTTGAGAATCGGCCATTCTTCACCATAACTGCGATTGTTGATGGAGTTGGCCGTCGCGCGAAGGCAGTCTTCGTACCGACCAGACTGCAGCATCGCCTGGCACTCGGCCACGGTTTCGGCGGCTTGCCCCTGCTCCACAAGGAAAGCAAAAGTGACTGTCAGCAGCAGAAACAAACGACAAATAGTGGTGCAGATCAACTTATACTCCACGCGGCTTGGAATAAGGCTGTCAATTCTCGTTCCAGGGCTCCAGCCCTGGAATGCACTGCACTGGAGGTGCCTGCCTCCAGCGACAATCTCGCGACACACAGAGTGAAAAGGGTAACGAGCAAGCTCTGCTCTGGACAGGATCAGACTGCGACAGCATGCAGAGAAACGACTCCACGGTCCCAAAAGTCTCAACGTGGTCGCGGATCTGTGGTAGAATCCACAGGGAATCGCCGTACAATCAACGGATCAGTTGTGAAACCAGCCGCTTTCTTCAATTTTGCCTTCTCCGAGTCGATCTCATGAATTCCAACTTTCTTCCAGTGACAGACTCAACGACATCCGGTTCACGCTGCTGCTGTTCGGCCCCATGGATGGCCCTGATGGCATTTCTGTTGCTGGCGGGGACCGGGACCATGCTGCTGGCATCAAGCCTGACAGCGGACGACAAGGCTGGATCACCCGACAAATCGCAACCTCTCGATGAGGCGGGCAGCGATAAGGCCAAAGATGCTCCAGCGCTGGAATACGTTCGCATCCGCAAAAACGATCGCAAACTTGCCGTCGCGCTGGAGACATCTGTCATCCACTTTGCGGATTCAATGAAATATCCCAACGCCACAGTGGATCTGATTGGAGCCATTCATCTTGGTGAGCCGGACTACTACAAGCAACTTAATGAATTGTTCAAGACCTATGACGTGCTGCTGTTCGAGGCTGTGATGCCGGAAGAAGCTGTGAAGCGTGATTTGCGGCCTGGTGGTCACAGCGGCGCGCGTCGTAAAGGGCTGAACGACGAAGAAGAATGGACGGAAGCCAAGGTCGGCCTCGCTGCAATTTCAGTACTGCAGCTTGGCATGAAAGACGCGCTGGGAATGGAATTTCAGCTGACGGGCGTGGACTATGGCGCCAGGAACTTTGTCCATGCGGACATGACGGCGGAAGAATTTGAAGCGTCAATGGCGAAACGCGGCGAGTCGTTTTCCGGCATGTTCCTGAAGGAGATGGGCAAGTCGATCGCAAACCAGCAGGACACGAATCCACTTGCGATGAACCTGGACGTCATGTTGTCCATGCTGACGTCGGATCGCCTGTATCGCGTCCGAAGAATTGCCGCAGTGCAGTTGGCGAAGGCCGGCGAAGGAGACGCCTTTGCCGGCTTCGACGGATCATCCACGATCATTACCGAACGCAACAAGAAGTGTCTGCAGGTGATGCACAAACAACTAAAGAAAGGCCAAAAAAAGGTTGGCATCTTCTATGGCGCAGGACACTTTGCCGACATGGAAAAACGCATGGTCGATGATTACGGATTCGAAAGAAAATCCGAAGACTGGCTGGTTGCATGGCATTTGCGAAATCCGGATGACCCAGCAAAGTCGGAGGCAAAAGCGGAAAAGGAATGATCTCTCGCCGGTCACATGATGTAGTACGGCAAGCGGCAGATGATGTTATACCCGGAAAGAAGCCCGGCTTCTTCGAGAAGCCGGGCTTCTGGTGGTACATCGTTTTTTGCCACTCGCCTGGCAGCGACATAAATTCCGGCTACTCAGCGTGTGCCGGTTCAGCTTCCGTCTTTGGTTCAGCGTGGCCAGTTGCCGCAGCGTGTTCCGCGTGATACTTTTCGTACTCACTGATTTCTTCAGACCACGTGGTCACCTGCGGTGCGGTGGGATGGTAATACGACGCGCCAACGTCCGGGAACAAGGCCAGTGGCAGGCCGATGGCCAGAATTGTCGTGGGAGCAAGCAGAACGAACTTCCAGTTCCCTTCAAACTTTAGGTGCATGAAAAACATCATCACGCATGAGGCTTTTGCAATCGCCACTGCGAGCACCAGGACGATCGTCACCGGCTTGGCCATGTGCATCACGTCGAAGATCACGGACAACGCTGTGCATACGCACAGGACCACGAAAATCAGCAGATAGTTGACATGGTGCGTGTCGTGAGCGTCATGGCTGGCGTGAGCATCGTGAGACATCTGAGAACCCAATCAAGTTCGAAAACAGGCAAAACCACGGTCATTTGGAAAAGAGGCGTTTTGAACAACACTAGATGATGTACAGCAACGGGAACAGAAAGATCCAGACCAGGTCCACAAAGTGCCAGTACAGCCCGCTGTTCTCCACAAAGTTCGTCCACTTCTCGTCCAGCCTGCGACCTTGCCGAAGGACGACAACAAACAGAATCATTCCCACCACAACGTGTACGGCGTGAAATCCGGTCATCAGAAAGTACGTGGAAGCAAAGATGTTTCCGTACACAACTGGATGCATTTCGAAGACCCCTTTGGTCACAGACGAGCCGTAGTTCTTGTCGTCTTTCATCTTTTCCAGCAAAGCTTTGACTTCGCCAAATTCCAGCTCCGGGAGTTTTTCGCCCGCTTTCAGACCTTCGCGGGCTGCAAGGTACTCCGGACCGGTGGCGATCAGGACTTTTTCCAGTGAAACATTGGCCACGATGTGCTGATGCAGATTCATCCATTCTTTGAACAGATCAATATCGCACGTTGCACGGCCAATCGCCACTGTGACATCTTCCTCTGGCTGCACTGCCAGCTTCACGTTGAAAGTATTGGTGCCGCCTTCCGCCACCGACACGCTGGTCGATGAGACAACGATCGCCTGTGCTTCGCCAACTGCTTCCGTAGCGGTCACACTGGCCGATGAGTCGATGGGATCCTGTGATTCCTTGTCTGCTTCCGTAGCCGTCACGCTGACTGTCGTCAGCTTCTTTGCAGTCACGTCGAACACGGCGGTGCCATTGGCCGCATCCGCATCTTCCGACGCGGCAAGTGTTACGGTTTGCGCTGTATTCCAGTTCGTTGGCGTAAACGTCAACGATGCGTTACCACTCACAGCCAGATCTGGATCTCCTCCTGCCGCCTGTTTCAGAGCATTAAACGTGCTTTCACTCACACCTTCCGGGAGAGTTGTGACGCTTGGCAAAGCCGCGATCTGAACAACAAGGTTGACGATGTCGTTGGGTTGATCCGTCACGATCGCTCCGCTGTCTGTGTAAGCCGCGAATCGGTTACGCACAACGACTTCCAGTTCACGACTGGCTTTCTTAACCGCCTGTGATGACGTTTCCGCGATGTGACCGGGCAGAATGTCGTGGGAGATCTTTCCGTAGTACTCAACCGACTTGATACCAAGGAACACAAACGCCAGCAGCAAAGTCCCAAGCAGAAACGTTCGCGCTTTGTTGAAGTTCTTCATCGCCATGGCTTCATGGGCGACCACGACGAAATAGCTGGACACGATCAGCACAAACGTGTTGAACCCACCCGCCCACACGTTGATGTGTGTGTCATCAGGACTCGTTGGCCAGCCTTTCGAACCAAGTCGCAGAACGATATACGACCCGATGAACGCGGTGAAGAACATGATTTCCGTGCCGAGGAAAAGCCACATTCCGAGCTTTGAGTTCGGAATCGGAATCCCCATCTTCAGGGTCGATGGCGCTGCGGTATTTGACATGGCGTTCAGGTGAAATCGAAAGAGACAGCTCTGAGAAAACAGAGCAAATGTAGACAACTAAAAACAGACTCAGGAAACCAGCCGCAGATAATCGGCAACCAGACACAACAACAGGACGGGCAGACAAATCAGCGAACCAACCATCAACTGACGGGCGCGGATGTTTGTCCGATCCATTACAAATCGAATTGTCAGCCAGAGATATCCCAGGGAGAGCACCAGTGCGGCGGAAACATATCCTGGCCCCGCAAGACCCGCGACGCGAGGCAAACAACTGACGGGAACAAAGGCCAGAGCGTATGTCAATGCGATCCATCCCGTGCGGCTGCCGCCATCGCTGAACGATGGCAGCATTTTTAATCCGGCATGCTCATAGTCGTCACGGTAAATCCAGCCAATGGCAAGGAAGTGCGGAAACTGCCAGACAAAGAAGACGGCAAACAAAGCGAATGCTTCCAGTCCAAATGCTCCGCCCGCAGCCAGCCAGCCCAAAACCGGCGGCATAGCGCCCGGCACAGCACCAACGGTCGTACAAAGTGTGCTAATCCTCTTGAGTGGCGTGTACAGCAGGACGTAGCACAGCATCGTGCAGAACGCCGTGATGCTTGTCGCTTCGTTCACAAACAACCACAACAGAGTGGCTCCGGTCACTGAGGCCAGGATGCCAAACGCCGCACCTTCCATCCGGGAAACACGTCCACTGGCAACCGGGCGATCAGCCGTGCGATTCATGATTCGGTCGGTCTTCGCTTCCAGCACCTGATTCAGGACACTTGAGGCCGCAACCAGACAACAAATACCAACAATCGCGATGCCGAGGACGATCCATGACATCACGATTGGCGATGCCAGCACAAATCCTGACAGCACGGCGGCGGCCGACATCACCATGATGCGAGGTCGCGCCATTTGGCGATAGTCGGAAAGACGCCCACCGACAGTCGTCAGGAATCCAGAATGACCTGAATCAATTGAATGCGAAAGCTCTTCAGCAATTTGTGCGGTCGTGCTACTCATGCGATCGTCCCCCGATCGCCAACTATCGGCAATTCAAAACCCAAACCCAGCAGTGCACCAGCACGATACAGGATTGCCAGGGACGTCGCAGAAACCACTGAACTTGCCAGCAGCAGCATTCCGCAAACTGTGTGAAGTGAACAGACCACGGACTGAGAGAGCGAACCGGAGACCGCAACATAACCGATCTGCGGAAGTCCCAGGCGAGTCACATACGATCCCGCTCCAAGCAAAACCTGCAACAACAGAGTCATCACCACAAACAAGCCTGATCGTCGGAGCAGTTCGTTCTCAGTCCGCAACAAAGTCAATGCAGCCAGACTGGCACACACGGTGGCAACGACCGCACCGGCGAGATGTTCATCCAGCATCGTATGAAAATGTCTCAACGCTCCGCCAAGCATGTACTGACCAAGAATAGCGATCGGCGTGACAGCGATCATGGCGGCCCCAAATGGGCTCAATCGACTGTCAGCCTGCAATCGCCATTTCGACCATTGGGTTGAGCACATCAGTCTGAACACAACGCACAAACTAAAGAACGCCGCTCCAGTCAGGCTGTGCAACATCGCCAGCAACTGCCTGTCGAGCAGCACGCGTGCTCCACCGAGCGCACCTTGTGCGATCACGGAAACAAGAATGGCGGTGGTAAACCATTTCACCCAGCCGCGATCGAGAAAGTAGCTGGTCACGGCGAGGCAAACACTAACGAAACCAATCAACATGCCAGCCAGTCGGTGACCGTGTTCGACGAATTTGTCCGGATGACTCGCAAAGTCACTCAACCACGGATAGAGCAGCATATTCTGACCATCGGATGACGGCCAGTCGGCGAATGCCATCCCGGCACTCAGCGTAGTGACAAGCGCGCCCATGCTGATCGGAAGCAGCGCGACAAGGCATGTGGCCGTCGCGAGCCTTCTAACAACAGGGTGGACGTGTTCACGCTGAACAGACACAAGTAGACTCTTTCGGAAACGCAAACTTCAAATGATCAATGATGAGCAACTGCTTTGACACCCGCCACATGCGGCACGGTTTGCAGGATGTAGTCCTGGCCAAGAGCGTCAGATTCCGGTGAGGAATATTCGTAGGGGCCGCGATAAACAATGGGTGCGATATCAAAGTTGCCGTGTCCAGGAGGCGACGGAGCAGTCCATTCCAGACCGTTGGCATTCCACGGATTGCGACCGACCTTCTTGCCCCGGAACATGCTGTAGAAGAAGTTCCCGAGGAGCAGGAACTGAGAGACTCCCATCAGGATCGCAGATATTGTGATGAAGCGATTCATGTCCAGCAGGTGGCTCAGATAGCCATGCAGGTAAGGATCCGCGTATCGGCGAGGCATCCCTGCGATCCCCAGCAGATGCATTGGAAAAAATGTGCCATTAAAACCGATAAACGACAAGACGAAGTGCCACTTTTGAACCGTATCGTTCATTTCGCGGCCGAACATCTTGGGGAACCAGAACTGGATCGCTCCGAAGACTCCGAACAGCGTGGAGCCGAACAGAACATAGTGGAAGTGGGCCACAATGAAATACGTGTCATGGAAGTAGATATCCACAGGAACCGCAGCCATAAAGATCCCGCTCAGTCCCCCCACGATGAACATCGCAACAAATCCGGCACAGTTCAAAAGCACGGCATTGAACTTCAAATCTCCGCCCCACATCGTGCCAATCCAATTGAACGTCTTGATCGCCGAAGGCAGAGCAATCATCATTGTGGATGTCATGAATGTCATCCCAAGAGCCGGGTTCATACCGCTGGTAAACATGTGGTGCCCCCACACGATAAATCCCAGACCGGCGATTGCAGCCATGGAATACACCATCGGCTTGTAACCAAAGACCGGCTTGCGACTCATGCAGGACAGCATGTCCGATACCATTCCCATCGCCGGAAGCAGCATGATGTACACCGCAGGATGGGAGTAAAACCAGAACAGGTGCTGCCACAGCAGCGGCTGTCCGCCACCGACAGTGGGCTCGGCATTATTCACGATGATGTTTGCCGGTATGAAGAAGACAGAGTGGATTGTCGTTGGAAAGATCGTTCCGAGTCGGTCGAACACGAGCATGAAACCTGCGGCGGTGAGTACTGGCAGCGCAAAGGCCTGCAGGATGGCAGTGATGAACATCGACCATATCGTCAGCGGCATACGAAAGAGCGTCATACCAGGCGCTCGCATGTTGATGATGGTCGTCAGGTAGTTGACCGACCCCATCATGGAGGATACACCGACCAGCGTCAGTCCGAGCAGCCAAAATGTTTGCGGTGAGCCGGATCCCGGAGCGGCCTGCGGCAGATCGCTCAGCAGCGGGTAGCTGGTCCAGCCATTGCCCGGTCCGGCAGTTCCGCCAGCCCAGAAGAAACTGCAGGCGAAACACACCATCGCCGGCCACATAAACCAGTAGCTCAGCATGTTCAGAATCGGAAACGCCATGTCGTCGCATCCGATCTGCAACGGAATCAGGAAGTTCCCAAACGCCCCGGCCAGAATCGGAATGATCACGAGAAAGATCATCACGGACGCATGCATCGTGAAAAGCATGGTGTAAAACTCTGGACTGATCTGTCCGCCTTCGGTCTGAAAGAGCCCAAACAGCTGACCGACCACGGGCATGTTCTGCCAGGGAAATGCCAGCTGCCAGCGCACGGCGAGCGCCAATGCACCGCCAACCATGAGCATCAACAGGGTGGTACACAGGAACTGGATCCCAATGATCTTGTGGTCCTGGGAGAAAACGTATTTCGAAATAAAACTCTGATGATGACCGTGGCCGTGCGAATGATCATCCGCGTGGCCGTGAGCATCGAGTGCTGGAGTAACAGTTGCCATGGCAATGAAACCTGAAAACTAAAATGCAGTCAATTGACTGCGATGAGATCAAACATCAAACCGAACTTATTCTGCTGCGGATTCAGCCTTCGTGCCGTCTTCGTTCTGTTCCGCTTCAAGTTGCTTCAGATAATTATCAACCCCCCCCTGAGACTGAGCCACGATCCGGGCCTTCATCTTGTAGTGGCCCCAGCCACACAATTCGGCACACACAAGGTCGTATTCACCGACTTCTTTGACATCGAACCAAACTGGAATCACAAGGCCCGGCACAGCGTCCTGCTTGACACGAAGCTGAGGCGAAAAGAATGCATGCTGCACATCCTGAGTTCGCAGATTGATCACGACTGGTTTGCCAGTCGGGACATGCAGTTCGTTGACAAAATACAGATCCCCAGGACTTGGCTCAGTCGTCAGATCCGTGCCCGGTTTTGCATAGCGAATTCGCCATTCAAACTGCCGCGCCATAACCTCAGCGATTTTAGCTGCCGGTTTTTGTGCATCTTCAGGGAAACTTGAGATCACGCGAATCTCAGCCAGAACATCGAGCTGCGAGAGGGAAATGAACACAAGAATAAACGACGGTACGATTGTCCAGATGATCTCCAGCTTATGACTTCCATGCGAAAACATTGCTTTGCTGTCCTGTTCTTTCGTGGCACCTTTCCAAAGAACGTAGCCGATAGCATACTGAGTACCAACAAACGTGATCGTCACAATAATCAGAATCAGGTAGAACAGCCCATCAATCTGGACGCCGGTACGAGACATGGGCGGACTGGGAAACCACCAACCACGCGATGGCGCAATCAGGCAGCAGTACATCGCAACAGTCGGCCAGAAGAAGAAAAACAATGCCCAGAATTTTTTCACGATTGAATACTCCTGGCAGGCCAATCACCTGCACGCTAGAAACGGGTTCTCAGTTGGCCGGAGGCACTGTCACAGCTGCAGCAGCGGCGCTTGGCGCTATCCCGGTACCGCCCGGTTCCGTCTCAAACGGTATGCTCAGTACGTAGTTAACAATGTTCCAGATATCTTCGTGCGGGGTATTCTTGAACGAAGGCATTCGCGAACCCTTGATTCCAGCATGGATCCGCCGGAACAGATCGATCGGACGGCGACCACCGCGATACATGCCAAGTTGCAGGTTTCGAGGCTGGTTCTGGTTGTCCCACACATCGTGCAACCCGGCCTCATTGTACAGTTGACCGGTCGTCGGATTTTTTTCATAGGCAATCGTCTGTGGGCCATTGCCAGCTCCATCAATCCCGTGGCAATCTGCACAGTTAAGTGCTTTGCTGAGATACAGTTCACGGCCTCGACGACGAGACTCAGTTGAATCCGGAATCCTCGCAATCGACGGGACAATCAAAGCTTCTTCGGTGTCGGACGTGGCCCAAATTTCGGCCAGTTCGTCACCAAGGCTGTTTGCGGATTCCTTAAGATCCTCCGCAAGGAATTCATTCAGTTCCTTAAGGATGTCGGCCTTCTTCTCGTCCTTCAAGCGTGAACTTAAAGCCACCTTCGAATAGTCGCTCGACAATTCTGCGACCAGCTTTCGTTCGAACTCACCACGCAAAGTCAGAAACCGAACATACTCGATAATTGCGTTATGCTCTTCATCCTTCATCAGGAGGAACGAAGGCATGTATGTGCCGGGTATACCGTACTTCACAACCCGCGAGATGTCATCACGAGCGGCCTTCGACATATCGTTTGTCGATGTAAACTTAAACACACCGTTGCGGTAATCGCGAGGTTTCGGAGTCAGATAGCGAGCGGTTGGGCCATTGCCGTCTCCGCTGGTTCCGTGACAGTGACTGCAGTGCCGCATGTACAGCATACGACCGGACTGAATCACAGTGCCGCGATCAATGAAACAGATGTCACCAGACGCAACACTCTGAGAAGGTGCCGCCGCAAGATTGGCTTCGCCCGTTTTGGGGTCCCACTGGGAAACCACCAGCGTCTCACCAGCACAGGCGCCTGAAACGAATTGAATGCTGCCAGCCTGCTCTGGAAGCGATATCCCTTCTTCAACACCCAGCTTGATGACCGGAATACCGCTTTCGGCTGTTGTGATTTCTCCAACAGTCGTCATCGTTCCGCCGAAGTCGATCGGCATTTTCAGCCAGGCTTCCAGATGCTGTGGATCGCCGAAACGTTCGTCCAGAAGTGCTTTGACACCATGCACGTCCTTCGAGCCGTTCTGAGCCTCGGGCATCAGATCCAAAGTGCCCGGACTGTAGACGAACGAAGAGTCAAATGCAGAATCTGAGCAGCCGGACATTGCTGCCGCTGACAGCAGAAACGCAAGTACGAACAAGTTCAGACTGGGAGTCCGTGACATTCCCAAACCTCGATTACAAAAATATCTAAAAACAGACAACATAATATGCTCAGGGCTTAAAGCGATCGGCGGGGTAATCAATCTGCATTTCCGTCGTCTCGCCACTCTTGATTTCGACCTGAAATTTTCGCTCGACGAATCCGCCATCCGCGCCTTCGTGCCATACGACAAAAAAGTGTTTTCCGACTGGCAAATCGGAAATTGTGAAGGCACCATTTTCGTCAGTCAAAGCGGCGTAGGGATGATCGATCGCCAGCTGTCGTGCGCTCATCCATCCGTGAAAGTCACAACTGATATTGAATGGGGTCGGCTCCGCCTTCTTGTATGTAAAGGAAACTTTGCCCTCGCGATCATTCGCTCCGACAAGAGAATTTGTCGCAGGATTTTTGGAAGGATAGGTATGCGTGTTGTGGGCAATCGGATCGTTACTGAGCACCTTTACAAGCTGACCTACCGGGACGATCGCGCAGTGCGGAATAAACTGGCAGTTTTTCTGGTCGAACAGAAATGGTTCAGTCGGAGCCTCAAGCGACTTCCCGCCTTTTGGCGCTTTGTTCAGATAAATAAAGACATTCTGGACGGCGTTCCCTGGTCCGAGCACCAATTTCTCGTTCGCAACTTCATGAGCGGCACAGACTTCCTTGTCCTTAACTTCCGCGCCTTTCCCGATCAACGCGGGCAACGGCGTCACTGCACCTGTCATCACCACCTTGCCCGAGAATGTCCCAGGAGCACCACTCGCACCTGTGGCCGCTGCGCCTGTTGATTTTTCGGGCGCGTCGGCTGTCGCTTCGGATTCAGCAGCAACGAACGTAACCTCCGGTACGACCGAGGCCCCGCCGCCGAAATCTGGCACGCGGCCGCATCCTGAGTTAAACAGGATCAATCCCAGCATCGCAAGTAGAGATACGGACTTCATGGGATCTTTCAAGACAACCTCAGTCGTTGGGAAAGTCAGCTGATTCATTGTTTGGCCCCCGCAGTTGCTGCCAACGACGCACTTGCAGATTCAGAATCAACTGCCGCAGTCGGCGGGAGACTGTCTGGCCGATCAATCGCCGCAGCGTCCGCTGCTGCCGC
>JBBQSE010000189.1:0-14282 GCA_038214195.1 Planctomycetales bacterium
CTGCTGACGGCACACTGGTCGTTTCCGGCGGAGAAGATGGCACTGTCCGCGTCTGGAACGCCGCCGACGCCAAAGTCATCGCCACCTTCGCTCCAGCCCCGGTGCCGTGAATTCGGTTTTTCTGCATTAGTTCCGGTCACCAGTGCAACGACCTGTGCCCGGCCATTCAGGAAATACCGGCAGATATTGCCGATGTCACCGCGGGTGAAGTCAGGCATGCAACAGTACAGCTCACATATACGCAACAGGCGAATACATACTCTGAGAAATGCTCTGCCTCGGAATCAATAATTATTCAATGCTGTGTCGCTCGCGTCATCATTGACGATAAGAATGGCAGACGCCTGTATTTTTGGGCGGCAGCATTTCTTTTCGGATTCAGAGTCAAGATTTTCCATGGCAGCGTACCGCGAACATATCACCGTCAGCGGAATTCTGGGTGTCGCGTATGCCTGCGCCGCAGTGGTTCTGTTCGGATACAGCATTGTTCAGGCGGTCATTGTCGCAGTCTTAACGTGGATTGCCGGAATGCTGCCGGACCTTGACTCCGAAAGCGGGCGCCCCATCCGCGAACTTTCCGGAGTTGTCGCCGCGTTTGCACCTCTCTTATTGCTGCAAAACGTGCAGGCAATCGGTGTGAAAGATGATCGGGCGTTCCTGTTCGCTATCTTATCCTATGGTGCCGTCAAATATGGCGGCGCATTCCTGCTGGGCAAACTCACCGTCCATCGCGGCATGTTCCACAGTATTCCGGCCCTGCTGATATGGTCGGAATTGACATTTCTGGCCTATCACAGTGACGAATTGCGAGTGCGCGTGCTGATGGCAGTGGGAGTTGGAATCGGATTTCTCTCGCATCTGGTCCTGGACGAAATGTACAGCGTGCAATGGGACGGGGCAAAAATTCGTCTCGCAAAATCCTCGGGCAGCGCGATGAAATTTTTCGGCCCGGAGGCATTGCCAAATGGCGTCACGATGGGTTTGTTGCTGTGTCTGAGTTACGCAACACTGGTGCAGGCGGGAATAGTCCGAGACCCCGGAAGAATGCCCGCCCCGGAAATGATTCATGTCACCTCGGAACTCGACGATGCCCCAACATTCCGCGTCGCCGAACAACCTCGAGACACCGTTTTGCAGTAGGACTGGCCTCCAAACTCGTCGAGGCGGGATCGCATGGTTCTTTCGCAAACATCGCGGCGAAGCGTTTGCCACCGCCAGGGTCATGGCAGGAATGACACGTCCCTTTGTTGCCGCCATTGAAAGCTTTGCGGAAACCAATCCCATTCCGCTGATCAGCATCGAACGAGGACAGTGAAAGGATGAGCTCGCTCAGGAATTTCTTGCGAGCTTTAAGGATCGCAAAGCGGGCCTTGTCTATGAAGTCTTTCAAAAGGTAAGCGTCGCTAATCGTCTCTGCCCCCAAAACTTAAGGCGCGTCCAGCAACACTTCAGCGTGGGCGGTGAGTGTCGTGACTTCGGTCGTCAGTTCGAAATCTGCGGATCGCACTCGTTTGATAAACGGATGCTCAAACGTGGTCAGACTTGTCTGCGAATTGCAGGAAATGCTCTGGTCAGCGCTGCGCACGTAATCTCCTCCCAGAGGACTGACAGGACGCGCCTGCAGAATGGATTCGACGGTATCCGCTGCGTTCTCAGCCGGAACGCGAAATTGCGTCACCATCCGATTCAGCAGTTCCTCGTGGCCCTCCGTAACCTCTTTGCCCGCCAGCCAGTAACCGGCATCCAGAGTTCGCCGAACTTTGGCGTTCGCAAGGTCTCCAATATGGATTCGCATTTCTGCCTCGCGGTCTGCGTCGATCAGCTTCACATTGTTGACCAGTGGTTCCAATCCAAAGCGACTTGGAGAGAGTGCAGAAAATCTATCGTTTCTGTAGCCGAACTGCGTTTCAAAAAAGCCCCGCGACGGATCATCACTGAGTTTTGTGATTTCACCGTCCTTCCATTCGCGCCCCTTTGGTGGAGCGAGAAATGCATCGAGGCCTTTTGTCGGCATCCCGGCGATGAACCAGGGCACCTTTTCGGGATTCGAGAGGGATTCGAGTCTACCGTCCTTCACAACGATTGGAGGATTAAAGTCGGCCATCCCGGCAAACGCAGGAGTCATCCCGAAAAAATTGGCTTCCGCCATGAAAAAGACGCCTGGAATCGGTGCCAGCCGCTGCTTTGATTTCTTGAGTGCCAGCATATCAAGGAACCCCATTTCGCGGCGGGGGTATGGGTACATGTGAACGTCAAGGACCAGACGTTCCTGCTTCTCCAGGACATGCCGCTGAACGGCCAGTGTTGCGGGGTCCATCCAGGTCCAGATCCGAGCGTACATCTTCGAAAATCTTTCATAGCCGCTGGCCTCAGACTTCGTCACCTTTTCTACCTGAACATCGGACAGCGGCAGGAATGATCCTCGAGCGCCCCGCAATGAATCGGTGATGATTCCATCCTTCAAAACAAGCTGACTGCCATCCGCGCGTTTCAGGAAATCGGCAGGCAGAAAACCGCCGTCTATCAATTCCTCGAAAGTGGAATGCGATCGGCCCTCGGCCCTGGCGGACAAGATCGCCAATTGTGTCAATTCAATCTCGGATTCACTCGTCGCGCGACGTGTCATCTCGACGCGAAACGCCGGATCGACAAACGTTCGAAAAAATTGATCGGACAGATAGATGAAGGCTGCATCGTTGCGAGTGACTTGAGTTACCGTGCGGGCGTAGCGGAATTCTTTGCTGGCCCCGAGCGATTGTGTGGCGTCGCCGCAGGTTTCCAGGAACCGTCGAGCGATCGTTTTCGATGTTGTGATCAGATGAAAATCGCCCGACGTCACATAGAAGGAGCCAACTCGATTATCAGGGGAGGCCAGTAACGAGGCTGTATGCTGCGATTGATCCAGTGGAACAACCGACAACGTCACACCATCGCCTTTCGCGGCCCGTTGAGTTCGTTGTTCTTCCAGAAACGCCTTCAGCAGTTCATTGGATTTGGCTTCAAACAGAATTCCAATGCCCGCGCCTTCGCGAATGAACGTGTCCGAGCCGATAATTGCGACGTCTTTGATAATCGCATCGCTCAGATGTTTCGCGAGTTCCGACTGGTACACATTCAATTGATCCTGAACGCATTGCCCAAGGTCATACTGAAGCCCCGATTGAGTCGCGATGCCGCTGAGTTCCAAACCCCATTCATCGATCCGTTCGCTGAACCATGCCAGGTTTTCGTACTTTCTAAACCGGGCGTAGAACAGCTCCGGCGGGACGGCCATGGCGATGGATTCGACTTCGACGTCCTTGTCAGGTTCCGGAATCTCGATCGCGGGCGGCGACACGGCTTTGGGAAGATCTTCGGTCGCCAATTCATTCCGCGACGTCCCCAGTAACGCATCCTTCTGCATGGCAAGCCGCACGGCTTTTGTGCCAGTCATCGAGCCGATGATTTCGGCCTCGCCATCAGAGGAATATTGGTTGCTTGCTGTTACAGGAGCCGGCAGTTTCAGTCGTCGCGCCAACGTTTGGACCAGGTATTGATCGATCTGTGCCGGATACTGTGTCCGCCGTTCGTTGATCCTCGCCTGGCCGACATATCGCTGCCACCAGCGTTTCATGGACTCAGCGTGTAAAGCTTCACTCGAAATTGGTTCGAGCTTGATCGTTTGCCCAAGCACAGTGATCTGCTTTGCAGTCTCGGCACGAAACAGGAAATAGACACGCAATTCGTCAGCAGCCTGCGTCGATGAAAAGCCGCCGGACCGTTCAACCGCCGGATAGAACGCATCTGAGCCCAGCATCTGCAGTGCCGCTGGTTTTGGATCCCGCGCCGCCGGAAGTGCAGGTTCGCGAGGTGTCAGCGTCACGAGCCCAACACCAAACGGCTGACCAGCGTACGCTTTTATGGAGATCTGGTAGTCGTTGACCGCATTTCGAGCCTGCCAGCCGTGCGCTGGCGACAGGCAAAGGACGCAAATGACGAATGTGCAAAAGGAACTTACCGTCAAGTGAATTCGTCGCATCACAGGATCTCCACAGGGTGCGTAGCGTAACCTCGGCTGTTCGTGAAGAGCAGGCGTTTATTTGTCAGAATCCGTCATACGATTGCTATTATACCTCGCCTGGGCACGAATGAGAGGATTGCCAGTTTAACCCCAACGCCATCGGCGTGGGCGCGCACCCCGATGGCGTGGCGGTTAAACATCTGAATCGAGACCGTGCGAGGTATATTCAATTTCGATCTGATGCTATAGCGTCACGGCGGAGCGTGACGAGTACAATGTGCTGATCACGCTCCGCCGTGATTTGCCGCTCGCTTTCGATGGTAAGATAATGGCATGAACCAATCAACGGGTAGCTTCATCGCTCTGCTCCTGATCTCGCTTGCCCTGCACGTCGAAGTAGTCTCCGTACGGGCGGACGAGATCGCGGACGGTGAACGGGAATTCGTGCGACAACTGCAGGCACGGCAGTTCTTTGATCTTGCCGAGCAGTTTTGTGTACGCCATTCAGAAGACTGCCGAACGCCAGACGACCGCGCCGCATGGCAACTGATGCTGGCCGATACCCGCGAGCAGCACGCATGGAATCTGCGAGAGCCGGGGCGAACTCAAATTCTGACACACGCGGCCCAAAGTATCACAGAATTTGTACGCGAAGAGACGCCGAGTGCGGAGCTGGATCTGCTGCTTCGAGTGCGGCAGATTGAGTTGTTATGCACAATGGCCCGCATTGACGCGATCATCGCCGGGTTTGGCCCACATTCCGATCCGCGCGGCCTCACAACACAGGCGATCGATGAAGGGATCGAACTTGGAACCGCGATGCTTGAACAAATCGATCAGATTCGGAAAGACATCGACAGCAGTGTCTCAAAAGCCGCCCGTGACCGAACACGCTATGTGATCGCAGAATTGATGTTACTCCAGGCAAGACAACGCCCGGGAGATCTCACATTACAATCAGAGGCCGCCTCCGCAGCCGACAGGCTTATGAAATCCAGTGGCGACGACGAAATACGTTTCCAGGCGAAACGACTGCTGGCCGAATCGTCGCTCGATCAAAAGGATTTCAAAAGATTCGACCTGATCGTCACCTCGTTAACATCCGCGTCGGAAAGCCAGTCGCATCAACGAGACGTGGCAGTGCTGAAGATTCGCGGACTACTTGGGCAGGGTCAGCCCTCGGACGCCCTGCAGCTCTGCATTACTTTCGAAAAACAATCGCCGCACTCACAGGAACTCAGCACACTCCGGCTGGCGGCCCTGCTGAATCTGTTTGAACTGCTGCACAAACTGGACGCGTCCGAGTTGCGACAGAAAACATCCGGCGAATTCCGCCGATTGAATCAACGACTCGTACCGACAACTATCGGCGTCTGGCGGGAGTGCTGCGAGCGGATTGCGCTGCGGTTTGACCATGTGCAAAAATTCGGTCCGGAAGCGGCAACGGTTTTGGAGAGCGTTTCCGGCCTGATCGCCGCTGGTGATCTCTCGGCTGCCCGAACGTCGCTGCTCGAAATGTCTCAGTCGTCCGCCAGACTCAAACCACAGATCGCGGCGATCCTTTTGCTGCAGGCTGGCGACCTTGCGATTCGCATGAGTGACTGGAAATCTGCGGAAGCAGATCTTGTTCAATCGACAGCGTTGTTCAATTCCGTCGCCGACCAGAACCAGGCAGCCGCTGCAGATTTGTTGCGAACGTACGCCATTGGACGTCGCTGGGACGCTGACGTTTCCGGCACAATCGCGAACCGCAACGCGCTTGAGGCTGAGTATCGAGCCGCTCTTGAGCAGCATCTGGTAAGGTTTCCCACATCCTCGACAACAGCAAAAGCACGTGAATGGCGAGCCATGCTGATTCGCGATACCGCCCCAGTTGCTGCTGCGGAAGAACTGCTTGCATTAGCGAAGAAAGCACTCGAAACTTCCGGAGCGGGCATCTCTGGCAGAGAATCAGTCGATGCGGAAAATCGAGAGCGCTTACTGATCGAAGCGGGCGAGATCCTGATCGAAGTCATCTCCGATTCTCGGGTTTCCGGAGAAAACGCGGATGCAGGTCCTCTGCCCGCAGTTCTGTCGAATTGGTCCATTCTCACGGAACAGGCATCGACGCAAAATGTTGACGTGGTGCAAAACACTGGCGAAAACTCGTTGCATCCGATCCTTGCAGTGCAGCGACTGATGTTGTCCCTGCAGCGTCGCTGGACCGCGCAGGATGACTGGCAGAAGCTAGCCGAGGATGCCCGGCTGCAGCTTCCCGCGATCGCCGCGTTAATGGACTCGGCAGGAATTGGCGACCAGGCAACAGGGAGTTCCTCTGAACAACGGACTCAATTCCAGGCAAGCGAGGCGCATGCACATACGCTGGTTGTGTTGGCGTCGTTTCGCCAACTACTGACGATGGACGCCGTCGAAAAATCTCGCGAAGTACTGCTGCATCAATCAGTGCCGACACGCCTGCAAATCGTGATGTTTCTGATGCGTCAGACGAATGACACAGAGTCGCCCATTCCCGGCGATCCGCAACTTGGGTTTCTGGCTTTGGACTTGCTCCGTGATGATGAGACTCGACCGACTTCGGCTGATCATGAAATCGAACGACTGCCCATTCTCTTGACGGCCTCAAAGGCCGCGGACAATTTTGGACAGTTCGATCACGTGATTGACCGACTGACCGCAGGAGAATTGTCGGACGTTCAATTGCAGACGATCGCGTTGGTTCTGCAGCAGCGTTCTTCGAGCCATGCGGCGGATTCGAAGACGTCAGAATCTGTACGGCGTTTCTGGCAGTCTGTGCTGAAACGATCGCATTCCGGTGACGACAACTGGCTGGAAGCATCGCTGCAGCTGGCCAACTTCGCTGAACGGAAGCAGAATGTCCAGGAAGCACTCAAGGTGCTCAACGTGATTGATTCGCTCCATCCCGCCTGGGGAACTGCCGAGAGAAAGTCGCGTGCGGCTGCTTTGAGGGCGCGTCTGGAGTCCGCTCAGTGATGACTCCCGCCTTATCGTTTTCCGCAGCCGCACTGTCAGAAAACGCCAGTCGACTAATTCGCCTGGGCGAACAGACTGGCTGGTACTGGGCGGCGGCGCTGACTGAAATGGTGCCGTCGGCTCTACTGCGCCATGTCATCAGGCCCTGTACTCAAACCGCATCCTGCGGCACTATTGTTGATGCGGAATACCTGACGGATACCGGTTTCGAAGCAATTGTGCTGACCGGTCGAATGGTCACCGCCGAATCACTGCGAAGACTCATGGATGTGGCAGTCCGTACCCGGATCGTGGCCGTCATCGATCACTTCCGACATGCCGAATTGTTGTCACAGTGGGCTGTGAACTCCGGAGCCTCCATTGGGATTCTGATCGAAGTGGATATCGGCGAGCAGTCAACGGGCGTCCGTCCGGGAACGGATGCGTCGTTACTGGCGTCTGCCGCGTCGAATCTGCCGCGATTGCGAGTCGTCGGAGTCTTTGCCGATTCAGTTCGCCGCCGACCTCATGCAGAATCGCCGGATACGGAAAGCAACATCGCATCAATCGTGACCATCGCGGAGCACGGTTTGCGGAGCATTCGCCATCTTGATCCCGATTGTCGCGAGATCGTGCTCGCGGCATCTGCGGTTCGGAATTCAGCGATTTCGGATGCCCGCGTGACGTGTCTTGTCGCAAGCCCATTCGTCAATTTTAACGATGAAGCATGCGTTGCAACCGACGAGCACGGGTACGAACGTCCAGGTGTATGTCTTCTGGCAACCGTGATCGCGCGTCCGACGCTGGAATGGTGCGTGATCGATGTGGGCAGAATTGCCTTTGCGGAATCATCCGTACTGCGAATCGCTGCGCCGCGCGGTGCCACAGTGCTGCACGCAACTGCGGAGACCACAACCCTCAATCTGTCAGGTGAATCAAGGGATCTGCGGATCGGAGACACTGTGCGACTTGTCATGCGTGATCCGGAGCGGCTGCTGACACGGAGGCGTATCTCCGTGCGCGAAGAGACCTAATCGTTCCATTGCTGTGATCTGAGCCGAACGGCACTTACTTTACGTACCGTACACACGCCGCTCCGTCGGCGGGATAGCTTATGCTTGACGCGGTCCAGACTGAGGTACTTTCGAAGGCAACGTTATCCATGTCCCTTCTCCCCGCAGCAAGGGGGAGAAGGTGGCCGACAGGCCGGATGAGGGGGCTGGCCTCGAGGGAATCTGATGAACCAGAAAACAGTGGATTGTTCCCCCACACCCAAGCCCACTCCCCCCGTGGAAAACGTGTCAAGCGGGAAAATCAATTGCGGGGGGAGAGGGGACAATCGCAACAACATCCACAGCAACTTTTCTGGTCCCGTGAACTATAGTTCCCGTCGGCGGAGCGACGGGTGTACGATACTCCGGCAGCAGGAAGTCATTGCGTCGGATCAACAGTCTTCGTCGGATCATTCTCCGGCAGCGCCTTCTTTGGCCGAAAATAGCGTTTGGATTCATTGACCGCCGTCCGCCGCGTCATGAATCTCACCAGGATCGACATCAGATAATTCTTCCAGCCGGGCACTACAAATTGTTGGCGTTTTTCCATTGCTCGCAAAGCGACTCTGACCACTTTGGTGGGCGTAATCGACGTGTGTTTTTCCAACCACCCGCGAGCGCCAGCCTTATCGAAGAAATCCGTCCGCGTCACGCCGGGGCAAATTGCCGTCACCGTGACACCGCAACTGCGAACTTCCGCCCAGAGCGCTTCGCTGAAATGCAGGATGAACGATTTGCTGGCCGCATAAGCCGCCATAAACGCCACCGGCTGAAACGCCGCCTGCGAAGACATATTGATGATCGCTCCATGCCTGCGACTGAGCATTCCCGGCAGTACACGATAGGTCAAATCGGCCAGCGTCAGCAGGTTGAGATTGAGGAGTCGGCGGACATCTTCAGGAGACGTCGATTCCACCTGACCAATCAGTCCGATGCCCGCGTTGTTGACGAGCAACTCGACATTGACATCCAGACGCCTGATTTCTTCGAAAAGTCGGCGACTGGCATCGGGATCCGACAAATCAATGGCCACAACATGGCAACGAGTTCCGTGGCGTGTGTTCAGTTCGGTTGCCAGCTCGGCCATCTTGTCTTTGCGACGGGCGGCCAGAATCAAATGCATTCCGCGGCCGGCCAGTTGAGTGGCAAACTCCGCGCCGATTCCCGACGAAGCGCCCGTGATTAGAGCCCAGCGATCGTTGTAGCTGTCAATCACTCAGAAAACTCGCCGACAGGGACTAAAGAGAAGACGAAACCAGATCGCGACACGTGCGAAGTCTATGCGGATACGGTAAAACACTCAAACTGATCGGACTGATTCCAAAGAAGCCCGGCTTTTTCGAAAAGCCGGGCTTCTGCGCCAGAGTTTTGATTCCAGAATGTTCCATCGGGCAGGCGGCCAGTGCAAATGATAGAGTATCTTGAGAGTCGGCTCATACGGCAGATCGATGCGGCAGCAGTCCATGAACTGGGGATTCCTGGGTTGCTGCTGATGGAAAACGCTGCCCGGGGAGCGTGTGAAGTTCTGGAATTGCGTCAGCCTCTCGGCAAAATCGTTATCGCCTGTGGTCCCGGCAACAATGGCGGAGACGGCCTTGCGATCGCTCGACTGCTTGCCGCAAAGGACTTCGACAGCGACGTCTACCTGATTCACGGCGGCAAGACGTTGACGGAAGATGCGCAATCCAACCGTGAATTTTTGGATCGCAGCGGCATTGGTGTGCTTGATGTTGAAACCGAAACCATCTGCAAAGCCCTGAAATCTCTGTCGGCCAGTGACTGGATTATCGACGCATTGCTCGGCACAGGGATTCGCGGAGACCTGCGCAGTCCGTACAAAGAAATCGTCCAATCCATGAACGAGTCTCCGGCACAGGTGTTGTCGATCGACGTTCCTTCAGGACTTGACGCCGATACGGGCGAACCGTGTGGCGTCGCTGTTCGCGCCGACGTGACAGTCACGTTTGTCGCCACGAAAGCGGGCTTTTGCAATGCGAAGGCGAAACCGTATCTCGGAGAAGTGCAAGTGCGGCATATCGGAATCCCTCACCGTTGGCTCGTAGAATGGCTGAAGAAGCAAAACGGGCCTGGCTGACGCCGACATCGACCGAATCCAGAGCCTGAAGCCCGGCGATACGCTGAATTTTCGTTTCATTCCATTGAGTGTTGCCCGTTTCGCTGGTCAAATCCGCGTCTTGCAGCCAGCATACGCAACGTGAATTATCATTTCTTGAATCACATTCCGAACGCCTGCCCCGTAAATCAAAAACCAATTAACTCCGAATTTCCCTGGAGGACCCACCTCGTGATTTCTTTTCGTTCGCTCTTCTGTTTGCCCGTCGTCCTGATCGCCAGCACGGCACTTGGTTTTCAGCCGCCAAAGCCCATTGCGTTGACCCCTGTTGTGACGACCAATACTCCAGGCCATTCAGTAAAGATCGAAGCGGACATCAAGGGCGCGAAGAATCTGTATCTCGTTGTCACCGATGGTGGCAATGGATTCGCCAGCGACTGGGCGAATTGGGCGGAACCGAAACTTGTTGGCGGCAAGGGCGAAGTTAAACTGACTGATCTCAAGTGGAAGACCGCCGAAGCGGGATGGGGTAAAGTCGAAATCAACAGGAACGCCGACGGCGGCGAAATGCGAATCAACGGCAAGGCTGTTGAATACGGCATCGGCACTCATGCGAATTCGGTCATTCATTTCGAACTGCCGGAAGGCTATGAAAAGTTCGTCGCCCGCGCGGGTCTCGACAACGGCGGCACTGATCAGGGCATGGGAACCAGCGTACAATTCTTCGTATACACGCAGGCACCGGGACCGATTAGTAGTGGTTCTGCATCTCCTGTCGATCGCACTCCGGAGAACGCGGTCGCGGGACTCGACGTCGCGGAAGGACTCGAAGTCAGTCTCTTCGCCGCTGAGCCTATGCTGCTCAGCCCGTCCAACATCGACATCGATCACATGGGGCGCATCTGGGTTTGCGAAGTTGTCAACTATCGCCGCTTCGCCAACGGCAGCAACAAGGAACGTCCGGAAGGCGACCGTATTCTGGTGCTGGAAGACACCAACGGTGACGGTCAGGCCGATAAAGAAACCGTCTTCTATCAGGGCCGCGATATCGATTCGGCACATGGGGTTTGTGTGCTGGGCAATCGAGTGATCGTGTCCGCTGGCGACAGTGTTTTCAGTTTCTACGACGACAATGGCGACCTGAAGTCCGATCGCAAGGAAGTCCTGTTCACCGGCATCAAAGGGACTCAGCACGACCACGGAATTCATAGTTTTCAGTTTGGTCCCGATGGTCGGCTCTACTTCAACTTCGGCAACGCCGGAGAAGAGCTGCACAATCCAGACGGTTCGATCGTCGTTGACGTGGCCGGTAACGAAGTCCGAGCCGCCCGCAAACCATATCAGGAAGGCATGGCGTTTCGTTGTGAGCTCGATGGCAGCAAAGTCGATACACTCGGCTGGAACTTCCGCAACAACTGGGAACTGTGCGTCGATAGCTTCGGCACTGTTTGGCAGTCCGACAATGACGACGACGGCAACAAAGGCGTTCGCATCAATTACGTGATGGAATACGGCAACTATGGTTACAAGGATGAAATCACCGGAGCGGGCTGGCAGACGCCGCGCACGAATATGGAAGAAGAGATTCCTCGCCGCCACTGGCATCTGAACGATCCGGGCGTTGTGCCGAATCTGCTGCAAACCGGAGCGGGTTCACCGACCGGGATCATGATCTACGAAGGCGACAAGTTGCCCGAACGATTTATCAACCAGCTGATTCACTGCGACGCTGGCCCCAACATCGTCCGCAGTTACGCCGTCACGGATGACGGAGCTGGCTACAAAGCAGAAATCAACGACATCCTGAATGGAACCCGCGACCAGTGGTTCCGTCCGTCGGATGTCTGCGTGGCTCCGGACGGATCACTGATCGTCGCCGACTGGTACGATCCCGGTGTTGGCGGTCATCGACAGGGTGACACGGATCGAGGCCGACTGTTCCGAGTCAACATGCCGGGCCAGAAGTACAGTGTTCCCAAGCACGACTTTAGCACGGTTGAAGGAGCCGCCGAAGCTCTGAAGAGCCCGAACAACGCAACTCGTTATCTGGCGTTCACGAAATTGAAAGAATCCGGCGCTGATGCCGAAGCCGTGCTGACAAAGATGTTCAAGTTCGACCCCAACCCTCGCTTCCGCGCACGAGCGTTGTGGTTGCTGGGACAGATTGAAGGAAAGACTCAGAAGTATGTTGATCTGGCAATCGCTGATAAAGACAAAGAGATTCGCATCACTGGCATCCGGCTGGCGCGACGGATGGGAGCGGACGTAATTCCTGTCATCGAAAAGCTGGCGACTGACGAATCGGCTCAGGTGCGTCGTGAATGCGCGATCTCGCTGCGAAATGTCTCATCGGAAAAGAAGGTTTCATTGTGGACAAGTCTGGCGCTGTCTTACGGAGAAAACGACCGCTGGTATCTGGAGGCACTTGGCATTGCGATGGACTCCAGTTCTGCGTCGGGTTGGAACGCAGCACTGACCAGCCTGCTGAAGACCCGAAAGGATGCAAATACAGCAAACTTCGACCTGATTTGGCGATCACGTGGCACGGACACAACCAAACTCAAGCTGGCAGAATTCGTCCATTTGATCAAACGATCACAAATGAAACTGACCCCGGAAGCACGCCATGACGCGGAGATTTCAAACCACGCCGCCCGACTGTTCCGGAGCCTCGATTTTGACGACAAGACCGCATCTGCTGAGATTTGTGCCAGTGTGCTCCGTGAACTCAGCGGAAAGAATCTGCCTCCGAAGTTGGAGACAATGTTTGTTGTGGAGTGTCTTGAGAGAATTACGAGTGATGAAGCGACACAACCATCCGCGAGAGAAGCTCTTGCGCGAGCCCTGAATTCAGCGCGCGGTTCAAGCGAGTTCATTCACCTCGTGAAGCGATTCCAGCTCGGTGAACAATATCCCGAAGTACTGTCACTTGCTCAATCGAAACCAGCAGAGCAGGAAGGTGTCGAAGCAATCTCAGCGCTGCTGGAACTCAAGCAATGGAAGTTCATCAACGAAGCTCTTGCCGATAAAGACGCCGCCAAAGCAATCGCGACTTGTGAAGCGATGGGCAATTCGCAAAATGGTGCCATCAACGGGCCACTGCTGGCCGTTGTGAACAACCATGACGCCAACATTGATGTCCGTCGAGCTGCCGTGAAAGCGGTCTCGAAAGTCAACAATGGAGCTGCGGAACTTGTGAAACTCGTGGACGAAAAGACGCTCGATCCGGAACTTGAGCAAACCGTCGCAGCCGCCCTGCACAGTGCTCCATCACGCGAAGCGCGGGCTCAGGCTCAGCGTCTGTTTCCGCTGCCACCGTCAAAGGACAACGTGCCAACTCCGCCAATCAGCGAGCTGACGAAGCTCAACGGCAATATGCCGAACGGACGCATGGTGTTCTTCTCAACCGGCACCTGCCACAAGTGCCACGTCGTCGATGGCATGGGCCGCGAGATCGGGCCAAACCTTTCCGAAATCGGCAGCAAACTCAGCCGCGAAGCGATGTTTGAATCGGTCCTCTATCCAAGTGCCGGAATTAGCCACAACTTCGAACTCTGGACAGTCCTGCTGACGTCCGGCACCACCGTCAACGGAATGCTGACCAGCAACACCGACGAAGAAGTCAGCATCAAAGGCGATGACGCCCTGTTGCGGACGTTCAAAAAGTCAGACGTCGAAGAACTGGTCAAACAAAAGATTAGCATGATGCCCGCTGACCTGCAGAAGACGATGACGACTCAGGAACTGGCGGACGTGGTGGAATTCATGCAGTCGCTGAAAAAGAAGTAAGCATCGAACTGGGAATAACTGTCGTGAGTGTATCAGCCGCCGAGCGCTAGCTCTGGGTTTTCACGGAACCGGACTCGTCATCATGCGGAAGCAGAACGTTTCCGTCGGGCCACGTGTACTGCAGATCCTTTCATCCAGAATAAATATCGTACTTAGTTGGACAGCGCCAGTTTTGGCCGAAACCGAGCGTTTTTGCAACCCGATGCGTGAGCGAGGGATTGTACCTGGGGTGCGCGACAAATAGCAGTTTTGCGGAAATCTGGATTTTTTGACGAGGTATTTTTTGTTCCAAAGATACGATGACGGGCACCGCTCGACCGGACTACCGCCCCTCGCCGGCTTGCAGGCTGTCGATTTAGTCGATCTTTGGCTTAAGTAATACTATCAACATTGGGTG
>JBBQSE010000190.1:0-14214 GCA_038214195.1 Planctomycetales bacterium
ATTGACGGATTTCTGCGACATTTGCCTGCGTCCGTGATTTCCGGGCGTTTCCGAGGGGACCGATGTGAGGCAGTCTAGCAGATTACACCCAATGTTGATAGTATTACTTAAGCCAAAGATCGACTAAATCGACAGCCTGCACGCTGCGAAGGCAAAAAGAAAGCTCCGCCTCCGGATCGCCTGTGAAACAGATGAACCAGAAGCGGAGCTAAATTTTGGGTCCTGCCAGCCGTTGAATGGCTATCAGTCCCCTACATGTAATTATGACACCGTTTGAGCGGAAATTTAGGTCGAACCAGTGTTCTGCCATTCTGCTGCGCTGCGCGAAGGGCAGCGACTGAGTTGTTGATCCGCCCAAAGGGAAATGGCAGTGGCTTCGGGACGTGCTCGGCATCCTGCCAGCGATTTTCCGTGACGATTCTTGCTGAAAACCGTTACGCCATGGCTGGACGCCAAACTGCTCCGGTCTGGGCAACCGACGCAGCGAATTTGGCACATTACCGGGTGTGCGTTTTATGACGAGTCCTTTGCACAAAAGATCCCGGCTGCCTGGATCATCTCTACTTGGACATGGCATGGAAATCTGCCGATGTGATGGCGCAGATTCTGTGAATTCAGTCCGTGGAGCTCTTATCACATCCCTTGCTGCCACGGCTCAACGCTTTCTACGAAAACTGATGCGCCGCGATCGGAAGTGATAAACCTGCACGTGGTGATGACGTGATTTTCATCAAATCCGTGTTGTGCCACCGCCTGTCGCTGGGCGTTGAGGATCTGACGGTCGAATGAGTTGGAAAGGTGCATGACTACCGAGGCGATATCAGACGGAGCAAAGGCCCAATGAGTCGCAAGGTAGGTGTAGACCGAATTGGTCATGCTTCGCGGCAGATTGACTGCGCGTGATGACAGCTTTCGCGTGTCCAGTTCTGTGATCGGTGACATCCCGGTCTGAGTCGTCATCGAGCCGTGCAGGATATAGATTCGCCCCTTGCGGTCAGTCACGATTAACGCAGCAAGACCCCGCTCGATCAATTGGTCCACGAGCGAAACGGACAACGATGAAATTCTTAATCGCGGTCCGGTGATTCCGTCGGTATCCAGGATCGTGGCGTTTTGTCCTTCCACTGAAGTGGATGTCGAATCGAATATCGGCTCTCCAGATGCGTCGTTGCTGGATTCTGCAATGCTGTCCGCAGGGTTCACTGGAATCTCTGCCGTTTCATCGGTTTGCCCCGACGGAGGACTTCCTTTGTAGTTGACCGGAGGCAATTCTTCTTCACTCTCGTCCTGAAGCTGTTCCGGTAAAGGTCTCGGCTCATCACCTGTAGGCGATTGCTCAGAGACGAGATTGACAGTGATGATATTTCCCTGATTGTCTTCCGGGATCGATGATGTTCCATTTTCGGTCGATGCCCACGTCCACATCAGGAATGTGAGCCCGTGGACCAATCCGGCAAGGATGAGGTTGAGTTTCGAGGGCATTTATTCATTCCTTTTCTTTTGTGTCAGTCCACGGCAGGAATGCCCGGACGCTTTGACGAGAGACATGAGTTCAAAACCAATTCCAAATTCCGCCTTTTCGTCACCCGCGATCAGCACCTCTGTTTCCTGAGGAAGCTGACCAAGTCGATTCGATAATTCCTCCCGTGTGACGCTGGCTTCGTTCAGAAACAAATCACCTGTTGAGGTAAAGGTGACCACCGTTGGTTGTTCGTCCGTAGCCGTTTGGCTGTTCCCATCAGCGTTCGCAAGATTGATATTGTGCATTTGCAGCAACTGCATGGACGGAAGCAGCAACATCATTAGTCCGCAGAGCAAGACCATAGGGTCGATCAGGTTCGTCAGGTCAACGGAATCGTCCTGCTCATCGGAGTCATCAGAGAATGGGGTCATATCGAGTCCTCCGCTTCGCGACAGACGGGCCATTTGCGGAACTTTTGCAGTGATTGCCCCGAGCATTTCCGCAGTTCATTTCTGTGAATTTCCCGGACCGTCGATCTTTCGGAGCGCTCTTCCCGGCAATCAGCAACAGCTGACTGATCGCGGCCTCTGTCTGAGCGATTGCCGGTTGCCAAAGCACTCGCGACGAGAAGATCGCAGCAAACGCGATCAAGATGCCCCACAGAGTTGTCCCCATCGCAGTCGCGAATCCAGCAATGATGGGTTCCGGCGACCCGGCATCTGCACTGAACGCCGCCAATGCCGACGAAATTCCGATCAAAGTTCCCGCCAACCCCAGCAGCGGAGCTGTCTTACAGAGGAAGATTGCCAGGGAGCGGGCTCCGTTGTCTGTGAGTCCAAGAAGTTGTCTGATCAGGCCAGAAAGCACGGCCGAGTGTTCCGAGTGCCCGATTCCAACGGAACCGACCAGATTGGTAAGAAGATTTTCGATCGGATCATTTGCAGTTTCCGTTGCCTTTGCAGTGGCACGCGAACCTTTGTTGCCAGCGGCACCGCAGCGATTCTGTTTGTCGGATCTCAGCGATTCGATGCGGCGAATGATGCGGCGAGTTACGTTTGGCGTCTGTAAACATGTCGATGACACTGCCTGCAAAAAAAGGCCGAGAGCGAAAACACTCTCGGCACACAGCAGTACCATGACAAGACTTTCGAGTCCGGTCATCACAGTTGCGTCTCCTTTTGCTCACAGTCTTCGTCCATTGGCTGAACAACAATGCCACTTGCTGCAAGAGTTCGTTCAAGCCGGCCCACGCGTTCGGACAGCATTTCCAGCTGATCCTTCAGCCGCAGCAGTTCGTCACAGCTGACAACACTTGGTCCGTCTGAAAAAGGTTCCGTCGCTGGCGAATCCTCGACCGTCCGATCGTTGAGTGGTTCAGCCGATGTCAGCTGTTCGCCAACAGCATCAGTACGAGAAACCGTCTTTGGCGGAATCGTCGTTGTTGCCGAAACTGTCGCGGCGACATCTCCCAAGTCCGTACCGGTCCGTGCAATCACGCGAGCCAGCGTCGCTTCCATCTGTTCGAGCCAGTCGGCCTCCATACCTTTCGTCTGCTGATGCAGATTTCGATACCGAAGCAGGGCTGATTCCAGCCACGCATCAGGATCTTCTGTCGCTATGCTGTTCTCTTCGGAAGGTAACGTGATCGGCATTGGCACTTCCGCTGAGTCCTTCACCTGCGGGGTCTTTTCCTGAGCCAATCCCGTGTTGCCGATCAGCACTGCAAACAGCAGGCTGATCATTGTTTGATTCCAGGGTCTTTTCATCGCATTTGTCCTTTTCGATTTGATTGAGTTAGGGTTCAAAAACTGTGACACAGTGCTTACTTCGTATCTTTCCGGGTTGAGTCCCATGCGTCTGCAAGGTCTCGCAGAAGTCGGTAGGTCTCCTGGTCAACATCTTCGGGCAGGGTTGCCATTTCAGTGTTGGCTGAATCCGTTTCTGTGACAGTTGTCGCCACAGCAGCCGGTTCAGCCCTGTCTTTGTTCTTTGCCGGAGCAATAGCCGTTGGTCCATTCATCAGCTCGCCACAGCCGATCATCAGCAGCGGGGAAAGAATCACCGCCAGGATCGCTTTAGTTTGTATGGACAACAGAGGCTTCATCAGACTTCTCCGAATCATTGGGTGCGGGTTTCAGGTAACTCTTCAGAATCGTCAGACCCTGGCGAGACGAGACAGTGCGAACGGTGTTCGCGGGATTCCCTGACGCCTTTGGCTGGTCGTGATTCAGGAATCTGCTAATCAGACCATCCACGTTGGCCAGATCCTTCTTCAGGTCCGGAATTACTTTGCTGAACGCCAGGATACGTGTCCGCATCTGCATTGCCGCCAGTCGGCGTTCCTTGATCTCGGACACACGACCAAGCAGCATTTGCTGGCCGCTGGCCTTGCGAAAACTGACCTGCAGGCTGCCCTTCAGTTCCGTCAGATCTGCAAGCTGATACTTCAGATCCTCAGCGGTGAGCTGCATGTCCTGCTGAGCGATCTCAGCGAACGCTGCTGTCTGTTGAGCAACTCCCAGATCCGCTTCCAGCAGACGGACATCCAGTTCCACATCCGGCGGAAGCACGCCGTCCTTTTGGATAACCTCGGCGTATTTCTGAGCCAATGCCTGCAACTGTGACTCGATCGAAACAGTGCGTTGACGGTAGGCATCGACTTCCTTCAGGCTCGTTTTCTCTTGATCGACACATGCCTGCCGCGCTTCATCCAGAGCTTTTTGCATCTGATCGATGCGGCCCATCGTCTTTCCTTCCAGGTTCTTGTAGTCACCCAGAAAGCCCATGGCCTGCGTGATCGCCAGGCTCAGCGTTTCTTCGTACGCAGCTTTACGTTTGTCATCCTGAGGATTCTGCCGCAGAGCCACCAGATGGTCGTCCAGGTCAGCGATCGTCTTCTTGAACGATTCGCGGATTTCTGAACGCTGCGGATTCAATTTCTCGGAGACGAGTTCTTCGAACTCAGACTTCTTCGCCTCCAGATTGCGAAGGTAAACATCCAGCTGTTGCCCGCTGCCCGGATCCGCCGACTGGGCCAGCAGCAACCCATTCCCCGGAGCCAGCATCAGGGTGCCGGCCAAAACCCATACCAATGCGCGTTTCATCCCATCGTCTCCTCAATTCAAGTTTCAGGAACCACACCAGTGGTGGCGTCTGAAAGTGAAATGAGGTTGGGACTGAATGTGGGTGAAGAAATTCGAATGCAATCAGCAAGAATCGAAAATATCGTAGGTCAGGCTGTGCCTGACAGTCTCGGGAACAATCGATGTCTCACGTATTTAGGTGTCGGTTGACGATCAGGCGACATGATATGCTGTGCATCGAATTACGGCGGCTGCGCGACTGACCTACTTCAATTTGGTTTTTAAACTCGCGTTCTGTGACTATTTCACGACCGGCCCGGCTAAACGAATTAATTTTGCCTCACTTCTTTGGTAGCTAAACGCCCGCGATTTCCTTAGCGTTCCCGCGTGCAGCAATTCAATCTCTGAAGGCATTTGAAGGAAGTTCACGCGTGACCAATCGCATCGTTATGCTACAGATCAGCGATTTGCACTTCGCCGCCGACCTCTGGAACGCAAAAGGGTCACGAATTCATAAAATCCATGAAGGCTATGACGCCCACAATGTTCAGTTGTGTCAGGCTTTGGACCAGTTTGTCCACGAAGATATCTTCCGTTTTCCGGGGATCTCTGGCGACGACAGGTTCTATCTGCTGGTCAATGGCGATCTCACTGCTGTGGGAAAAGATGACGAGTTTGACACCGCTCGCCGGTATCTCTTTGGGACTTCCACAAGAATCGAGCATGGGTTTCCTGTTGAAGTGGGCCTGGGACATTCGCAGGATCGTTATTTGGCTGTTCCGGGCAACCATGATCATTGGCACGGTCAGTTTGTTCCTCCTTTGCAACGGGGATACTCGTCAACGCTCTTTCCGGATCATTTCTGCGAGCCTCCATGGGTGATCCCGTTGCAAAGCGGAAATCTGGAATTCGTTTTCTGCGGCGTGGATTCGAATTCGATATTCGAAGACACCGTGCTGAACATCAATCCCGGAGCCGGGGGCGGATTTTCAGAGCGACACCGGGAATTGGCCGAACAATCGCTCAGGGAAGCAATGACAGCCGAACCTGCAGAGGGCGTGAAGCGGCGGACAGGAGTCATCCTTTGCCACCATCCCCTGTCTCACGATGGCACAGCACCATTGCGTGATGCGTGCGCATCGTGGCTGCTGCATCTTGCCGCGAAATACAACATGCCGTTTATTTTTACGGGGCATACGCACCGTTCGTGGGCGGACAGCCTGTTGATTCCTACAACAAATGGGTTGAGATTTGTGGGGGAAACACGAAGTCCCACCACTTTGCAGCATCCGGCGCAGCCTGACGCTGAACGACGTCGTCCAGGATTCTGGCTGCACCAGATATCGCTCGTTCAGCAGACCATAATATGGACCAGTCACTTGTTTTTATTTGTAGACGGGGCGTTTCGCTGGAAGGACGATCAGCCTTGGTTTCGTAGGCAGATCTGAATGCGTCTGCCGGTCGATGCCAAGTTGGGAATAAGGGCCGGTAGAGAATCGCGAAACTGCGTGTTCGATGATGAAGTGGACTTTGAGATTCTTCCGGGATTTCGCCTTTCAAACTCTACTCGACATAAATCGTTGGAAGGGTGCTGTGCATAATTGGCAACTACGCCCTTGTCTCCTGCAGATAAAGCTACACATGCTGCTCCAGGTTCACTCGAACGCGATTCAGCGTGCTTAAAATCTTTGCGGCATTTATGACATGCTGTATATCGTGACCAGCGATGGCACAGCCGACTTCCAGAAACGAATGCGTTGACAGACCTTTGAGAATGACCTTAGCCGACTCGCCCGAATAGTTTCTGCAGTCACGAACCAATTCATCGACCTTTTGGTAAAGACTGTCATTTGCCGCGGCAGGTTGTGACCATCGAGACACTTCGTACTGCGCTTCTTCCAGAACCTCGGAGACCTCACGCTTCCGGGCCTCGATTCTGATTCGGGCCTGTGCCTGAAGATCTTGAAACATGGCCAGTATCGGCGACCTTTGTGACGACACGACTTCACTGGCAGTCCCGGTCGTCGGTTCGTCGAACATCACAGGCAGCTCCCAGCGATACGTGGATACATGGCTGTCTGTCTCCATCCGCGTCAGCCTCGGCAACTGAATCAGATTCTCCTTCCAGTCATTCATTAACTGCCCGCAGATCGCCTCAGAAAAGACTCCGTCAGCCCCGGCAATTTGCTCGGCCGCCGCGCCAATAGCATCACGGATACGAAACGCAACGGCCACCCCGGTCCATTCTGCCAGCCCCTGATCCCAGTCGATACGAAGCTGGTGCGACTCGTTTCGTTTGCTGCGAGGGACCTGACGGCGGATCAAGTTCGGCAGGCCGGTGATCAACGCCTCGCAAATGGCTGACTGCATTTCCTGATGCGGTTGCGTATCATCGTCCTTCAGACTGCCGGATGCACGCACTCTGGCGAGAAATTCGGCCACCCGCCGATCTACCGATGTCTGCTGCGTGTTCACCGCCTGGACATACCGGGCTGTTAGATCCTGGAGACGCTTTTTCTGTTCAAGCGACATTTGGACGGCTTCTACAAGATTTGCGGCTCCCTCAACCTGAAGCAAGTCGAACCAGCGACGCACGATGTCATTTAAACCAACGGTCATGATACACCTCTTTAATTCCGGCCACGGTCCCGGACAATTCGATATCCAAACTCGGCCAGCAGACTCTTGAGCTTCTGCAGTCCCCGAAACCTGAGTGCCCGCACGGCCCCCTCACTGATGCCCAAGCGTTTCCCCAGCTCGCTGGTTGAAACACGATCTGATGCAAACAGAGGAAGAACAACCTCCTGTTCACGTAAACTCAATATTTCCATCGTGCGTCCAACGCATTCCTTCATGTGCTCCAGATCATCGACACCGGAAACGGATTCGACCACCATACGTGCTTCAATGGACTTCTTTCGTTTTTCTTCACGCAGTCGATCAAATGCCACATTTCTGGCGATCACATAAAACCATCCTTCAAAGTCACCCTTTTGAATGTCAAATCGATGTCGCTGATTCCAGACTTTTTCGAGTGAACGAGCGAAGATATCTTCGAAATCAGCGTCTGAGAAGTTGTTGAAGCGGTGTTTTAGCAGAGGCCAGACCGATGGTACGACTTCGTCAATCAGCAGCGACAATACAGACGGATTATCCGCCCGCAGCAACTCCATGATTTCGGCATCAGATTTTGATCGCTTGCGTTCATTCATCACGTAACTCTATCTCAGACTACGCATTTTCGTTACGAATTGACGTAACTTATTTTCAAGCCTTGTTTTACAGAATGTGCCGCGTTGTTGAATCGTCGCAAAATTAACAACGTTCAACCCGAATTCCAGCACGTAGGTCAGGCTCTGCCTGACAATCTCGGACGCTGGTTTCTTCCGGCACAACGCAGTAGTTCAGGCAGCACCGAACCTGCATCGTCTGTTGCGAATTGGTTGCGTCAGGCAGAGCCTGACCTACACCGATTTTTCAAATTCGCGCGCAGTGACTTCGTCACTACGCCAGGAGGACCAATCGCAGAATCGCAAATCGCAGGAATCGCATCAGAGGGAACAGAGTTCAGAGGGTCAGAGGACAGAGTCGCAGACAACCAGAGAAACCAGGATGGCTGGAGGACACTAACCACGACACACACGAAAACCGATGCAGTCGGTACGGCTATCGGGCGTGTCGTAGCTGCGGTACGCAGAACGACAGACACCTGCGTCGTCGCCCCACGAGCCCCCACGCAATACACGAGAAGACCCAGGATCGTTCGGATCGGCATCTGCGTCGTACGGGTTCGAACACCACTCCCGGACATTTCCCAACATGTCCAGCAGGCCCGGATGCTCCGGAGAATTCCAGCTCGGATGTTGCTGATCCGCGTGTTCAAATGCTGCAATTGTTTCATCGCGGCTTCGAGTCGAACAGGATACTGATGGCCAACGCTTGCTGGATGCTCCATGCCGACACAAGTCATCGTCCATCTCACCTTCCCACCAATACGGCCATTCCTGGGGTCGGCCCCATTGACATGCGGCATGCCATACGTTTTCATGTGGGAGGTAGTATCGATGCCCTGTATTGGCTACATCTGTGAGCCATTCACAGAATTCGACTGCCATATACCAGTTCACGTACAATGCTGGCTGATCATCTGAGAAGCTGTAACTGTCTCGCAGACGTCGATGACTCGCGCAAAAACTTTCAAAAACCAGATTCGTAACTGGGAAATCGCTCAATTGCTGAGGCTCGAAACCGGGAACCGTGATCCAGCGCTCTTTGACCAGGAAGTCGGTCAATTTCGGCCCTTCCACTTGATTCCTTTGCTTCCGGCATTTCGGGATACGAACCAACACACGCCGCATTGCAATCCGCGCAGTTTTTTGAATCCAGTTTTTAGCAACTTGCCCCCATGGACGGAGATCTCGCAGATTCACTAAGTATGCAGCGTCACGGCTTTTTCTGTCCAGCAGTCGTGATATCAACTCGGGACTCCGGTTCGCTAGTCGTTGATAAGCGGCGTTAGCTTCCTTGAGCTCAGCAACTAACGGGACTACGAATTCGATTTCTGCTTCGAAGTTATTGTTGAATAAATTGGCAAGGTCCAATTTTTGGATCTTGCTCCGACGCACAAGCCACCAGCAAAAAACCTCCACATCTTTGTCTGCAAGAACGACATGATCGTTTTGCAGGGAGCAGGCGACGATCCACGGATTTCCCGACTGGATGAGTTCAAGTGCGATTTGACTGCGAGCGGGCTCGTCAGACGCGACCAGCAAAAACCGCAGTGTCCACTGCCAGTCTGCCGGAAGATTGCGAAAAGCGTTTGTCCGTTTTCCGGTGACGGGATCCGTGAAGTGCCAGGTTCGATAGAAGCCATTGTCGTCGAGGGATTCATGGACATCTCGTAATGTGTTTTTGACCGACTCGGGATTGGTCTGCCACTCTTCGGCCAGAGACAATGCCGCGTAGTATTCCAAAAAGGACCGGTGTCGCCACTCAATCCCTCGGCGAATAGTATGGTCCGCGTCGTTAAGGTCATTCAGTTCCATACGATCCAAAAACGCATATTCTTTCACGACATCGATCTGAACAATGCGACTCAGCTTTTGATCATCCAGCCCGGTTGATCTTTTCCACGCATCAAAATCAGTACCTTCCAACACGTCAAAATTGTGCCGTTTCACCATGTATCCGGCGATGTCTTTCAGAAGCTCTTCGACATCCGCCACGATTTCATCGACGGACGACTGTTGCTCCGGCTCCAGAGATTTCTCTCCCTTTTGGAACAATCGAACGGACGCCTGACGATAGAGGTGAAAGCGATTTCGAATGTTCCCCAACTGTGTCTTGCCATCGGGATCCGGCGTTGCCAACTGCTTTGTCAGGCTCAGCAACAGTGGCGTCTGCAATAGATCCTTCCATTGATGGCGGCGAAGTTCTTCTTTGGAATTCTGCGGGTACAGGAACGATTGTTCGGGGATCAACAACTGGGCCAGAGTTGTTCCGAGGTACTCACGCTGATGGAATATCTGGAATTTCAATAGTTCCAGGCGGTGCCATTGATGGGCTCTGTGAAGCGGTCGAAAGACCTCGGCATGGGTCGTCAGTGATTCCGGGCGACCAGCGACGATCGCTGGACAATCGGCGATTTCGTCTTTACTGAGGAATGTGGCCAGATGAGTTAGTTCGCTCCGCTGCTGATCAAGGGCATCCAGAAGGAACACGAATTGACCGAGTTGCGCCAGACGCTTTACCCAGTCGTAAGTTCTGGACTTGTGTTCCTTCGGGATATAAGGCTGCAGCAGTTCTGCTAGTTGTTTCAGGTTTTCCTCCAGCAGGCCCTTCCATTCAATACTGGTGAGACTGCGTTCGGGGCGAATCTCTTTTCCGATGCGATTGACGCTGGCTCGCTTGCCCAGCCGAATGGGGATTCGCAGCGTGTCATCACCGGAAATCGCCTGCTCGCAAATGACCAGTTGCACAGTCTTGCCCATACCGCTGTCAGCGAACAGTTGAAGACGAATCGGCGATGAATCCGGCACATTCTTTGGTCGCCATCGCCCACGGACAAACTCTTCCAGTTCATCGTCACTGAGCGGCATTGGTTCCGCTCGCAGACTGGACGCACCTGCTTCGCGATCCAAATTGCGAATACCAATTGGCGGCTGCACGAAATCCTTGCCGTCTGCGGCTTGGCGTTCGGGCGGAATAAGCGGGCCGCACAAAGCCGCTCGCTCGGCGGTTGCTTCTGCATGAATCTGAGCCCGCACCGCGCGCGTCATGCGAGGCCAGATGCAGAAGTGATCCAGTGCCGTTGGGATGTCCGCTGTCTCGAGGAACTTCTCTTCGCTGCCGGTGTCGAGATCGATCGCTGTTTGATCCGCAGAGACGATGATGTGTCTGATCTTTTTGTCTCGCAGGCGATTGGCCAATGTCTTGACGTCCAGTCCGCCGACAGGTGCGAGCTTCAGCGTGCTTTGAAGTTGCCTAGCCGCGTCCAATTCCAGACAGGCGGACATGCACGTGTTTCGATCCAGTTCGTCACCTGCCGCGACGGCCAACATCGCACAGGTCAACGTGCCTTCCGCCGACCGACCTTCGATCGGAATGGCGATCATGCTGGCAAAGGGAGTTTCACAAGTCGCTTCTTCAATGTGGATTTTCCACCGCAGGTCATAGTTGCACGGAGCTTTGTTTTCCATTCGATACGCCAGCCATGCGTGCTGCAGTCCGGTCGAAAACGATTCATCCATCTGCAGACAACCGCAGCCGAAGGGATCGGGCACCAAAGCACCGCCGCGACACTGTTCCGCCGGGATTCGTTCCACCGTCAGTTGAGCCAACAGCCCCAGAGATTTTCCGTAGGCTTTTGCCGCAAACATAATCCAACTGGTCGTGTCGTGGTCCGCTCGCTGATTGTGGCCTTCCAAGGCAGCGATCGTTTCTCCGGCCAGCAACAAACCGGGATGCATCCAGCCGTGAAGTCCGGCCAGATCATGAAACATCACACGAACCGAGTCACTGGACAAATGTTGCAGGAAGGACGGCCCGTCAAGCGGTTCCTTTGGATTGGACGGCAGATCGACCGATTCAACGAGCTTGACGGCCTGATGACGATTGTACTTCCAGTCATAGTCAACGGCTTCAATTACCATTCTTATGGCTGTCTTGAGAGTCAGGCGTGGTTCTGCCACCTCATCCGAACCATCCAGGAGTACCGCCTGAATCAGGGCCAGTCGAGCGGCAAATAACCCACTCGGATCGCCCATCAACGGTTGCACAATGTTCCGCAGTTTTTTCAGCCGATCACCGCACAAATGGCGGCGTTGATTGGCGACTTCGTGGCACGCCCATTCCAGCACGAGGCAGCGTTCGCTGCACAGAAATTCGCGAAGCGTTGCGATCTTCTGGGCATCATCGACTTTCCTGTCGCCACATATCTGCAGCAACCGGTCGATGGCTTCGTTGAACTGGCTGCTGGCCCGTAATTGGCGAAGTGTGTTCATATTGCAATGACAAACCAAAGTGCGTGATGAAATACCGGCCGGAGGAGAAAGATGTCGTACTTGACGCGATCAGGCATAAGACGGCAAGTGCCCTGCGACTGTCCCCTCTCCCCCCGCAAACGATTTTCCAACTTCACAAGTGTTCCACGGGGGGGAGAGCGAGGGGGAATGAAATGACGTAATTTTTTGCTTTCCACTTTCCAACTTCAGGTCATCCCCCTCATCCGGCCTGCGGCCCGTGTTGGCCACGTCCGTGCCAACGCAGACCATGCCGTCTCCCCCGATCTCGGGGCGAGAAGGGAGGTGTGAAATGTTGACTGGGAATGACGTTTCCGGGTCCGCGCGGAGTATACTCAACATCAAACCAATTGTCGCAGTTCCAATTCCTTCGTAGGAAGGTTGTGCTCAGCGCACGCAAAAAACCGGAAGAAATCTGTTGCAGATTTCCCGGTTCTTTGCGTCCGTTTGAGTCCAGTCGATCATCAATACAGACAGCGTTTAGGTATTCACAAAGTTGACGGACATGATCATTGCCATCGACACCAGCAGCAGGTCCATTGTCATCAGAACCTGTAGCAGTCGGCGGTGGAAATCCGACGAATCATTTTGCGGGCGAACTACCAGCGAGCCACTTCCATTTCGACTGTTCATCTTTACAACCTCCGAAATCTCAACTTCACGAGTCGATGTCTGAAACAATTTCCAAACACCCACCGTTGAAATGCACTGAGGCTGAAATCGGGTGACGTCTTTCGGGCAAAATGTTTAGATTGTTCGTCAGAATCCTTCGCCCATGTTTTCTCCTCCGATCATTCCAGTGTTGCCGTCAACACGTTTGCGATCCTGGTCTGCGCAGATCAGAATCTGTCACCCTGGTGGATGACGCATCTGCCCGCAGACCGTCGTCGCACGACATCACAAACCAGTCACACGGATTGAATCCTGCAACATGGCCACTCTGAAAGAACGATTCCTGCTCGCTTGCAGCTTGTGGTGTGACGGAGCGTCGCCCGAAAGTGGCTACGCGGATTTCTGGCACAACTGGCGCGGCGTCGGCAGCGGGGAAGATGAACAGTCGGGTGTCGCCCTGATTCAGTACGCGCGCAGCGTGGGATGTTCAGCCGATCCCGAATTGGCCATCCAGTTGAAGCGAATTCTTAATGCCTCTCCCGCTGACAATCTGGCCCGTGCAGCGTTCATTTTTCCGGAAGCGGATTATTCCGTCGAAAACCGTGAACAACTGGCCGATCTGGTTTGCGGGATGTCCCATGTCGTCGCGGCTGCGGTTGCTCAACGCGTTGCCCCAAACAGTGAAGACACAATTCAAAGTCTGCAAAACGCCGCGATGCTGTTCTTCCGCGCCAGACGACTCAACATGGAAGATCAGGCTCCGGATCTGGAGCCACGCTTCACGGGAAACCCCAACGTATTCGATCAGGCTGATGCCGCAGGTAAATTGGTGACCGCAGCCCTGCGCGACTTTGAAAACAACCGCGATTCGCAATCGATCAAACTCATGATACGGCGACTGCTGAGCGTATTGTGGACCGACCCTCTGGAACACAATTCTAGGAAAACATTGACTTACGAAAATGAGTTAAAAATGCTGCTGATTGGATCCGATCAGCGGGGGCACGTGGCTCCCCTGCGGCTGGAGTTGCGGTCAGAATATTTTCATGGCGTCTACACGGATCCTCTGGCGTTTGGCGTCACCGTCATTGACCAGAACATGCAGCACAGTCTGGCACTCGCCTGGAAGTGTGCCTGGCAATCACTGAAGGAAAAAGAAAAGGACGCTGCACAGGCGGTACGACTAATTCCCACATTTCCCGTCCAGACACCGCGTCTTGGAGGCGGTTCAGCAGGAGCGTTGATGGCATGTGGCCTGTATGCCACGGCTCTGATGCAACGCATCGACGGTCGTCGCACGTCAACGGCGGCCATCCGATTCAATCGCAACGGTGAGGTCCAGCAACTTCTGGAATCCAACAATCCAACTCATGCGCTGAGTCCGGACGATATCGTCCTATGGCTCGCCGCAAAAGTAATGCAACAAATCATCTTGACTCGATAGCTTCGTGTATCAGATAACTCGCTCATCATGGATGAGCGAAAGAATTCAACATTTGAATTGCGTGTGCGCGCCGTAAGAGCAGTCCTGCGAGGC
>JBBQSE010000191.1:0-14189 GCA_038214195.1 Planctomycetales bacterium
TATTATTTTGTTTTTTCTGGCTGGGCCGCGCCCCGGTGCCCTGCGTTTGGTGGGTTTACTGCGATGTGTGCCCCCGCCCACTACCCGAAAGGGAGGCTGTGACAGAGCACGAGCCCTCTCCCCCGTGGAAAACGTATCAAGTTGGAAAATCAATTGCGGGGGAGAGGGGACAAGTGCAACAAAATCCACAGCTTCATCTCTGACCGCGTGAAGTATAACGGCCGTCACGACATCGCGTCCTTGTCCGCAATCACGGTGCCTCCGAAGTCGTCGTCATTCTTTGATGATGTCGGATTGGCCGTCGCCGACTTTTCGGATGTAGACGACACTCGCATGCCGGAGCCGCCGGTACTCGCAGATATGGACGACTGACTCAGTTGACCGCGTTCATAGCGGCCCCACCAAGCATCGCCGTCTTCGATAGTCCATTGCCCAAAGGCTGGACACTTGCGGAGCAGATTCCCCAGATCGCGAGCAGTTTGAGGACGGTTGGCCGGATTCTTTTCCAGACAGGACAGGATTGCGGCTTCGAGGGCCGCTGACACTTCCCGACCGAGCCTGTCTGAAGGCGCGAGCGGTGCCTGTGACACATGCATGCGGAGCAACTCCACAAGGTTGTCGGACATGAACGGAGGATTTCCGGTCAACAGAAAATATCCTACGGCACCGACGGCGTAGATGTCGCTCCGAGCATCGACGAGCGCAGGCGAATTCACGCCCTCGGGAGAAATGTACAGCGGTGTGCCGGTCAGCGAATTTGCTGCCGTCGCCAAAGCCTGTTTCTTCTCGTCAAGTGCTTTGACCAGGCCGAAATCCAGGACTTTCACGACGTCCGGAAGACCTCCGCGACGAGTCAACATGATGTTGGCTGGCTTGATATCGCGATGAACAAGGCCCAGCGTATGTGCTTCGTAAAGTGAACCGCAAATCTGCAGCAACAGATGAATCACACGCGCTTCCGGCTGCGGCCCGGACTTTGTCGCGAGCGTCTCCAAATCAATGCCGTCCAGATACTCCATCGCGTAATAGAAGACACCTTCCGGCGTGCGTCCGTAGTCGTAAATGGCGATCGTGTTTGGATTGTTGAGCTGACAGGTAATCTGTACTTCCCGCTCAAATCGCGAAATGGACGTGTCGTTGATCTTGTCCAGATCCAGCATCTTGATGGCCGTCGGGCGGCGCAGCATTGCGTGTTGCCCCTTGTAAACGACACCCATCGCTCCCTGACCGAGCTTCTCCAGCAGTTGATACTGTCCCACCTGCCGCGCTTCGATCGTCGCCTTCTGCGCTTCCCGCTGCAGTTTCGCAACAATGATGGTGAAGACAAAAATCGCGACGGAACTCGCAATCAGCAGCGTGAACAGGCCCCAGAATGTCCACTGCAGAATGGTGAGCGGTCGATAAGCTTCCGCATATTCAATCTCTGTCGTTACGCCGAGATCATAGTCGTCGAGCCAGCTCCAGGCACCCACGACGGGCACGCCGCGATAGTCTCGATAGCCATCTACGTTAAATGCCGATTGCTTTGCGACCGCGCTTATTGCCATGACAGTCGGAGGCATTTCCGCCCGCAGGTTGGCGGGCCGAAAACCTTCGATCATATTGCCGCCGGGATCGCGAATCTGGATGGTAAGCAATGACTGCGAACCGGGATCCTGCGGAACCAGTCCCAGCAGCATCAGGTCACTGTCAAAGCGGCTGTTCGACACCATGACGAAGTCGCGATCGAAGGCGTACGTCTCGCCAGTTTTTCCAATCTCGCCGAGCTGCAGAATTTTTGTAAACTCTTCTTCAGGACGAATGCGAAGCCCCAGCGTCGCTATGACGTGAAAATTTTCGTCGCGAATCGGCGCCACCGTGAACATGGTCGGCTGATTTGTGCGATTCAGTCCGGCACCGTACTTCACGGCCGCTACGCTGCGAAACGGTGGAGACACAGTGCTGATTCCATCCAGAGCTTTGCTCAGTATCGTGTCAAATTCCGGAATTTCACTACGGCCGATCAGCGATGGCTCGGACGATGAAACGATCGTCTTCGTCTCGTCGGCAATGAAATAGCCAATGTAGCGGTGAGTTGCCATCGTTCCGCGAAGTTGTTTTTCCAGATCTCGATGCACTGAGGCCAGATTCAACGGCTTTTCTGAAGGAGCATCCCCGTCCGCCGCGCTCAAGAGCTGCCTGGTAAGTTCTCGCACCTCCGTTGAATTGGCTTCCGTTTCAACGCTGGATTGCTGCACATTGAACCATGTGCGCAGCATGGCCACTTCAACGTTCAAAAGTGTCTGTAGCTGTGATCGCAGATTGTCGCGCATCGTAGTTTCGATGGCGGAGCGAACGGACATGCCAATCACGCCAAGCACAAAGACGGCAATGATCGGCCACACCCACAGATTGCGTTTGAGGTACAGTTGTGTGGATCGCAATGACCTGCTGACGGACTGCGATGCCCACGTCATGTGAGCCCGTTGTTTGTCGGCGCGACGACCGCCGTTGTCTTTGCGAGAATTGAACAGTTCAAGTAGCTTCACGGTTCGGCTCCGGCTGAAATTTACAGATGCCGCTATCATCCTTGAAGAAGCTGCCATTCAGCAGCTGATCTCCGTCGGACACGAAATCCTCATGCGAATGAATCACCACGGTTCGCTATTGCCGACACAACCGGAACCGCGTAAACCACGCGATGCTCGACAGGCGAACTCCCAGACCGGATCTGAGGATTCCTGACGCGCCACGAAATGCCAGCAATTCGGCATTGCAACCGTGTCGCGCGGAATTGCCGGATCCACGTAATCGTCAATGTGCCACGCCGCGCCCTTGAAAATTTGCAATTCGCCGTGGATGATGCTGTGGCTCATTTGAGGTGTGCAGTAATCTCCGCAGGACTTATGACAGCTCTGGATGATTCCGTCCGGCGACCCTGGAGTCGGCGACGGCCGGTCGAAATCTTTCGCCACCGGTATTCGGAGATTCTATAATCAGGTGAAAAGAATGACTATGAAAGATATTGAATCAACGCCCTCTCGCAGGCGGCTGCTTCACTATCGGGAAGACACGGTGATGTTCGTCAGAGCGATTCTGGCGCCGGCTTTTCTTCTGATTCCTGCGGTCTTTGGAATGCCAGACGGCTGGTTAGGCCTGGCAGCTGGACTGTCCCTGTGGTTCGTACTGAATGACATGAACTTTCTGCTTCATCAGCATGTGCATCGTCCCTGGACAACCTCGAAGGTCATCAATCGCTGGATCGATCTTACCCTGTCAATGGTCACTGGAATGTCGTCCTCCAACTGGAGGCTGACTCACATCCTGCGGCACCACAAGGGAGATGATTCCTGGGGCAGAGGGTTCCATTGGGAGATGTCCCGCCGATCGATCGTCGGGGCAATTTCCTACAGCGTGCGGGGCATTCCGATCGTATTGTTCTATCCAATCGGCGAGTCGTTTGTGCGCGCTTTTGTTCGCAAGCCATCCGATTCGTTGAACTATCCGCTCGCCCTGCTTGAACAGTTGGCTGTGGTCGGAATCGGTGCGACTCTGATCTCTCTTGAACCCTGGTTCTACGGTCCGTACTATTTTTCCGTGCTCTTCTTTTCACGGCTAACGGACTACCAGAACCATGTTGGATGTGACGAGAAAAGTCAGTATGGATTCTCCAACAATGTGCTTCAAGACTCCTACAACTGGGTTCGATACAATTTCGGCTACCACACGGCGCATCACTACTTTCCAACCGCGCATTGGACGGAGTTGCCTGCGCTGCATGCGAAGATTTCCGGGAAAATTCCCGAAGAACGCATGACTGCGACGTCCTGGACCGGATTCTACACCCCGCCCCTGATTGGCTATTGGGGGCATCTGATGTTCAGAAATCTGTGGAGAGACAGTCGAGTATCTGAAAAGTACGAATCAGCGGAGTTTGAAGATCTAATGAACACGATAGAGATCGGCGATGAAAATCCAGCGATGTCGTCGGAGGTGACAACCTGTTGATCGCATCAAGGAACGCGCATTCGGCGTGAGACACATTCTATTCCTTCGCTGTCTTCGAAACCGTTTCGATGGCTCGGTGGCTTGATTTGCGGAGCGGACGCGGCACTGGCCGCAACGTCTTTTGGTCCTTTGGAGTCAATTCAGTGGTTTGCCGACGGAACAGGGACAATGACAACTAAGTGTCTCATACTCGGAATCGGCACAGCGGTGCCGCCGTTGAGCCTGCCTCAGGCGGAGGCACTGGTCAAACTCAGTGCTGTCGTTTGTGAAAACGAACGCCAGGAGCGAATGATGCGCATCCTGTTTCGCCAGTCAGGCGTTGAATCGCGAGCCGCAATCATTCCGGAAATTCTGGAACGGGAATGGAAGTACCCGCCGGTAGCCGTCAATCCCGGTCGCGGGCCGGGTACGGCGGAGCGGATGAAGTTATATGCAACGCTGGCTGGTCCTCTCGCTGAACTTGCCTCAATCGCCGCACTTAAGGACGCCCAGGTCAGCCCCGATGAAATCACACATCTTGTCACCGTCACCTGTACGGGGTTCGGTGCGCCGGGCGTTGATATCCAACTGATTCAGTCGCTTGGCCTGCGTCCCACAACACAGCGGATCAATGTTGCATTTATGGCGTGTCATGGCGTCATTAACGCCATGCGCGTCGTCCGGGGACTTGTCGCCGTCGAGCCAAAGGCGAAAGTGCTGGTGTGCTCTGTAGAACTCTGCACCCTGCATTATCCTCTGAACTGGGAAGACGGCGGCCTTATCGTCAACTCGCTGTTCGCCGACGGCGCGGCCGCCATGGTGGTTTCCGGCGAACCAGGAAACGCGGAGCCACTCTGGGCCATCAGCGGCAGCGGATCGTGCCTGATCCCGGATTCCATGGATGCGATGAATTGGCGCATCGGAGACAATGGCTTTGATATTGGTCTGTCAGGCAAAGTGGGGGAAGTCATTGAAGCCTCACTCGGGCCGTGGATGATCTCATGGCTGCAGTCACTCAATTGTACTCAGGATCAAGTCGCAGCCTGGGCCGTTCACCCAGGCGGCCCGAGGATTTTGGATGCTTTTGAGTCCGCACTGAAGCTGCCAGCCGACGCGACATCCGAGTCTCGCGCCGTACTTCGCGATCACGGCAATATGTCTTCACCGACTGTGCTTTTTGTTTTGGATCGCATGCGTAACGCTGGCACCGCCGGCCCCATCGTTACCCTCGCCTTTGGCCCCGGCTTGATGGCCGAGGCCGCGTTTTTGACTTCCGTGAACTGAGTGCCTGGAACTTGTTGCTCAGGACGGCATGCGTGTGCGAGCCAATGCCAGCGGCGGTTCGTTTCGCCGCAGACGGAGATTGAAAAGATGTTGCTCGGTAAACTCCCAGACCTGAGCGAAACTCAGGCCGGAATAGACCTGATTGCGATCGGCATCGAACAGGGCGAATTGATTGGCACGATTCGCACGAGCAAATCATTGGTGAATGGTTCCTGCGACAGCGAGGAGAACCTGCTGACGAAGTCACTCGGAGACCTTGGCTCAATGGCGATTGAACTTCAGGCAAAGCTTCGCGAACAGTAGCAAACCCAATCAGACAAAAAGCCCGTCGAAACACGGAGTTTTCGCGGGCCTTTGGTTGCTTTGGAAGCGTTAAAAAATGGGCAGAGGGGGAATTGAACCCCCGACACCAGGATTTTCAGTCCTGTGCTCTACCAACTGAGCTATCTGCCCAGCAACGCATTTGTGCCGAATTCTCAGCACGCATTGCCTTCGCCCTGGGCTGTAACTCCTTGCGGAATCAGACCGGGGTGGCGGATGTTAGGGATTCAATTGCAGCTTTACAAGAGCTCACGCGACTCTTCAGCAAGTTCGAGACACTGGGACTGAAAATGAGTTCGTGTGGGCAAGGATTCGGCTGACCGGGACCGGTTCTGGACTGGGATTACAGAGCCCTTCATTTTTGCGGTCGTTCCAAAAGCGGCAGAAAATGCGATAGGCAAACATTGATAGCCACTCCTGCCGACGCATTTCGATGCGGTCAGCCTAAGTGACCTGCAACAGGCACACTTGCCCACAGCCCATCTTGACCTGTCGCAGGCTCGGGAGCAAAGTCCACGCAGCCTCTTCGACGGGTGAGTCAGACTGCATTTTCTTTTCCGGCAACATCAGGGAATCGTCATGTTTTTAATCCTGCGGCCTCTTCGAATGCTGCTCAAGGCGCTCGTCATTGAATCGACTCCATCGCAAATGTCGTACGGACTGGCGTTGGGTGTCATGCTGGGTATTGTCCCCAAAGGCAATCTGCTGGCGATCGTGCTTGGATTTTGCATTGCCGCGATGCGCGTCAACCTCGCCGTTACGGCCTGCGCCGCAGTGGCTTTGACGTTTGCATCGTCTCAGCTGGATTCCAGCTTTGATAGGGTTGGTGTTTTCGTGCTGGGGCAGCCGTCGCTGCGCGGATTGTGGGAAGCGGTCTACGACACTCCAATGATGCCGTGGACAAACTTCAACAATTCAATCGTCATGGGAAGTTTTCTCTGCGGGCTTGCGCTCATTTGGCCCGTGCATCGACTCAGTCGTCCTGTCTTCCAGAAGTACTCCGAAAAACTTTCCCGACACATTCGTCACTGGTGGATTACAAAAGTCCTGCTGGGTGCTGAATGGGCTGATCGCTTCAGCACACTTGATGCCTGAGCGGGAATGTGAGCCATTTTATCATACTCCACTGAGAATCGTCATGCGTTGGACTTACATCATACCTCGACTGATCATCGTGGGCCTGCTCTGGGGATTTCTCGCCCTGGGCGTGGATCCTTTGCTGCGTTATTCCGCCGTGCAGACCTTCCAGTCCATCACTGGAGCGAAGGTTGACGTCGCCGACCTGACATCAACCTATTTTCCGCCGTCGATCACGATCCACGGCATGGCACTCGCCAGCCCCAGTCATCTCGGCAGGAACATGGTGGAATTTGATGAGCTGCACCTTAGGTTCGAGTCGCATTCGTTGTCGCGGCGACGTTTCGTAGTCGAAGATGGTCATGTGGATGGCCTGCGATTTGACACACGCCGCAGTGACGATGGCCAACTGGAACTCAGCGAAGAGACGGAGCCCCGGGATACGGAACCTTCATGGATCACAGAGAAATTGACAGAACTTGGCGACGAATGGCTGTCGAATCTGGAGGAACAAATCAAAGCCCAGCTCGACCCCAATACTCTGGAAACCTACCGAGTGGGCACCGGCGTCTATGACAAGTGGGATGCTCATTTTGATGTACTCGTGGAACGGGCTAAAACGTTCGAACCACGTGCCAAAGCACTCAAACAGAATTTTGCCAACGCGAAAAAGGGCGACACTCTGCACCAAATCGAGCAGTATCTGACGGTCGCGCAGGAAGCCGAACTCATCGTCCGCGACGCGCAGACATTTCGCGATGATCTTACGGGAATCGTGCCTGAGGTGAGAAACGATTTTCAATTGCTCAACGAAGCCCGTCTTCGCGATCAGGAAAAAGTCAAACACACACTCGCCCTGCTAAAACCCGACGCACGCCGCATCTCTCAGGCGCTGCTTGGCGAAACGATGTACCTGCGGCTGCAGGAAACACTAAGCTGGGTCGAGCTGATTCGCGATTATCAGCATGGTTTGCATGACCAGATTCAGCCACCACGCGGTTCGGGGCAGGATTTCGATTTCTGGGCTGCCAATCCCGCTCCCGGTTTTGTGCTGAGGAATTTGCGACTGACTGGAACCATGTCGATCAACAGAGAATCTGTTCCATTTCAGGCGCTATTGACGGACGTGACCGAAGATCCCATGCTGCTCGGGCGTCCCTGTGTCATGTCGCTCACTGCGGACGGATCTCGGCCGCTCCAGATGAAAGTCACGTACGACGCCACGACCGAAACTTCGGTGACGGAAATGCTCGCAGACTTTCGCGACACGAACACAATTCCGCTGCGCGCCGGAAAGCTCGACAAAGCATGCCTTCGAGCGGTGCTGAATAATGTCTCCTGGCAAAGCCGACTGGTCCTTGTCGGGAATAAAATCGAGGGCCGACTTGTTCTCGATTCGCGGCTCGAACAACTCGAATTCTCCGCCAACGAGGATGTTCGCCCTGAGATTGTCGCAGTGGCGAACGAAGCATTTGCAAATCTCGCGTCGCTCAATGCCATTGTGCAGGTTTCCGGGACTCTTCGAGAACCTTCGATTGAATTGCATTCGGACGTCGGAGAACAAGTGGCGTCCGGCGTTAAAGTTGCCTTTACGCATCAACTGGAAGCTGCAAAAGCAAAGTTGATCGCGGAAGTCAGCCAGTACGCGGACGAGCACATTGAGACTTTGAAGAATCGCTTTGCGGCGGACTATACTCGTCTGCTTCAGGACAATAAGGAGCTGATACAGCAAGCGTCGGAAGTTCGCACATTGATGGCAAATCTTCGATCCGGCAATCTGGACCCCGCGTCGCTCATGAAGCAGGTTTCGAATTCCAGTTTGATCAAGGAAAAGGACCGTGAGAAAATCGATCAGACAATGGACAAGGTTAGTGGAGTCCTGCGGAGTGCGGCTTTGCCATCGGATATTGAGAAGAAAATTCCCGGATTGCCTGGCATTCTCCCTTCAACACCCGGTAGTCTAAAGTCCCTGCTGCCGAGACTTGGCAATCCACCTTCCCAGGACTCGAAGAACAAACCCTAAAAATGACTCAATGAACTTGCCGTCAGCCCGCCGGGGCTCAGGTGGTTCACGGAGGGTTTCCGTTGAATATTCTGGTTGTCGATGATGACGAAATGGTGCTGAAGGTGTGTCGGGGAATGCTTTCCCAGCTGGAACATTCCTGCGTATGTGTGAACAGCGCAGTTCAGGCGATCGAAGTTTTGACGGCGTCAACCGAATCGTTCAATCTCATCATCCTCGACAATCTCCTGCCCCAGCTCAGTGGTATGGAGATGTTCGCGATCCTTCGTGAATGGAAGTTTTCGATTCCTGTGATCCTTGTTTCCGGCATGATGCCGAGTTTCGAAATGTGCGAGCCGGGGGAACAACATCCGGCGTTTCACTTTCTTGGAAAGCCATTCACGATCGCTCAGCTTGAAGCAGCGATCAGGAAATCGGTCACCTGAGCTCCAACGTCGGAAGGTGTTTGCGAGCAAAATCTAGTTTCAGGGCAGCCCGCATAGCCTCTCGCGTTCGGAAATTAGCCGGAATCTGGCGAAATCGGGTGCAAAGTGTGTGGCCGAGACCACCCGAACTGCGATAGCATTCAACAGGCGAGTTGAGATTGAGTCTCACTTTCGACAGGAGTGGCCAACTTGGAAGCCTCCTGAATGTAGTGTGCAAATTGTGTCTGCATCGCAAAATGAGTGCGTTTTGCGAGTTTGGTTTGAGTTCAGGACTGTGTTCTACCTCTTTTTGGGGCTGCGCTCTCGTGAAAACATTGCGACTGGCTGATTTGTCTCCGGGGTCGTCTGCGATTGTCACCGCAATTTCAGGTGCCAGCAGAATTGCATCGCGACTTATGGAAATGGGATTCGTTCCAGGAGCTGTGGTCCAGGTCATGCGACGGGCTCCGTTTGGAGGTCCGATCCAATACCGTGTGCATAATGGCTCAATTTCGATGCGATTCAGCGAGGCGGCCTGTATCTCGGTAACTGATGATTCGGAATGGTCGGAACCTGCTGCCATTGCTCCAGTCCGCGAGATCCAGTTCGCCGCCCAATGATTGATGGAGTCGATGGGTGACCTTTCTGTTAAGACTAACTTGCAAAGATTCCTCACCTTTCTCCTGGCCTGATGTCCCGCCGAATTTACCTCTAAACTTCGCGGTATCTCTGTGACTCCACCGTCACCAACAATCACATGCGTGAGTGCCCGGCCCGCGCGAGTTGCTTTAATTGGTAACCCGAATACCGGCAAGAGCACGCTTTTTAACGCGCTGTCGGGGATGAGAGTTCGCACGGGAAATTACCCCGGCGTCACGGTCGAACAGCGGATCGGCAAAGCACAGTGGTCCGGTCGCAACATTGACCTTGTAGACCTGCCCGGCACATACAGTCTCTCGCCAAAATCACCGGATGAAATGGTGGCCGTTCAGGTCCTGACTGGTTGCTGTGACGAACCAAAACCAGACCTTATTGTCTGCATTTGCAATGCCTCGGCGCTGGAGCGAAATCTTTATCTGGCGACACAGGTTCTTGAAGTCAACTGCCCGGTCATCCTGTGTCTCAACATGTGGGACGCCGCAGTTCATGCGGGGATTCGAATTGATACCGAGTCTCTCAGCCGCGAACTTGGCGTTCCTGTCATTGCCACATCAGCGACCAGACGCGAAGGTCTTGATGACCTCAAGGCCGCTGTGCTGAGGTCGCTCGCCGAGGCAGAGCCGAAGGGCCATGATCCCGATCGGGGATATCCGAATTCTTCCAGCATTCTGACTGGTCCGGTCGTTTCTGAAATTGAACGACTTGAGGAATTGCTGTCCGCACTTGGAATTCCCGCAGAGAAACGCTCACCTTTTCTTGTCGCACGCAGTCTGTTGGACGCCGACGGATCGGTAGAACGTCTGCTGACACACGATGCCGGAGAGAAATACCGCTCGGCCCTCAAAGAGTCGCGCAAGTCGCTTGCCGTGTCCGGAATTCAGGTTCCCGGCGTCGAAGCTCAGCAACGTTACCGATATATCAATGAACTGCTGTCCCGTGTTCAAACACGCTCAAAGGCATCGACCACGACGTTGAGCGATCGAATCGATTCCGTTCTGACGCATCGCGTTTTTGGGTTTATCATCTGCCTCGCCGTTCTGCTGCTGGTGTTTTCCACCATTTATTGGTTTTCGCAGCCTGTGAGCGAAGGCGTGGAAGCGGCATTGGGTTGGGTGAGTTCGATCATTCAGGGGTCGATGGCCCCGGGACCGCTGCGGAGTTTGCTGACTGAAGGCATTGTTGCCGGCGTTGGCTCGGTCCTGGTCTTCCTGCCACAAATCTGCCTGTTGTTTCTGTTCATCGCATTGCTCGAAGATTGCGGCTACATGGCGCGAGCGGCGTTCATGATGGATCGTCTGATGAGTCTGCTCGGGCTGAGCGGCCGTTCGTTTCTGCCGTTAATGTCCTCGTTCGCCTGCGCGGTGCCGGGTGTTATGGCGACGCGTGTGATCGATGATCGTCGCGATCGCTTCGTAACAATCATGATCGCGCCGCTCATGAGCTGTTCGGCACGACTTCCCGTCTATGTGCTGATGATCGGAGCATTCATTCCAGACACCGGTCTGCTCGGCGGCTGGCTGCCACTGCGGGCTGTTGTGTTGTTTGCCATGAGCACTCTCGGACTTGTCGTCGCGGTCCCAGTTGCCCTGATACTTCGAAAGACGTTGTTGAGGGGAGAATCGTCGCCCTTTCTGCTGGAACTGCCCGACTACCGCATGCCGTCGCCGCGCGTGGTGGCGCTGCGAATCTGGGAAAGTGGCCTCGCTTTCGTCGTCCGCGCCGGAACACTCATCTTTGCGACAAGTGTCCTCGTCTGGGCCGCTGGATCATTTCCCGGCAATCACCAGGAACAATACGCACTCACAGCGAAAATCGAGGCACTTCAGGAAGATGAAGAAACGAACGCAGTTCAAATTGAGCTTGTCGCTTCCGAGTTAAATGCCGTGAACTCGCGGCTCCTGGAACAAAGCATTCTCGGTCGCACCGGAATGGCGATTGAGCCCGTCGTTCGGCCGCTTGGCTGGGACTGGCGGATCGGAGTGGGCGTTATCGCTTCATTTCCAGCTCGGGAAGTCGTTATCGCGACGCTGGGGACTATTTATAGTCTTGGTGGCGACGTTGACGAAGAAAACGAAGGCCTCAGGGGCACTCTCATCGCCGCCACGCGGCCCGACGGATCGCCGGTTTTTTCAATTCCGGTGGCGCTATCCATCATGGTCTTCTTCGCGCTGTGTGCGCAGTGCGTTTCGACATTGATGGTCATCCGCCGCGAAACCAACAGCTGGCGCTGGCCAGCCTTTTCCTTCGTCTACATGACCATCCTCGCGTACATTGGCGCATTTCTGACCTACCAGATTGGGATGCAGTTCTAACCAGGCGACATCGTCAGCCCCCAACACAACTTCACCGCCCGAGAACCGTTCGAATCTGCTTGACACTTTTCTCAGAGACTGATAGCGTTCCGAATGTCCGACCCAAAGGACACAAGACGGGGGGATTAGCTCAGTTGGGAGAGCGCCTGCATGGCATGCAGGAGGTCATCGGTTCAAGTCCGTTATCCTCCAATGATCATAAGTCTAAGCTGAATCGTGATTTACGATACCTGACGACGTTCGTCAGTGCGGCAAGAACTCAGTTTCAATCGTGGAAGAACTTCCACGAAATGAATGGGAGTCCCGCACATGGCACGAAAACCCAATGTTTTTCCGTCGTATCTTCTCCACAAGCAAAGTGGACAGGCCAGAGTCAGAATCAACGGGAAGGATTATCTTCTCGGGCCGTTCGGTTCCGAAGAATCCCGTATCCTTTACGGTCAGATGATCGCAAAGCACGCTGGCGGCATCCCGATTGATCCAATCGCCGATTCCAATCGTGGAAGACTTCCACGAAATGAATCCGACGATCCCGGTCCCAGCGTAGGCGAGCTGATTCTCGTGTTTTTGAACCATGCCAAAACGCACTACGTCAAGAACGGCTTGCCGACCAGCGAGTACGGGATTATCGAATCGACCGTTCGCCCATTGAACGAGTTGTACGGAATGGTTCCTGCCAAAGATTTTGGTCCGTTGGCGCTCAAGGCCGTTCGGGCCAAACTGGTCGAAGCTGGCTGGGTTCGTCCGTCCGTCAATGCAGGCATGAGCCGCATTCGCCGTATCTTCAAGCACGCCATTGCAAATGAACTGATCGACTCCAGCGTTCTTGAGCGGCTGAAATGCGTTGCCCCGCTCCTGGAAGGCCGCACTGAGGCTCCTGATAATCCTCCCCGCACTGCTGTGGACGCAAACCAGATTGATCGCGTACGAAAAGAGGTTTCACCTCTCGTGCGGGATCTGATCGACCTCCAGCGGCTGACAGGTTCAAGATCTGGCGAACTGTTGATGATGACGGGCGGGATGCTGAATCGAGCCGGTAACGTCTGGTCTGCGGATTTGTCGGACAACAAGTGTCGGCATCATGGCAAAAGTCGTACTCTGCATTTCGGGCCGAAAGCTCAATTGATCCTGACGAGGTATCTGTCAGCCGATCCAGACGCAAAGCTGTTCAAGATGACGAGACCGGCGTTTTGCCGCGCCATCACACGGGCATGTGACAGGCTGAAAATAGAACGCTGGGTTCCCCACCAGTTGCGCCACACGGCTGCGGAAGTTGTGCGCGATGAATTCGGCTTAGAGCACGCTCAAAGCATTCTCGGGCACTCTAAAGCCAACATGACAGAGCATTACGCAAAGATCGGAAACGCCAGGGCGGCGGAAGTCGCACGGAAGATTGGTTGATCGGTTACACTTCGTTCAACGCGGGATAGGTTAGCTCCCGACAAGCGAGACTCCTGAGACTCGTTTCCCGCGTTTTCTTTTCTCTCAGGCGTCAACCTCTCAGGGGTGGCATTGTGAACAATCACGAAAAACTGACGGAACGAAAACTACTCACATTTGTGCTGAATCGCCGAGAAGGTCCAGGCCCGTTTGAGTCGATAAACGAAACTCGCAAGAGGCTTGAAGCGGGAGAGGTGACCGCCGAAGAGATTGAGCAAATACGAAAAACATTCACAAGCCTGGCTGAGGAGATCAAAGCCGATCAGCAAAACTTTCTTCAGTCCCGTGGTTTTCCGCCTGACCTAGTCCGGGCGGTTCGCGTAGCGATGGCCGACCTGTTCGGTGAGTTTGTCACCACCGAAGAGATCGAAGAGTATTCGATGGACAAGGTTTGGGACTTATTGCAAACGGCAGCAGATCGGCGCGATTGGCTCTCTAAGAAAGAGACCGCTACTTTTGCCCTGGAAAGTTTCGAGGTCGAATTTACAAACCCTTCCGAAGCCGGTTCCGATACGGATTTGACCGGTGACGAGTTAGCAGCGTTTGAAAAACTGGTCAACCATTTTTGGACGATGTTTGAGCATGACATTCCCGACCGTGAATTGCTTGCGTACTGGTGGTGGGATTTCCTAAGAGGTCCGCTTCGGAATGTTCGAATCGGAACCGATCAATTCCGACGTTCACGTGCGGGGCTGATTCCTT
>JBBQSE010000192.1:0-14162 GCA_038214195.1 Planctomycetales bacterium
CTTCACCCACTTGCATTCATATGTCTCGCCGAAGTGCAGCGAGGCATCGTCAGCGATCACGAAGAGAATATTCGGTGATGATTCGGCTGCCGCATGTGAAGCGTAACCAACGGCGATCAAAACTGTAAAAAGGATCAGGGCTGTTCGGCGTTTCATGGGGAAGGTCCTCGTGGATGCCAAGACAGGGGGCGTCTCAGCGGTCCCGGATTGGTTCAAGTCGGCGAACGGCTGCACAAAGAACACTCAGCCCGGCGAACTCTACAACCTGAAAACCGACATCGCTCAGAAGTCGAATCTTTACGCCGAGCAGCCGGAAAAGGTTGCTGCACTAAAGAAGCTGCTCAACGATGTCCGAGAACACAGGCGGGACGGTAGAGCGAATGCCCCAAGCCATTAACATGGAGTGGTCATGATTGGCTTATCAGCGGCAACGCGCCAGCGTCCGGTTCTGTGCAAACCGGGAGCTAACGCTCTGCGGATGATTTGTGTCGCGACACTTATTGACCACCCGATGCTTACTTCGCTGCCTCGATACAGAACAAATGCTGTTCGCCACGAATAATGAGTTGGTCATCCACGGGTGCCGGAGTCGCATCGACGGTTTCACCGACACTGTTTGTGGCGACAACTTCCAGGCTGTCAGTATCTTTGATGACGGTCGTCGAACCGTTTCGAGCAGTCAAATAAACGTATCCACCGGCAGCGACCGGTGACGCATAAATGTTGTCGAGTCCTGGCACTCGGCTGGCCATGTAGAATGGCTTTCCTGTCGCTGCATCGACACACGACAGCTGACCTGTCTTCCCCTTGTGAAAGTAGATCCTTCCCGATGACAACAGCGGCGAGCCAATGTCTGGCGTGTCCTGGTTAATCGTCCAGACGACGTTGTCCGTCCCTTTGATATCACCTTTTCCCGTCAATCGAAACGCACCGAAATACGATCCCTTGTGCCCGCTCCCGACAAACACCATCCCATCCGCCGCCACAGGTGAAGCACAGGGACGTTCCGTCTGACCAGCGCAGCGCCAGAGTTCTTTGCCAGTCTTCAGATCATATGACCGCGCGCACGTTTGACCGTTCAAGACAACCTGCTTGCCATTTGGAGCATCAACAACCAGGGGCGTCGCCCAGCACGATGGTTCATCGCGATCTGTTTTCCAGATTGTCTTGCCTGTCAGCTTGTTCAAAGCGTACAACGCAGACGGGCCTTCGTGATCCCACGGCATGAGAATCATGTCGCCCTCGATGGTGGGTGAACTGCCTTCACCAAAACTGTTGCGTGTCTCCATTTTTCCGAAGTCGTCTCGCTTCCAGACTAGTTTTCCATCCATCGTGTAGCAGTACAAACCGCGAGATCCAAAGTGAGCGTACACATGCTGCCCATCTGTGCAGGGTGACGCCGATGCGAATCCATTGGTCGAATGGGTTTCCTGATGCGGTGTGGCAACGACAGCTGTCTGTTGCCACAGCAGCTTGCCGTCAGTTCGGTCGAAACACAGCAAACGGAAATCAAGATTCGGCAACGATCCACTACCCCGCCGACCGCCTCCACGCGATGCACCAGCGCCACTCGTCTCGGCGGTTGGTATCGCCGTCGTGACAAAAATCTGATTGCCCCAGACTACTGGCGAACCGGATCCGCGTCCGGGAAGCTCGACCTTCCATTTCACATTCTTCGTGCCGCTCCATTCCGTCGGCGGATGGGCGTTCACGGCAGATCCGTTGCCGATCGGACCCCGCCAATGCCCCCAATTGTCAGCTTTTGAGACACCAGTTGTTGTCAAAATTGCGGCGGCGATGAACAGAACAAGGCTTCGCATAGAATCACCCGTTGGATTTAAAACACAAGGAGAGAATGAACTGGCAGGCAGCGTGTTATTGCATCCCCAAAGCCGAACGTACAGGCCGGGCCTTGCCGGAATCCCGAGTTGTCCCCAAAATGGTCGACGATGCACCATATTTCGAATTAAAATCGTACGAAGGCCAGCCGCACGGATTTTTTAATCCCGGTCGCGGCAGTGGCGAAGCACGCGCGGAAGCATGTCGCTATTATTACAAGACCATCGCTGAGATGGATGCCTTTCTTGTCTCGCTTGGCCACCTCAAGTGAATCAATTGTTCATGAGCCGACAACGTCCACATCCAAAGCCATCCGATCGACACCAATGTTCCCGACATCGAAGGCCGCCCGTTCGTCATTTGCCCGGGCACGCCGATTCGAGAGATCATGGCCTGACAGCGATCCAATTCGCTCAGCCACTCGCGACTTTGGCCAGGCTCAGGCCGCTGGATTTGATGCGTAGTAGAAAAGCGAAAGCGCCGACGAACATTAGGCCTGCGCAAACGAGGAATAGTTTTTCCGGGTGCTGTACGCCATCACTTTGATTGAATGCCGGCCGAATCACCGTGTAGATGATCGCCGAAACTGTGAGGAACAGAAACGAGATCGCGCCGGAGGTGCCAAGGATCCGTCCTCGTTCTTCGGGAGGAGAGAGGTACTGCATGAGCGACTGCAGCGGAATCGAATAGAAGCCTGCCGAAAACCCGGCACCCAGAATCAGCAGTGAGTGCGAACTGCAGACGATTCGCCAGACCGGCGGCAGGTCCGGGACGGTTGCCGGGATTGTTCCGAGGAGCACGAAGAAGATCGTCATCCCGGCGGCTCCGATGGGCATCAGGATCGGGCGAATGGCTTTGCCGGAGACAAGTCCCGCAATTCCGCTGCCCAGACCGATCGCAATGCCCAGAATTCCCATCAGAATACTGACCTCTGAACGAGAAACGTTGTAGGCCTGCAGCACGATCGTGTATTCAGGCAGGATCAGCAGGGCCAGGCCAGCCAGAAAATAGAAATAGCCATCGGCAAGCATCACGAAAAGTATGGGAGACGACGCCAGCTTTCGAATCGTCTCGATGTACACGGCAAACGGGTTGCGGCTGTAGCGGATGTTGGGATTTCCCTGGGGCAAGGGCGTCAGAAACGAAACCGATACAACACCAGCGATGGCGATCAGCAGAATCACAATCCCCGGCAGCCACAGACTGGGTGCGGAGGAACTCGAAGCAAGCGGGCTGTACAAATCGGAAATCGTCCCGGCTGCCAGTGTGCCAAAGATGACAGCGAGGTTCGTCATCATGTTGATGATGCCATTGGCTCGGCTGAGCTGACATGGTGAGACCAGTTCCGGGATCATGCCGTACTTTGCCGGACCAAAGATAGCGCTTTGACCGGACAGCGCCAGCAGAGCTGCCATTGTCAACCACAAGTTGCCGGATCGGAATCCGGCCATGGCGATCAACGCGATCGGAATCTCAGCGAGCTTCATCAGGACGCTGACGTAGCGTTTGCTGTGCTTGTCGGCAAACTCTCCCGCGAAACCTGACAGCAGCAGAAATGGCAACGTGAGACAAAGGCTGACGATTCCCTGTCCGCCGGAACCGAGTTTGCCGGTCCAGGAACCTTCGATCACCATGTAGATCAAAACGCCCTTGAGGATGTTGTCGTTGACCGCGCCGAGAAACTGGGTCACGATCAGCGCCAGGAATCCTCGGACTGACCTGCTGCTCGGCGGTTCCGGATGAATGCCTTCGGCGAGAGTGTGCGTGGACTCAGGCTGAGGAGACTTAGGCTCTGGTTTTGGGACTTCCGTTTCGCCAGTCATTTGTATTCCCTGCGCTGCGTTGAATTCAATCGTACCAGTCGTCGCGGACATCATAGGATGGCTTCGATGCTCATGTCCTGCAGGCGGTGCAGATGAAAATGATGCGGGCCGAGTTTTCCGCCGTAGTTGCCAGCGGTGATTCTCTGCAGCCCTGGTACTGCCGCTGCGGCGTCGAGGCCAGCCTGCATCGCTTTTGCCACGGCGGTCGCCGTCAGTCCGTCGATCACGATTTCATAAACGGCATTCTCAGTCTTGTTGAGCGACGTCTCAGTCTGGCCCACCAGAGTCGGGCAGAACTTATCGTTCGTGCTGGCTTTCAGTTGAGGATACTTCGATCCTACTTTGGAACCGCTGCGGACGATGCCCGCCGGAAACGGCATGATGACATCCGGAACCTTCCTGACGGCGTCAGCCGCCGCGCGAGCCGCCTTCAGTGTGGAGAGTTGCGAATCGCCGCACAGGATAAGATTTCCGCCGCCGATCCCTTTGACTGTCCCGAAGAAATCTTCGCACAGGAATTCGCCATCCATCACCGGCAATCGCCAGAAACGTCGGCTTCCCAGCTTCTTGCTGATTTGAAAACCGTCACCAAAGTAACGCAGTTGCCCGCCGATGCGGATCTGCTGATCTTTGGACTCGCAAAACAGACCACAGTAGCAGGCCGTGGTGGGGCACGTGAGCACATTTTGCCCGATGCGACTCACCATTGCGGCCTGCAGTGATTTTGTTTTGAATCCAAAGGCGAGGATCGACACGCCGGGTCGTCCGTCGGGTGTCTCATCCGGTGACAAGATTCGCTCGACGCCGGCTTCCGTGTCGCACCCGATGACGCTCGACGCATTTCCACAGAACTCCTGCGCGGCGGCCGTGACCAACTCGGCGTCCAACGCCGTAATGATGACACGCGTTGCTGACATGGGAAACGCTTCAGCAAAGGTGTCGTCGATCGTGGGCGCATTTGGCATGCAAGATCTCTCCGGCCTCAAAAAAATTCATTGAGCATGTACTAAGAGCAACATTCCCCGAACAAGGATTCGGCGGCGATTGTAGCCGGACCAGTTCATTTGCCAACTGGTTCGGGATCGTGCCTGCAGTAGAGCTTCATTCATCCGAATCGCAGGAACTCAGTTACCAGACGTCGTCCAGTAAACATTGTTTTGTGATGGTTTTCCGCGGCATCTGATATCCTGACTGCGTGAAAAGTCCTCGATGTGCGACTGTTAGGCGAGCGGCGGAAAACCATTTACCCCCTGTAGGACCTGCACTTTTGCCCGTCATGGCCGCGACGAACAGAAGTGCCCGTCCTGCGATAAATCGGCTTCTTCCGCTTGCTGTACTACAGAGAACACTTGAGTAATACTCGACATCAGCCCCTCAAATTCACTCTGGATGGACCTCATGATCCGCCGGTGTACTACGTGGTTCTTCGCGACCGTCGCGATTTTACATGGACAGACAATCGCAGAAGAACCGAGCGTTCGAAATGCGGTTGCCGCGATCTTTGCAGACGCGCACGTTCGAGATTCGGCTCTCGATGTCCATAGCCGCGCGCTCGCAATGATACCGGATCAGCGTTACGAGTTCCTGTCTCGCTGGGTGCTGCCCACTGAAGATCATGCGACGCTGCGACTTCAGGTTGGATTTACTTCCACATATCCGGCACCGACCGAGAACGCGGACGAAACTCAGCAAGGTAAAAGAATCGGCATCGGTGGTGAGATTGTTTGTCCGGCTCTGGACCTGATTGAAACGGCAAAGCAGACCGGCAAGCTGAACGCAGTCAGCGCCGCGATTGAAACCATCGAGCCGAGAAATCGCATCGAAGAAAAGAACGTGTTCGCGTTTCGTTGCCTCGTCGCGCTGGCCACCGATGATGTTGATGAGGCCGTCAAGGCTGGCGAAGAGGTCTTTAAACGAATCATCCCGAGCGATCCGTACGATGATCAGCACCGAGTGGCGGAGATGCTGCTGATCCACGCGGCTGGCACCGACACCAGAATTCGGGACGTCGTCGTCGATTATGTTGCGAGGCTGTTCTCGGAAGGCCGCTGGCCGACGGTTGACAATGTCTGGTCTCGGCAGCTGGCGAAGTTGGCGTTTAAGCTTATTCCAGTGATGCCGGAAGACCAGAATGCAAGAGCAATTGTCCCGGTGTCGAAGAGCCCTCGTTACTGGACTCCGGTCGCACATCCAATGTCGTGGCGACGCGGTTTCGGTTTGCCGGTTGCCGAGTGGGTATTCGGCGGCTCTCAGGCAATCAACGTAGCCAACCACGGTGATGATGTCGTTTACTTCAACATTCCGCTGTTGGGTGATATCACCGTCGAAGCCGACACGACGGTTTCGGCATGGCGTGAAGCGGAAATGCTCGTCGGCGCACAGTGGGTCGCTCCTTCATACTCGAACAATTCCTACGACGTTGGAACGATCAGACGGATACTGTCCCACAACGAGATTGACAGGATCAATCAGCGGTCGGCTCACTGGTATCGGCATCGAACGCACATCGTTGGCAGCGAGGCGACAGTTTCTCTGGACGGTCTTAGCGTACATCGCGAGACTTTTCCAAATGTGCGAGACCCCTGGATCGGCATTCGCAGTCGCATGCTCAACGAAGGCGGAGGTCGCGGCGTTAAGATTTCAGGTTCACCGGTGGTTCCGGAGCAGCTTGATCTGATCGCTCCCGGCCTCGACGCATGGATTGACTATTATGCCAACGACGAACCGTGGAGTCGGTTGCCATGGACGCTGACAAACTCAGAAATTCATGGCAGGCTCCGCACTGAAATGGCGGGAAGCATCTGCGAGCAGGCACTGTTTTATCATCGTCCGATGCTCGAAGACGGCACGATTGAATACGAATTCTTTTATCTCCGCGGTAAATCCTGTGCATACCCGGCGATCGATCGACTGTGCTTTCTCCTGGACGAAAAAAGTGTCGGTCTTCACTGGCTCACTGACGGGCGTTATGAACAAACTTCTGCAGCCCCCAACAACCGGAGTTCGCTGCCAGGCAAGTCCGCCATTCCGCTGTTGGACGACAAATGGAATCACATGCGGGTCAATCTGAAAGGCGACGTTATTCAACTGATCCTTAACGGATTGCCCATTGCCGAACGAAAACTTGAAGCGACCAATCAACGCTTCTTCGGCCTGTTCCACTATGCCGATCAGCAACAATTACAGGTCCGCAATATCCGCTGGCGTGGAAACTGGCCCCGCGAGCTGCCATTGCAGGATGACGATGAACTGGCTGAGGCCGAGACGGATTTCCTCGACACGAACCGCGATCATCTGACGGCATTCTTCCGTCACAATTTCGCGAAACAAGGCATGCCGCCCGAACTGTTTCGAATTGCCGTCGGCCAACTCGGCAAGGACGTGATGTTGACGCCACAGGGACTGCTGACGCAGGCTGTCACCTCGAGGGTCTCCAGCGTCGCGTTCACTGAAACCGTGGGCGGCGACTTCGATATCTTCGCCCACTACACGGCGTTCAAGGGAGCTGCAGAAGGTGGCGGGGCGCGGCTGATGACGCGGATGCAGAGTATCAAATTTGACGAAGTGATTGGTGGACGAAAGCACTTCATTTATCGCCCGGACTTTCAGGAAAATGTGGGATTCCTCTGGCATGGATACAGCGATGGCGGCCCCTACCGCTGGGAATACGACAAGGGACAAAACATTGAGGAAACAGCAGGCACTGTTCGGCTGTCTCGCCGAGGCGATACGATCTATATCCTAACAGCCGAAGACGGATCAGATTACTATCGGCTGCACATGAAACAGAAAGCTGGCACCGAGGATCTGTCGGCGGGCGGAGTTCAGCTGCAGTGCGAAATGCCCGGCGCGAGGATGATCTGGACGGACTTGGAGATTCGCGCAGAACGGATTCAGGATAGTCAACAAGTTATTGCGCGACTCAATCACAGTCGGGACGAGCTTGTAAATTCCACCGTTATGGATTTCGCGAAATCGCGTCATGGAGAATTCTATCCAAACTCCATCGGGACGACGTGGATTTCCGGCAAGGGGCTGCGGATCCAGCACTCCAGCGAATTCAAGGAATCATCAATTCCGATCGAGATAAACCTGCCACTCGTCGGTGATTTCGACGCGGATCTGGCACTTGAAATCGAAACACTCACGACGCCCAGCACCTCCGACTCCAGCCTGTTGGCGTTTCAAATTGCATTTCCCGACCCGGAGCACACTCGCTATCAGGCAGTGCTTTATCGCGATTCTAACGCAACCACACGACTGGTTGTCCATCAGCAGTGTGTTCCCCGAGGAACGGGAAAGGATGAAAGTTTTGAAACGCATTCAGTGGTTTTGGACTCACTGACTTCCCTGCGAATCGCCCGCCGAGGCGAAAACGTCACGATCTGCGGCACGTCGCCTGCCTGTGGTGGCGAGTTCGTGCTGGCCCAATTTCACCGACCGGATTTTCATCTCCCCGGCAAGCTGAATCTGTTCATTCACGCGGGCGCGCCGGATGCGGAGATTTCGGTGTTACTGAAGAAGCTCGTGATCTCTTCGCAGCCCGACAAACCACTGCCGTAATGCGATGAGTGAGCGTCGCGTGGAAACTAACTGTCGGTTCCTAATCAGCAGCTGGGCGCTAGCCCCCGGTTTTCTTAATGAACGAGACGCTAGCGCGTTGCGGCTGATAAGTCGGTAATTGACCGCTCGATTCTAATGACGTGGTGTACCTGACAGGTTCGTCCTGGTGGAGCGAGACGGTTACCGTAACGTCATTTGGCCGCTTTGCGCGACAGTGCGATGCGGCGGCGGGCGGTGTCGATTTCCATGACGGTGACTTTGACGATGTCGCCGACTGCGACAACTTCGGAGGGATCCCGCACGAAGTGGTCGGCGAGTTGTGAGATGTGGATCAAGCCGTCCTGATGCACGCCGATATCGACGAAGGCACCGAATTTTGTGACGTTTGTGATGACGCCTTCGACGACCATACCGGTGGCGAGGTCCGTGATTTCCTGGATCGAATCCGAAAACGTCGCGACTTTGAATTCACTTCGCGGATCGCGGCCAGGGCGCTGCAACTCCTGGATAACGTCACGCACGGTGAATTCGCCAGCATCGGCTGAGATCAGATCCGCGACGTTCAGTTGAGTCACCAGATGTTCGCTGCCGATCAGGGTCTTCACATCTGTTTTCAGAGCCGCCGCCATTTTTGAAACGAGTGCATACTGTTCCGGATGCACGGCGGAATTGTCGAGCGGCTGAATGCCGTCCCGGATTCGCAGAAATCCAGCCGCCTGCTGATATGCCTTCTGACCAAAGCGGGGCACTTTGAGTAGTTCGCTGCGAGATCGAAAGGCTCCATGCTCATTGCGGAACGCCACAATCTTCTTCGCCAGCACCGCGCCGATTCCGGCGACATACGACAGCAGCGCTGGACTGGCGGTATTGGCATCGACGCCGACAAAATTCACGCAGGATTCGACTTCTCGATCGAGTGCCTTCTTGAGTTGCGATTGATCGACGTCATGCTGATACTGCCCGACGCCGATGGACTGCGGATCGATTTTCACCAGTTCGGACAGTGGATCCTGAAGACGATGCGCGATACTGATCGCACCTCGAACGGTCACATCAAGATCCGGGTATTCTTCAATCGCCGTCTCGCTGGCTGAATAAACGGAGGCACCGGCTTCGTTCACCACCACTTTGGTCAACTTCAGGCCATGCTCGCGGATCAGGTCGGACACAAAACGGTCGGTTTCACGCGACGCCGTGCCGTTGCCGATCGAGATGAGCGTGGCATTGTGCTCTTTGATCAGTCGCAACAGAGTGGCGGCGGCCTGTTGTTTGTCTTCGCGCGGCGGTGTAGGATAAATCGTTTCGTTTGTCAGAAACTGTCCGGTCTCATCGACAACCGCGACCTTGCAACCGGTGCGAAATCCGGGATCAATTCCAATCGTCACCTGAGGCCCGGCTGGCGACGCCATCAGCAGGTCGTGCATGTTTTTGGCGAACACCTGGATGGCCTCAGCATCGGCTTTTGTCTTCAGTTGCTGCAACAGCGTGCTTTCCGCCGCTGGGCGCAGGAGGCGTTTGTAGCAGTCGTCTGCGGCGGTCTCCAGTTCAGTTCGGAACTCAAAGTTGGGATTGGCGATCACGCGCGACTTGAGTTGCCGCTGGTGCGTCTCATCGTCGATCGAAAGACTAACACGGAGTACGCCTTCAGCTTCACCTCGCTGCATCGCCAGAAAACGATGCGCGGGCATGCGTGACACGCGTTCGTGGCAGTCGAAGTAGTTTTCGAATTTCGCACCTTCTTCGGCTTTGCCTTTGCGGACGGTCGATACCAATTCGCCTTTCTGCACCTGGTCCACCATCCACTGGCGAGTTGCCGCGTTTTCGGCCCAGACTTCGGCCACAATATCACAGGCACCGCGAAGTGCGGCTTCTTCGTCGGCCACGTCCTTTTCAGAGTTGATGAATGGTTTGACGGCGTCTCGGCGATTGCCTGTCAGTCGCTGTTGCCCCAGGAGCAGGTCGGCAAGCGGCTGCAGTCCTCGCTCGCGGGCCATAGCGGCACGCGTTCGCTTTTTAGGACGGAACGGAAGGTACAGATCTTCCAGCACGCGACTTTCCGTACAGGCTTCAATCTGTGATCGAAGTTCCGGCGTGAGTTTCCCCTGTTCGGCGATGGTTTTGAGAATCGTATTTTTTCGTGCCGCCAATTCGCGGGCTCGGGCCAGAAGATCTTCGATGCTGCGAAGCTGGCGCTCGTCGAGTCCTCGTGTGGCTTCTTTGCGATAGCGAGCGATGAAGGGGATCGTATTGCCGTCTTCCAGCAGTCGCACGGCCCCTTCGATCTGTGCGAGAGACACCTTGAGTTCCGCCGCGACCTCGCGGCAAAAGTCAGCCAGCTGGAATTCAAAACCCACAGGTTCGATCGCTTGATCACCGTTCATTGTCTGGTCGTCCGTGAATTTAGCAGCGCAAAAAATGAGTGAAAAATGGGACTGCCTCCGAACATCAAATCATTTTTACAAAGTTGTTGCACGTTCTGTGAGGTGCCTGTCCCATTTTTCACAGGCTGAGCGCAAAAAATGAGGCTGTGATCCGAAGACCACAGCCTCACTCAGAGGGGAATTGCGGTAGACAGGACTTGAACCTGCACGGGTTGCCCCACACGCCCCTCAAGCGTGCGCGTCTGCCAATTTCGCCACTACCGCAAAGCAGCTGAATTCATGGAACACGTCAGATGTTGTCGCCAGCGAGTCGAGGAAATTCGCCAGTTCGGTCTTTAAACCACAAATTCGAGGCGAAGAATACCAGCCAGGGAGTCGCAGATTCAAGCCGATTGCCCGAGCAACACGCGCAGGCCACGAATTCCCGCTTTTTGCTTCCTCAGAATCGACATAAGCGGCGGAGCCTGGTTCGGGGCTGTTAATTCTCGTTCCAGGGCTCCAGCCCTGGAACGCACTGCACTGGAGGCTCCTGCCTCCAGCGACAATCTCGCGAGGCAGGAGCCTCGGGAGCAGTGTGTTCCGAGGCAGGAGCCTCGGAACAAGGACATCAATCCACACCGCGTGAAGTATGAATCATACGCTGCCGGTTTGGACTTCAGGTCGGGAAACAGCTAGCATTCCGCCCCCCACTTCCCGCCCTGCGATTACCCACGCGGTGCGCGAGAAACTCACTCCTGACAGGCTTTGCGTTCCATGACAGACCATGCCGATCGGTCATCAGCCGCCGCTCTTTCCCCAACCGACCTCCGCGACGCTGGTCAGATTGTTGATCCGCCGCGAACGTTTGGTTCGATCCTGCTGCAAATTGGTCCGGGTTTGATCATTGCCGCCAATATCGTGGGATCAGGCGAGCTGATCATGACGACGAAAACCGGAGCTCAGGCCGGGATTTCTTTGCTCTGGCTCATTCTACTTGGCTGTGTCGTCAAAGTTTTTGTGCAGCTGGAGTTCGGGCGATTCGCGATCAGCAACGGAGAAACAACGCTCACGTCACTCAATCGAGTTCCCGGGCCAAAGATTCTGGGGATCAGCTGGATCGTCGCGTTCTGGGCTGTCATGGTCTCGACATCGACGGGGCAACTGGGCGGAATTCTGGGAGGAGTCAGTCAGTCGGTCTCGATTACGTTTCCAATCACTGGCGATTATCGGGACGCGGTCCAGATTCCAGCGGAAAAAGATCTACGGGATCATGCGGACTGGAAAAACGGAAAGATCCCAGAAACCACGCGACTGAAGCGAATCGAAAACGAGCTGATCGAGCTGGGCGATCGCGGCAAAATGCTCCTTGATCTGACAATGGCGGGTAAAGATCTGAAAGACAAAGACGGTATCAGTCTGGTTGACCCGTGGACGATGGACGACAAGATCTGGGCCATCGTCATCGGGCTTGGCACTGCTGTTATCCTGTTTGTCGGGCGGTACAAACTCATTGAGACGTTTTCGGTGGCACTCGTTGTCGCGTTTACGTTCATCACCGTTGGAAACGTCGCAGCGCTTCAGCGGACGACCTTTGCCATTTCAGGAAGTGAATTCCTGCACGGGCTGAGTTTTCATTTGCCAGACACGGGCGACTGGAAAGCGGCGCTTGTGACGGCGTTCTCAACATTTGGCATTATCGGAGTCGGAGCATCGGAACTCATCAGCTATCCATACTGGTGTCTGGAAAAAGGCTATGCGAGGTCCGCCGGGCCGAGGACGGCAGAAGAATCCTGGCTGCGGCGTGCTCAGGGCTGGTTCTACGTGATGAAGTGCGATGCGTTCACATCAATGGCGATTTATACGCTCGCCACAGCAGCATTCTTTCTGATGGGTGTGGCGGTCCTGCATTCAGAGGGACGTAATCCGGAAGGCATGAGGATGGTGAGTACGCTGGCTCGGAGTTACGTTCCGATCTTCGGGGAGTACGCGAAGTGGTTGTTTCTGTCCGGGGCGGTCGCGGTGCTCTACTCGACATTTCTCGTCGCCAACGCTGGCAACGCGCGGATGATTGCCGACTTTGCTGGTGTCATCGGGCTGACTTCAAAAAATGCAGATAGTCAGGCGCGCCGCAATGTGGTGCGCGGCCTGTCAACGTTTCTGCCGATCCTTTGTATCGTACTGTTTCTGATTTTTCCCAAGCCAACACTGCTCATCACGATCGCCGGGATGACGCAGTTCCTGATGCTGCCGATGCTGGGCTTTGCCGCCGTCTATTTTCGCTTTTTCGAAACCGACAAGCGGCTTCGTCCGGGACGATTGTGGGATACGGCGTTGTTTGTTTCAACACTGGCTCTGATTGTCGCCAGTATCTGGGGTGTGTTTTCATCCTATGAAGAATTCATGAAAGTGATCCACCAATTGGTTTCTGGTTGAGCTGGCATGGACGTAACTTCAAATCCCTATGCTCCACCTGAAGTTGACTCATTGGCCGATGTTGCGTTGCCGCCGGGCATAGAGTTTCTGTTCAACGACAAATGTCTTGCGGTGGCGGATCACGTCGAATTACCGCGATTGTGTGTCTTCACGGGAATGCCTGTTCCAAAACAATTCGGACGTACGACTACTCTGTGGTGGATCCCCGGCCTGATTCGCATCCCTCTGCAGATTTCCGGCATCATCCTGGCTTCGGTCACGCCAGCGTTTGTTGGCGGCGTGATGCAGAATATGGCCTCAGGAGAAAACAGCACCTCTGTGCTGCGGATGCTGAAAGAAATCAGTGGAATTTCTGTTGTTGCCGCCGGATTTATGATGCTAATCGTGCTGTGTTTCGCGTTTGGACGGCGAATTCAGATTGCATGGTTCATAAGTCAGCGGCAGATTCGCCGTTATCGTCGGCGTCAGATGGTTTGGACACTTGTTTGGCTGCAATTGGGGGCAATGATCCTCATCTTTCATCAAACGTTTCTGGGGCAACTGATCGTATTCACTCCGTTTGTGGCTACCTTTGCCGCGATCACGATCGCTCGCTGGATTCGCGGCCCTCGCCCACTGAGAATCATTGGACGATTCAACGGGCTATTCCTTGTGATGGGCCTGTCGGACCGATTTCTGGAGCAGTTGCGGTCCTTGGTGCGGCGAGCGACAGAATCCAAATTCCGAGATCGAAAATCCAAAAACTGGCACAAAAAGCAGTAGGATTTGACGAATTTCTAAGGATTTCGTACTATGGGGTTCTGCTTGATCATCCTTACCAGAGTTCCAGAGCCCGCCTGAATAGAGAATTCACCCGTTCGAGTCTTTTAAAGATTACCGGTGAGACGTCTCTCAACTGATGCAATTCCCATAGGACGATCGCGCAACTAACCCACATATTCCGCGTTGAGGGACCAACGTTCGACCACAGGATGGAATCTCTGCCGCAAAGGCCGGAGGATTCGATGCGTTGCATGGTGCTTTTTTCTTTACTCTGTTCCGCAGCGAGTGTTGCATTCGCTGATTCACTTGAGGTCACGGTGAATGAAGGCGACCAGGTGCCAGCATTCGAGGCGAACGCCGTGGACGGAACGGTTTGGCGATC
>JBBQSE010000193.1:0-14124 GCA_038214195.1 Planctomycetales bacterium
TGGGCCGAGCGGACCCGTGCGACTGAACCACGCCAAAGGAAGCAGATCTGAGGACAGATCTGCCTACGTAGTCCGACCTGTCTCAGGTCGGATTCCCTCGGCGACGCAATACCCCTGGTAATTCTGTTTCTTCCGCTCGCCCTACCGTCAGCGTGCTGCCCAGGCCGGTCGATCGAACGGAACAAATGTGTAAAATCTGAAACACAAAAGAAAAAGACCTTTTTGGTCTTCTCGGAGTTCAAGTCAAGCTAAGCTACAGTTGCATTTTCAGGTGCGCCATCTGATGCCTGCCCTCTTGACCGAAAACTCTGGCCACGGTGTAATAGCTGCGTGGCAATAGTGTTGTGTATCCGTGGCCGGTCGGTTCAGCAATGGATTGCACACTGTGGCATACGATCGCTGAATACTCGCAGATCGTGATGATGGGCTTCCTGGGTTGTACGGTGTTGTCCGTCGCATCTCTCATCGCAGCGTCATTTGCAAAACAAACGGCTAGCACACGTCTCGTGGCTGCGCCGGACATTAATCCTGGAGCCAACGGTATCTCAACAGACACGGACCGAAATCCCTATCACCCGCCATCGAGTCGCTGACTGATGACAGAATAAGCAGGACTCTTAAACGGTGGCCACTGAAATCAGCCCGTCAGCCCCGGGATTGGATCGCCGTGATAGATGTGATGTGGACGACCGAGTTCGTCGTGCCATGCGGCGGTTTGAGGAATTCCCAGAGCCTGATAGATCGTTGCGGCGAAGTTTTCCGGGCGTTGCGGATCGAAGGCGGGATAGGCTCCGATTTCATCTGATCCACCTACCACGCGGCCACCCTGAATTCCGCCGCCGGCAAGAAAGACGGACTGCACGGCACCCCAGTGATCTCGACCGGGTTGCTTGTAATGACTTGGCAGGAGCGTGATTTTGGGAGTCCGACCGAACTCGCCGGCCATGATGATGAGCGTGCTGTCGAGCAGGCCGGATTCATGCAGATCATCCAGCAGGGCACTGACAGCGCGATCGGTTGGCGGCAGCAGGTTGTCGCGGAGATGAGGAAACGCATTGCCGTGTGTGTCCCACGCTTCATTATTGCCAAGATTCACCTGCACGAGGTTGACTCCCGATTCAACCAGTCTTCGCGCCATCAGCAGTGACCAGCCGAACGAGTTTCTGCCGTAACGGTCCTGAGCAGCGTCGGACGCATGCGTGACATCCAGCGCGTTGCGAATCGTGGGATCAACCAACAGTGATATCGCCCCTTCGCGATATCGATCGAACTTTTCCGACACGGCGGCGTTTTCGAGCTGCCGACACTGGCGTTCGAGTTCGCTCAGCAGATGCACACGGCGATTCAATCCAGCAGTCGTCATGCCCTGCGGCAGGCTTAGACTTGGAGCTTCAAAGAGTCGCGCATCCTTGTTGCCGCGGTCCTGATGATCGAACGCATGCGTTGGATAGGCACCGTACGACGTGGAATGAAAGGGCGACGCTTCAATGAACCACGGATTCCGCTGTGGCCCCATGTGCCCGGCAAACTGGCCAGGAATGATTCTGCCGGAGGAATGCACGAGCTGTTCCGGAATCACGGCGGCTGGTGGCAAATTGTTGCGGACGTGTGTTACGGCTCCGGCGATAGAAGCGATGCAGGGCCAGTCCTGGGGCCGGGGCTGGTTTGGGTTGAATCCCGGCGGCAGATCGGATCGACCGGTCAGCATGATATGATGGCCAGCCGAATGATCGTTTGAACGATGTGTCAGGGAACGGCACAGCGACCACAGATGACTTCTGACCGCAAGGCCCGGCAGATGTTCGCAGATCTGCATTCCTGGCGTTTGAGTGGCAATGGGAGAAAACTCGCCGCGGATTTCTGCGGCTGCATTGGGTTTCGGGTCGAAGCTGTCGTGCTGAGACAGGCCGCCAGAGAGAAAGATATAGATGCAGGATCGAATCGCAGTCGGATCCGCAGCGGAATTGGCGTTGGCGGTTCGCAATCCAGCCAGATGGTTCATCCCGAGCCCAAGCAGGCTGATGCCCCCGGCCTGAATTGCGGCACGTCGGGGAAGTCGAGGATGAACTAAGCCGGGATGTGGCTGAGGCATGGAGTCGTCCTGATTCTGATTGCAGAATTCGGTGGACTTATGAGGAGGCGGGTCCAAATGTGGTGGGTCACATGATGATTTGCGACCGGGATTGTAGTCAAATGGCGCACGGATCTGCTATCGAATACAGGAAACGATCAGCAAAAAGCCTGAGTAGCCCGATCTGAAGACCGATCGGGCTGCGATTTTGTGAATTGTGCATGGGGACGGTTGTTTCGACGGATGCCAATGTCCATCTTACGCGGATGATTCCTGAACCTGGTTTAACCATAACATCGCCTGCGAAATGACGAGAAACGAAAGTTGATAGCAACGCATGAATCTGAATACAGACTTCGTCATTCAGACGAGCGACGTTTCAAAGATCTATCGCAGTGGACTCTTCGGGCGCAAGAAGTTTCATGCACTGAAGGGCGTGTCACTGAATGTACCGCGCGGCAAAATCTATGGCTTGCTGGGACCCAACGGCGCGGGAAAGACGACGCTCATCAAGATCCTGCTGGGGATCGTGCGTAAGACCGGCGGATCGGCATCGGTGCTGGGAATGGTCGCTGGTTCGCGTGCGGCTCGGAGACAGATCGGGTTTCTTCCCGAGAACCACCGCATCCCGCGTCATCTGACCGCGAACACCGCTCTGGAATATTACGGTTCGCTGAGCGGTCTCTCCATGTCTGAGATCCGAAAACGACGGCCTGAGTTGCTCGATGCTGTCGGCTTGCGTGGACGAGAAAACGATCGTGTCGCAGGATACTCCAAAGGCATGCTGCAGCGTCTGGGACTTGCGCAGTCGATGATTCACAAGCCGCAACTGATCGTGCTTGATGAACCCACAGACGGCGTCGATCCTGTCGGTCGGCGTGAAATCCGCGAGGTGCTGCAAAGGCTGGCTTCAGAAGGGCATTCGGTGTTTCTAAACAGTCACCTGCTTCAGGAAATTGAACTTGTTTGCGACAGCGTGGCCATTCTGAATCACGGACAGTGCCTGCTGACGGGCACCGTGAAAGAACTAAAGGCGGCCTTAAAAGACTCAACCGTTTTCCTGCAGGTGCGAGGACAAGAGGCCGCTGTCCGCAAAGCCGCCAGTCCATTTGTCGGTGCCGTCATTCGAACCGCGACTGCGGATGCGTTTGAAGTGGAGGTTGCGATTCCGTCACAACAGGAACTCGACCGTCTCATCGATACGCTGCGCGCCGACAATGTCTCCATCTGGCAGATCGCCCGCCGCGAGAAAACTCTGGAAGAAGTGTTCATGAATATTGTCGGAGCGAATCGTCAATGAGAGCCTACTTAGCCATCCTAAAAGATTCTTACCGGGAAGCCGCCGCTTCCATGGTGCTTTGGCTGGCGCTGGGAGGAATTCTGCTGTTACTCCTGGCGCTGGCTCCGCTTGGGTTAGTGACTTCCAGTAATACGACGCTGCGTTTTCAGGAACTCGTCGATCCGGAGAAGTTCGTCCAGGCACTGTACGAAGGGCGATCAGATACGCAATCTCCGGAAGGACATCTCTGGTCGAAATTGAATGCCAAACAGCAGGAGAAGTTTGCAGCCTTCGCAAAATCTGACGACACGGGAGGTCGTGGCGGTCAGCGCGACGGTGGGCGATTTTTCATCGTGAATGCGATCAACGGTCTGCTCGATAAGCCAGATTTCTATGATCCAGTGGTGTTTGAACGTGTCGAACTTGACGACGATCTGAGAACGCCCGATGCGGAATCCATTTCCAAAGCGGATCTGGCGAACAGGAATCTTCGCCGTCTTGAAAAAGTGTTTTCACGATACATCAGTGTGAGCGAAAATTCGGCACTGTCGCTGACTTACGCTGGATTCGACTTTACCGGCCCGCTGCCGTTCCTGCCGTCACAAATCCAGTCCATTGTGGATTCATGGCTGGCCTGGCTGCTGTGGCTCTTTCTGGGGTTCGGCGGCATTCTCGCCGCGCTGCTCTTCACGGCAACTTTGATTCCCCGCACATTTGAACCGGGAGAGATTTCCCTGCTGCTCAGTAAGCCTGTGCATCGCTCATTTCTGTTTCTCACGAAGTTCCTCGGCGGATGTGTGTTCACGCTGATCTGCGCAGCGATGCTCGTGACGGGACTTTGGCTGCTGCTTGGGCTGCGTCTGGATATGTGGCGGATCGAACTGTTCTGGTGCATACCTGTCTACATTTTTCTGTTTGCGATCTTTTTTTCCGTCTCGGCATTCCTGGGAGCCATCTGGCGGAACGCAATCGTCTCAGTCATTTTGGTGATTATTTTCTGGGGCGGCTTGACGCTCATTGGCGTTGCCTACAGCTCGATGAACGAATTTGTCGTCAAAAACCGCCGATTGAGCGAAATCTCAGCGAATGGCGGTTTGGTGTTCGCTGTGGACGGCAGTCGCAGCGTTCATCGATGGGATTCGGTCGAGGGCGACTGGATGCCTGTGCAACAGGCGGACATCAATGTACAGATTCCCAGCTTTGTACGACGTCTGTTTTTTTCCGGACATCGGTTTCGCGTCTCAGTGAGTCAAGACGGTCAGCGAATTCTCGCACTCCAGCCCACGCTCAGTCGTATGGGAGGAATTGGCCCGGCGATGATTCTGAGTGGCCGCGAGAATGAGAAATATGAACTGCAGCCGGAATTGAAAACTCCGGAATCGATGTTTGGGATCTTCCAGACATCCGACGGTGAAGTGATCCTGCCGGGGCCCAGCGGAATCTACAGGTTTATCGGACAAACCGAACAGGAACGGAAAGCGCAGACATATCTGGGTGGCATCTTTGGGGGGCTGTTGTCGTCGTCGTCCAACAAAGCGTTTGAAAAGCTGACAGAGAAGGATTTCCCTGCAATCGCGGCCGAATCTTCGGTTGCCTTCAATCTGACGGATGCGGGTCTGATGGCTCTGAACGAGGGTGAGCTGCGTCGCATCGACAGAACTGCGGACGGTAAATACACCGCAGGAAACTTCAAAGATCTGCAATGGAAGGAGCCCGCAATTCTGTCGGTTGGCGGGAATCTGTTGCTGATCGCTCGAGGCGACGGCAAAGTACTGGCGATGGATGCCTCAACGTTCGACCAAATTGCGGAATCCACTTTGCCAGCCGGAGAAACACCGCGTGCTGTTGAGTGTGCTTCCGATGGCAGTTCCGCCGCCGTTGTGACTCATCGGGGGACCGTCCTGGTTTACGATGGCACTGGTCGAAAATTTCTGTCGTGGGCTCCGCGCGAAAGCGGTAGTGCGTCGGCGATCGCGTTTGATGAAAATCATCGACTAATGGTGGTCGATTATCATCGTGGCGTCCGGATTTATGATGTTGCAACTCAGACACCCGTGGATCAGCTTCGTGGCAGCGTTGATTTGCCGTCTAACCTGTTCTATTACGTTGTGTCACCGGTGTACACGATCCTGCCGAAGCCCGGTGATCTGGACAGCGCGATTCAATGGATTTTGACCGGAGAAAAATCTCAGGTGATCGAGAACGAGGCAAATCAGAACGGTCTTCGCGGCAAGCTGGAATCGGAAAGAGTCACGTTTGACGTCTGGAATACGATCGTGAGCAACCTGGTTTTTATCGCCGTGATGTTAGGGCTGGGATGCCTGTACATCGCGCGCAGCGATTTTTAGAGAGCGGCCGCTAAGGCGAATTAAAAACGTCGTTGAATGTCGAGCGGAACAATTCCGGGTGCTGCTGTTCGGCCTCCGCAAGGAATTTTGAAGCGGCTTCTGCTTCGATGAGTGCGGAACCGGCAGCGTTCGTTGCTTTACTGCATTCCTGGGCAAACAGCACGATGGCCTTCTGAGTTGCATGGTCTGAGGTCGCTTCGTTCTTGAACAGCCGATCCAGTTCCGGCCAGCATTCCCAGTCATTCCAACGGGCCAGGTTGGTTATCGTGATAATGCGAAGTGCATCGCTGGACAGCATCCGTCGCATGGCACACTTCAGTTGGTGTTGAGGAATCAACTGGCTCTCGTAGCTCCAGACAAACTGAATCGCCTGCATGGCAGCGTGAGAGCTATCAATGGGCACATCAGCTTTCAGTCGACTTTGCTCAAGAAACGTAACGCCGTCTTCGCCGGTGAGCAATAGGTAGCCGCCCATGAGCCCTTCCGTCCCGTAGCGAAACGTCGCCGAATTTTTATCGGCCGACGGAGCTTCAATTCCAATTTGAGACTTCAGGAATTCTGCATCGTCAGCGTTACCACACAGTCCCAGCATCATTCCATACAAACCAAGACGTTCCGGAGACATTTCCGGATCCGCGATCCACTGCCGCAATTTGTCACGAGGCAACGCGTTGTGGACTGATTTCACGTCATCGTAAGTCGAATGCGCAAACTCAGACCATGCATCAATCGATAGCAGAGGATCTGGATCTTCCAGAAACCCGATGAAATAGGGCAACCGCTCCGACGCTGACAGGGAACGTCCCGGAGCGTTCCTGATGTACCGAATCGCCGTCGGTGAAACAGGCGTGTGTGAACTCCATGCAATCATTTCCGGAATCACGAATGATACTCTTTGAATCGATGACTTTGGCGAATTCGCGGCGGGCAGATTTGCCGTGACGACGCCCTCGTCGTCCGGGGAACCTGGCTGCTCACTGTTCGTGTCGGACGCAAAGGTTGTTTGCGTCGTCGATCCTGTCGCTCGCAGTTCACCGAAAAGCAAGAACAGGTCTCCCGGTGATCCCACGACTTCCTGTTTCACCGCGATCGCCCGGCCCGGCTGCAATCGATCGCACGTGGCGACAAGCTCGGATCCCTGCAGAAATTCACGGATACGGACAGTCGATCGCGGCACTTCTCTGTTGCCATTATTCACAACCTCAAAACGCAGCAACTCGACGATCACAACGAATTCTGAACTGTCGATCTCCTGGGCCAGTGTCATCGGCGGCGAAAGACAAAAAGGACACGCCCGCAGCGCATTCCCAATGACGATGACGGCAATTGCCAGGGAACTCAGCAACACCAAACGCTGCAGGCGATTCGCTGCCGTGATCCCGGCAGTCAGCCCTGTCCCGCCTCTGACTCCTTCGCTTCCACGCAAGTGCCGTTTGCCATTGAAAAACAGAATTCGTGCCACAATGAGTTCATCCTTGAATCGTTCGGCTGCATCATCTGTCACTCAAACGACCAGTGACAAACTCGCTCCAGAGTTGCCTATCAGCCCGAAACCACCGCAAATTTGAGCAGATTCTGCGGATTCAGTAAACTAGAGTCTGGCAAACATGGGATTCCAGCACACCATGAATTCGGAATCGAGCAAGGATTGCCGCAACCTTTCTTTCCGGGAGGGAAACGGGTTTCTATACTTCCCCGCTCATTCGCCGTCCGCCTGCGGGAATCAGCCTGGGGATTGCCCCTTCGCACTCGGTTGCGGTGAATTGTCACTTTTCGGCCTCGTTTCCTTCGGACCCCATTCCTGTGCATAGAACCCATACCTGCGGAGAACTTCGTCGCGAACACGCTGGACAGACTGTCACGCTGTCCGGCTGGGTCAATAGTTACCGGGAACAGGGCAAGGACTTGGTCTTTGTCGATCTTCGCGATCGCTACGGCAAGACGCAGATTGTCTTCCAGACAGACGACGACTCAAAAATTGACTCGGTTGCTCGCAGACTCCGCCGCGAAGACGTGATCAAGGTCGTCGGCGAAGTGTGTTATCGAGGCGACGGGCTGGTCAACTCGAAACTGACGACAGGCGATATCGAAATTCGCGCGCAACAGCTGACCGTACTCTCCAAGAGCAAAACTCCACCCTTTGAAATCGAAGGAGGCGAGTTGCCGAATGAAGAACTTCGGCTGAAATACCGATTCATCGACCTGCGTCGCCAGAGTCTGCAAAAGAGCATCATTCTGCGACACGAACTGGTGCAGGCCGTGCGGGAATACTTCAATACTCGCGAATTTCTGGAAATCGAAACACCGATGCTGGGCCGCAGCACGCCGGAAGGTGCCCGCGATTATCTCGTCCCAAGCCGTGTCCATCCAGGCAGCTTTTACGCTCTGCCCCAGTCACCACAGATCTACAAGCAGATCCTGATGGTGGCTGGGTTTGACCGCTACTACCAGATCGCTCGCTGTTTTCGCGATGAAGACCTTCGAGCCGACCGTCAGCCGGAATTCACGCAAATCGACGTCGAAATGGCGTTCGTCGAACGCGACGACATCCTGAACACCATCGACGGCCTGATTGCTTTTGTGATGAAGAAAGTGCGGGGCGTTGATATTGCAATTCCTCTGCCGCGATACACGTATCGCGACATGCTGGAACGCTACGGCAGCGACAAACCTGACCTGCGTTTCGGCCTGGAGATTGTGGACATCGGCAGCGTGGCCGCCGTTTGCGATTTTGGCGTCTTCAAAGGAGTTATGAACTCCGGCGGGCGGGTTCGCGGGATCAACGCGAAAGGGGCGGCAGAGAAATACAGCCGCCGATTACTGGACGTCGATCTGAAAAACTTCGTTGGCGACTTCGGGGCGAAGGGCCTGGCGTACATGAAGGTCGTCGGCGAAAAACTGGAATCGACGATTGTTAAATTCTTCACCGAAGAACAACAGCGGCAAATTCTCCAGCTGATGGACGGCAAAGATGGCGACCTGCTGCTGTTTGTCGCTGACACTCCAAAAGTCACCAACTCCGCCCTGGCGGCGTTACGGAATCGACTGGGCAAAGAACTCAATCTCTACGATCCCGCACAGTTTCAATGTCAATGGGTTCTGGATTTCCCGCTGGTGACCTGGAATGCCGAAGAGAACCGCTTCGACGCGGAACATCATCCGTTCTGCCAGCCGAATCCGGAAGACGCCGAGTATCTGAAGACAGATCCGGGAAAAGTGCGAGCCGACAGTTACGACCTGGTCGTCAACGGCTATGAAGCGGCCAGCGGCAGCGTACGTATTCATGATTCTGAAGTGCAGCAAATGGTGTTCGATCTGTTGAACATCAAAGCAGAAGAAGCCGAACAGCGTTTCGGATTCCTGCTGGAAGCCCTCCGCTACGGCGCGCCGCCACATGCAGGTATCGCGCTGGGACTGGATCGCTGGGTGATGCTGCTGGCGGGTGACGAAAACATTCGAGACGTCATCGCGTTCCCGAAAACTCAAAAAGCTGCCGATATGCTCACCGGTGCCCCGGCACCGGTCGATCAGCGACAGCTTAAAGAACTTAATATCGAAGTGTCACAACTGCCGGAGAAGCCATAGCAGCCGTGCGTAAGAATCAGTCCCGAAACGTACGTCGGGCTTTCCAGCCTGACATTGAGAAGAACGAGTCAGCCTGGAAAGGCTGACGTACTTTGTTTCGCGAGCGGCAGAAAACGAATTACCACCAGAAGCCCGGCTTCTTCAAGAAGCCGGGCTTCTTTTCGGGCAGGGCACTATCTGCCGCTCGCCTTTCGGGACTATTCCTCAACTTCTTATACAAGCCTTCACGACACGGCCATGCACGTCAGTCAGGCGATAGTCTCGACCGGCGTGGCGATACGTCAGTCGCGTGTGGTCGATTCCCAGCAGGTGCAGAATTGTGGCGTGGAAGTCGTGAACATGCACGCCGTCTTCAGCGACCGTGGCACCGATTTCGTCGGTGCTGCCGTATGTCATGCCGCCCTTGACTCCGGCTCCAGCCAGCCACGATGAGAAGCACGCGCTATGATGGCCGCGGCCCTTCTCGCCGTCTACTCCCGGTGTGCGGCCGAATTCGGTTGTCCAGACGACCAGTGTGTCGTCCAGCATTCCTCGATTCTTCAAGTCCGTGAGGAGGCCCGCGAGCGGTTTGTCGATGCCTTTCGCGTGGTCGGCATGTTCGGCCATGTTGCCGTGCTGGTCCCAGTTATTGCTGCTGCTGCCATCAACCAGTTCAATAAACCGCACGCCGCGTTCGGCAAGTCGACGAGCGACCAGGCACTGCCAGCCGAAGCCTTCGCTCTTGCCCGGTTCGAGCCCATACATCGCGAGCGTCTCCTTCGATTCCTGAGCCACGTCAAAGGCTTCGGGCGCGTCGGCCTGCATGTGAAAGGCTGTTTCGAAACTGCGGATTCGGGCGGAGAGATTGGTGTCACCGTCACGTGCCTGCAGATGGCGATTGTTGAGCACATCTGCAAGACCAAGCTCCAATTCCTGAAGACCTGCCTGCGGCGTGCGGCGTGCCAGATCGGCGATCGGCTCTTTGCCGCCAATCACGCGCACGCCCTGATGGTAGGCGGGGAGAAAGTCGTTGTTGAAAATCTGCGTTCCGGCATATGGCATCTGTGGCGACAAAGCAATGAACGATGGCAGATTCTGATTGACTGTTCCCAGTCCGTAACTCACCCACGATCCAATGCTGGGACGGGAGAAGAAGAACGAACCGGTGTGCATACCCAACGTGGCGTTGTAGTGTTCATTGTCGTTGCCGTTCATTGACTTTATGACACAGATGTCGTCCATGCATTCGCGGAGATTCGGAAACAAGTCACTCACCAGCGTGCCGCACTTGCCACCCGGTTTGAATTCCCACAACGGCTTCAACAGCACTCGCTGCTGGTTAGAAAGTCCGCCGCCTGAGCCCGTCTTCTTTCCATCCGCTTTGAACAATTCCGGCTTGTAGTCAAACGTGTCCATGTGCGACACGCCGCCGTTCGAAAAGACGAAGATCACGCGCTTTGCCTTTGCCGGAAAATGAGGCTCTTTCGGAGAGAGTGGATCAGCCTCGTTCTTCCCTTGTGAATCAGCGAGCAATTCCGAAAGCAATCCTGGCATCAGCAGCGAACCGCCTACCAGCGAACGAAGAATTTCGCGGCGGCGAAATGGAAAGGGGGTTGGCATTTTTTGAGTCTCAGTCCAAATACACAAATTCATTCAATCGAAACAATGACCGAACACAGGCTTGCCAGGATTCTTGCGCACTTTGTTCGTCAGACAATCCAGTATTCTTCAACAATGCCGCAGCATCAATCAAAAACTTCTGACCGACAGTCACTTCCTCTCCTGCCGCAGGTCGAGCAAACAGCAGTTCATAGGCGAAGTTGAGTCGCACGTTGTTTTCGTCGGAATGAGCCAGGATACGCTCAGCCACCAAACGCGATTGTTCATGTACAAATTGGTCATTCAGCAGATACAGAGCTTGCAGCGGTGTCGTGCTGTTCAATCGCGCGGCAGTACTTGTGGACGGATCGGCTCCGTCGAAGATAGCGAGAAACGGATGCCGCTGAATACGCTGCGTCATCAAATAGACGCTGCGGCGATTCGTGTCATAAACCGCCTTAAACGGCTTGTGCTGTGTAAAATCCCAGGTGTGTTGTTCTGGGAATGGGTGCGGGCCAGCAGGGGAAAGGTCCAGATTTCCACCGAGCGCCAGCATGGAGTCGCGAATCGATTCGGCATCCAGTCTGAGTCGAGGAAAGCCAGTCAACGTGTCATTTGACGGATCTTCTGTAATCGCCTGCGGCTGTCGCACAGACGATTGCTGCCAGGTTCGCGAAAGTATGATCAGGCGGTGCATCGATTTGATTGACCAGCCTCCTGATCGGAACTGCGTTGCCAGGTAATCCAGCAGAGCCGGATTTGTTGGCCGTTTGCCCTGTTTGCCGAAGTCGTTCGGTGTCGGCACAAGTCCCTGCCCAAAATGATGCTGCCAGATACGGTTTGCCATGACTCGCGCGGGCAATGGGTTGTCGTCAGATAGAATCCAGTCTGCGAGTTGCAATCGGCCGCTGTTGTTGCAGTCAGCAGGCAACTCCTGTCCGCCAAAAACTGTCAAAAAATGTCGCGGCACAATGTCACCCGTGTGAGCGGGATCGCCCTTCAGTTGAACGGCGGCATCCTGATGATTGTCGGCATCGGCAACGGCATACGCAGTCTCAAACAACGGCGGCTGCCTGCGATGCTTATCCGCGAGTTTTTCGGCTTCCTTCAGCTTCTGTTTAACGTTTTCTTTCTCAGCATCGCCAGCCTTCTTCAACGTGGCCTGAAGGTCAGTGACTTCCTGATCAAGACGAGATTGTTCTTTTTGGTGCGCAGTTGCCGCCTGCGTCAATTCGTTCTGCTGATCCGCAGACACCAACGGCACAAAGTCTCGCTGTTGCTTGTCGAGTTCAATGCCGGGCCAGGGATATCGAGTGCTGGCAAAGATGCCGTACAGTCCGTAATAGTCGCGATTCGTGATTGGATCGAACTTGTGATCATGGCAGCGGGCACAACTGAGTGTCATTCCCAAAAAACAACGTCCCAGATTGTCGATCGTGTCCTCAATCGTCAGATGCTGTGGATAATCATCCACTCGCGAACCAAACCGCCGGGAATTGGCAATGTAACCAGTGGCGACAATTCGCTGCTGTCGCTCTACTTCGGTCGCGCCACCAAGCAAGTCGCCTGCGATCTGATCGCGCACAAATTCGTCGTACGGAAGATCACGATTGAAGGCAGCGATCACCCAGTCACGGTAGCGATGGATTTGAGGAATTGGATAGTCCGAGTTATCGCCAGCCGTGTCGGCATATCGCACAACGTCCAGCCAGTGTCGTCCCCAGCGTTCTCCATAGCGAGGTGAGTCAAGCAGCCGGTCCACAACGTGCGCAAATGCGTCACTGGATTCGTCCGCCAGGAAACTGGCAACTTCTTCTGGTGCAGGCGGCAAACCGATGAGATCGTAGGTTAAGCGGCGTATGAGCACCCGCTTGTCCGCGTCGGGGGCCGGACTCAAATTCTTTGATTCCTGTTCGGCGAGAATAAAGCGATCAATATCAGTTGCCGGCCATGCCGTATCCCTGACCTGCGGCACCTGAGGATTGCTGATTGGTTTCAGCGACCAAAACTCACGGGCGGCAGCGATGTCAATCTGCTTGCCGAAATGCTTTGTGGCGTGAGACCGCGGATCCGGAGCCCCCATCCGAATCCATTCTTCAAGATCAGAAATTTCCGCCTCCGACAACTTTTCATCGGGCGGCATCTGCATGTCGCTGTCATCGTAGCGAACAGCCTTAATCAGCAGACTGTGTTCGACGTCACTCGGGATGACCGCAGGGCCTTTTGCTCCACCACGTCGCAATGTCGCCCGCGAATCCACCAGCAGTTCTCCCTGCAACTCCTTCGAGTCTGCACTGTGGCATTCATAACACTTGTTCGCCAGCAGCGGGCGAATCCGCTTTTCGAAGAAGGCGAGTTCTTCATCACTGATCGATGTATTAAAGCCGTCGTACTTCCCTTTCCAAACCTCAACGCCGGAAAAATTCGCCGTTCCTCCCTGACTGGTCACGACAATCTTCTGGTCTTTAGTGGCCTTGGTGTACCACGGACCAAGTCGATCCCAATGGCCAGTGACACCGCTGTTATGATTTGCTGTAACCTGTTGACCGTTAATGAACACGGAATATGTTTCAGCATTGTTGTCTTCCCAGACATAAAGAAAGACGGTGTATTCGCCGGGCAGGACTTCGTTCAATTCAACACGATTTCCCCCATAGCGACTACTGCGGATCATCGTGGCTCGTTCCGGATCCGTTGGAGGAATCAGCGTGACAGCCTGATTCTCGAACGAGTTATCCTTACAAACGTACTGCTTCGAATTGCTGCCATCCCAGACGTTGCCGTCGATGTGGACCGATGGGCCATTCAAATTCAGTCCACGAAAAAACGTCGGCAACTCTTCTGCGCCAAGTGCGGCAGTATGTGACGTCAGGACAAGTACGAACGCAGCAAGAAGTCGAACAAGGATTTCTGAGTGTCGCTCCATACTGAAGTCCGTAGCCGGATTCGCGAGAATTCGAATGCCCCGGACTCCACGGCGATTGGAACTGTCGTGAGTCCTGCTACGTCCGGCATTCGACCGCTCGAATCCGCTACCGACGCGGCGTGAGTAACAGCTGCTTGCCATACTTCAAGTGCTCCTCAATGCCACTGGCTGCACAAGATTCCGCGAACCAACTCCAGCCGAGACCGCCATCAACGTTCTCCCTGTATGACAAAAACGACATGACTCAAGGAATTGCCTGACAGAGAACTCTTGCGAGGCATCGCGGGTTCGCCGCTCGCCTCAGCCCCCTGAATTGTAGCCGTTTTCGCGCGAGGAC
>JBBQSE010000194.1:0-14102 GCA_038214195.1 Planctomycetales bacterium
CGGCGAGTTTTAACAGGCCCGTCGGTTCCAGTTTGCGATAGCGGGCGACCTGTTGCCAGTGCGGGATGGCTTCTGCCCAGCGGTTCTGCTTCTGTCGCAATTCGGCCATCGCGGCGTGGGACTCGGCTTCGTTCGGAGCGGATTCGATGATCGAAGTTGCCGCGCGTTCGGCTTCGGCGGCGTTGTCTTTCGTCCGTTCGGCGAGCTGCTGATAGAGAGTCAGATCGTGCGGCTGCAGATCGATGAGTTGTCGCAACTGCGCGCTGGCGGCGACGGGGTTGTCGGATGCATCGTAACATTCGATCAATGCCAGATGCGTTTCTTTGTCGTTCGGCTGGAATTCCAGAGCCCGTTTGAACTGGACGATCGCTTTGCCGGTCTCGTCCCTGTTCTTGTAAGTCATGCCGATGGCTTTGCGGAGGATTGGGCTATCCTGACCGGATTGAGCGGCCTCAGCATCCAGTTGAGCCACGATCGCATCCAAATCATTCGCGTCGCTCATGACTCTGTTGAGGAGATTAAATGCCTTTGTTCGGTGTTCATACGTCGCGTCAATCGAAATGATCGACGACATTATTGCCGTGACCGCGTCGATGGTGTTGCCGAGCGATGATTCAATCGACGCCAATTGCTGATAGTAGTCCGAAAGTGTGGCGTCGTTCACGCCGCGCGCAGGATTTGCCCCCTGATGCAGCACGATGGCTTCAGTGAAATATCTCTTCGCACGATCGAGTCGTCCGAAACTCTGACATGCCCGGGCAAATTGAGCCATATTTCCTTCCGTCCAGAGACCGTCTTTGCGGAAGTGAACTTCGGTCTGTTCGATCAGTGTCTGCATCTCTTTAACATGATCTGCTTCAGACCAAGCCTTCATCAACTCAACGCGATTGTGCATACTGCCAGGCTGCGACTTTACAAGTCCCTCCAGAATCGGAATCATCTCGGCGTCACGGTGTGTGTTACGAAGCCAATTGGCAAGTTCCTGCTGTTCGGATTCATACAGTATGCCCCGTCTATGTGCGGCGTAGAGAATCTCGATCGCACGATCCGTCATATTCAGACTATCTCGCAGAAAATGGGCCACCGAGATTGCATGGTCGCCGGAGGCATCAGGCTCGTTCAAAACCGCCTCGGCAATGGCACGGAATTCTTCGGGCTTTTCGTTCCAGAAGTTACGTCCGGAAACCCAGATCCAGCGATCCATTCGTTGACGGGTTCGCAGGAACTGCTGCAATTCGGCACCCGCGATTTTCATAATTCGGTCCTCGAAATCCGTGGTGTCCGCCTCTTCCTCAGCTTCCGCCAGTTGCTCCAAAGTGAAATATCCGTGCTCAGAATAGCGACCTGAATAATCGTGGTAACGTGGTTCCGCTTGACTCGGATACTGTTCAGTTCGCTCAACGAGATACCGCAGAAGCAGCTTTCGATCAAGCACAGTGGCACTGAAATCCAGTGGGATCGCTATCGTGTCGTCGTAGAGATCTTTTTGGCGATGCAACACAACCGGGATCACGTCAAATACAAGTTTCTCGGCGGTGCGGACTGTCCCGACGATGTGATGCACGTCACCGTGAGCCAGCGTCGTTGCGAGGCGTTTGATCAGATCGACACGAACTTTCTCCTCGTAAGCCAGATCCAGTTCTCGGAAGATGATTGCCACGACAGCGGCAAAGATTTCATCGCGACTGGTCCCGATCGACACCGCACCGTCCTGATCGAGCGCTGTGTTGTAGAGCCCTATCAAACGATCCATGAGCCATGTGCGTTGCACGGGATAGTCTTTTTGCGCAAGCAGGCTCTGCAACAACGCTTCACAAGCGGCGTACTGCCCCGCTGACTCCAGCATCGTGCAGTATGCGCCGAGGATTTCCTGATCCGCCGAGGGCCATACACCCCGATTTGTCTCGATGTAATCTCGAACTTCCTGTTCCATCTGCTGCAGTGCGGCATCCGTTTTGTCGTCGAACAGCAGTTGACAGAGATGCATCGTGATCGCCAGATGATCACGCGACGCTGGTCGTGCGATTTTCTGCAACGCCTGCAATGCGAGCAGCACTTCGGCCCTGATTTCTTCGTTCGGCCCGTCCTTCATTTGATACAGGAACGCAGCCATCATCCTCGGTTCGCCTTCAGTCCATTCCCCGGCAAAGGCACGTCGCATCGCGGCAAGACAGGCCTCAACGTGCGGACGCGATCCGTTCAATAACTCCGATGATTTCCGTTCGATCACGACCTCCAGCAAATTAAGAGCCCGCAGGTCCGTTGCTGTCAATTTTCCCGCGAGCACTGCGGCGTCAGGCTCAAGATCGTTTTCGCCAGGTGCAGAATCCCACGCAACTGCCCACAGGTGCTTCGAACGCAAATCCTTCACTCCTGCCAGAATCTCATCCGCTGCAGCCTCGTTGCGGAGTTCCTGCAACACTTTGGTCTCCAAATCCTGCAGGAGCGAATACACTTGTTCCGGCGAGCGGCCCGTCATTGCATCCGCCAAACTCTGCATCAATCGGAAATCATGGGAGCTGTTATACCGGATTCGCACCTCCTCGAAATAACTCTCGGGTTTCTCAGACTTGTGAAACATCAAGCGCAGCGCGAGCAATGCGTCTTCGCTAAGATCGCCCGCAGAGTTGTGAAATATCTCCGACAACTGGTCCTCCGGCAGCAGCTTCAACCCTTCAGAATGTGCCCGTTGGAAATCGGCCTGTACCCGTTCGAAATCGCCATTGCGATCGGCGGCGAGATACCACTCTTCCAGCGTGCGATAATCTTCCAATGTCAGTACTGTGTCTTTCTCGCACGCTTCAAACAACGCAATGGCTTCCTCCAGCTTGCCGCGTTCGGCCAGCAGGCGAGCCAACATTCGACGCCATTCCGAGGCCGATGTTTCGTCGCGAATCCACTCGCGCAGTTCGCGTTCCAGTTCGTCGGGTCGATAAAGAGCCAATAGTAACTGGAACTTGAAGTTCCTCCATGCGTCCACCGTGTTGCTGCGATTCGCAATCCCGGCATCGACATATTTCAGCAGTCGTTCGACGGATTCCGGATTCGCCCGGGATCGTATTGCCCGTTGAGTCACGCTGGCCAGCGCGCGGCGTTTTTGCTGCCGATCAATGATTTCCCGGGCATTCGTGTTGGGTGCCTGGGGCTGGGCTGAACGCAGTGAAAGAAGCCCCGGAGTTTCGGGCTGTCCATCGTCTACCCGTGGAACGACCGGGGTTTCGGGCTGTCGCCCTCCAACCCCGGCCACCCCGGAATTCAGTTGTGGCGCATCGCCCAGAATCTGCCAGCAGTAGCGTTCGCTTTTGTCCTGGTTCTGACCGACCAGCAAGTCAAGTCGCATCTGCTCCATTCGAAACCATGAAGCCAGCGGTTTGTCTGTTGTGCGGGCGTATTCACCTAGGCGGTTCGCAAGTTCCGCGCGTGCTGTGCGGATGATTGAAGCTTTCTTCGCCGCCTGCTCCTGGCGTGTCAGCTTTTCGAGTTCTCCCTGATCGATCAGCCGTTTTGCCGCTGTGGCGGTCCGACGTGCCAGCATTGTATTGACGACGCGAAACAGAGCAGGCAACTGAGTGACCATCCGTTCGTACGGATCGGTCGAGGTTGACCATTGTTTCAGCAAAGTAAATATTTCAATTTCGTGCTCATTTGACCAATCTCCGGCTGACAGTTCTTCGAACAAAACATTGATGTACTCCAGCTTCCCGTCGCTGCCAACCGCTGCAATTCGTTCTCGCAAATACGGCAACAGCAGCGTGTCGCGGAACCGATGGGCGTAGATGTACGCAAGTATGTCGCTGAGGAACCGCTTGTCGTCGCCATCTTCCATTTCCAACCAGCGAGGCTTTAACGTCTCAGCGATTCCAGCCCAGATTTCGGCCGGGACTTCGCTGGCTTCAAATTGCGTGCGACCATGCAGCGGTTCCGCAAATTCGATCCGATCGCTGAGTACGGTGAGAATAATTGAATCCAACTGTGCCATTGTGAGCGTGGCCGCTTCGATCCGCAGCATGGTCAGAAACTCGCCACGCAATCGATCAGCCGTTTTGCTCTTCCGGAATTCACCGTCAAACATGCAGCGGGACACAAGAGATCCGTTTTCAAATGGTTGCTGATGCCGAACAAGGAACGCCACCGTTTCCGCCAGTGGTTCGTACCACCGCTGATCGATGAATTCGGAATACATGCCAGGTTCAGCGTTCGCGAAACTCAACGCGGCATGAAATCGCTGCCATTGGTGCGAGTTCATCTTTCCTTCCAGGTGGCCTTCCAGCAGCCAGAGTTTTGCGAGTTCGTATGCCGCCTCGCTCTGCTCGTTCGACCGCATTGCCGACAAGTGCTGCGAGTAGGCAGACAAATGCTGCGAGTAGCCCGAATACGCTGGCGAATCCGGATTTCGACTGATCCATTCCGTCGTCCATTTCTGGAGATCATCCCATTTTTTGCAGCGACGAAGAGCTTCCGCGCCAGCATTTCGCAGGTTTTCTCCGCCGAACTCGCTCTGTTCCGGCCGCGCCAATGCCTGCCGAATCCATGCGATGGCCTCGTCGAGCCGACCGGAAATCTCAAGGCGATACGCATAAGTTATCTGCAGGGAAACGTCCCATGGCCGTTGTTCTGCATTCGCACGCCATATCGGCAGCGCAAGATCACGGCGGCCTAATTGATCCAGGATCCCTGGTTCGCGGTCATTCCACAGAGCCATGATCCGCGTCTTTTCGTCACGCATTCTCTGATCGCCGGCGGCATCGGTTGGTTCGAGAGCAGGAATCGCGGGAACTCGATCAGCCAGCGGACGTTCGTAGACCGGTTTCAGTAACTGGTGCAGATCGTAATAGTCTGAGACTGCGGAGTCGCGTGATTCGACAGGTTTTGGATCTGACATCCGGAATCGATCGGGTAGTGCCTGGAATTCCGGAACCGCGAATACAATTCGCGATTGACGGAGAATGAATTCAGCGAGGAACACTTCGTCCGAAGACGCAGTCGATGCCAATTGCTTCGCTTCATCCACCAATCGTTGCCCGGCTTCTTCATTTTGATCAACAGCGGCCAGTAGTAGCGTCCGTATCCAACGAACTCCGGGTTTGTCAGCGGACAGTTTCTCCATCGCGTCGATATACTTCCACATCGCGTCCCGCTCACGACTCTGGGCAAAGTGCAGAATCAAAGCCAGAAGATCGTCGAACGTCGCCGTCCCGTCGCCGGCTCGTTGGCGAGCATTCTGCAGTTCTGCAAACGGCAGAGACACACATTGCACGGTTGGCTTGTCAACAAGTTCGCGTTTCATTCGCTCCGCGTATTCGTCCTTTGCGAGCGTGTGGATTTCCATGTGTTCTTCGGAAGTACCTTGCCACTGACGGTGCGTTCTGATTCGGCGTTGAGCCCACCAGGTTTCAGCAATTTCCACGAAGTCGTCAAACGTTACAGTCTCAAAGATTTCGTCGCCATACAATTGTTCCTGCGTCAAGATGACATGCCGCACTGTGTCGATCGTAAATCGGATCGTGTGATTTGAGTTCTTCCGCGTCATCATCAGCCGAACCTGATCGTCGCCGACAGGCTCAACGGTTCCCTGCATTTCCTGGTTCCTGTCATACCATTCATACAACGGCAACAACGAAAAATCGTCGAGCCAGAATTGTGGTGACTTCAAATCGCTTTCTGTGGAAGGCTGCATTTGCCCCAGACGGAACGCAAGGGAATAGATGCCGCGTTCTTTGTCATCGCAATAATCGACAATCGTCTGTCCCGCAAAGTTGGGTCCGCGCGTCAGCCATGCGGTCGGTGAATACAAGACCAGATCCATGCGTTGTTCCGAAGTGCGATTCCAGGACGAGTCGATGAATTCGTGATAACGACGCAGTTCGATGCCGCCATCCATCGCCCGCAGCGATTCCGTCCGCAGCAAACTGTTTGCCAGTTCAATGGCTTCGGGTGACCATCCCGGCAACGGGTGGAGTTTGTCAGCGCCCTGGTTTCTGCTGCCGCCGCGAAGTATCAGGGTGTTCCCATCCTCGGATCGCCTGAAGGTCGGCAGGACGGTTGTCGCAGGGAGTTCGGGAAACAACAATTTGATCCACGATGTCTCATCCGGCTCGCCAAAGTCTGGCAGTAAAGATCCCGCCTTATGAGATGCCTCACTGATCGTCGGCATTGTTCCGAATTTCATTGGCATGCTGTCACTTCGCTCATCAAACAGTCCATCGAATGCTGAATCTGCTGGTTCGAGATGCTGTTGCCGTTGCACGTTGTGATCTCGAAATCCTGATCGCGTTTCGGCAGCAAAAGAACTCTTTGAGACCGATGGCGAGACGTCTGATCCGCTGACGTCGTCGAAATTGTCTGCCAAAAATAATTCGACAGGCGACGGCACTTTGTCGCCACCGGAGATGCTGAAGCCGCCCGCACCACCGCCGCCACCGAATCCGCCGCCACCGAATCCCCAGACATTTCCATGCAGGGATTTGTATCGCCATCCGCGATTGTTGATAGAATTCATGGGCTTTGACACTTTGAAACGATTCAACTGCTGCTCAAACGTCGCTGAATCATCGCCAAAGTTCTCAAAGCGATTTAAGACCTCGCGACGCAGACCCATTCGCCAGTCTCCCGCGTGCTCCATCTGCCGCTGCACCAGTTCGAGGTCCGCATTATCATGACCATCCGCAAAAAAACGCTCGCCGTCGCGCATTTCATAGCGCCGCTGGACGCCGAAGCGTTCCCGGTCTGCGTCGGATTCCAGCACCAGCAGCGATGTGTACGGTGTGATGATGTGAAATTCTTCGGACAGGCGAATGATGTCACTCTGAATGGCTTCGCTGCTGCCCTGTGTCAGCAAATGATCCAAATGAGCCCGTGCCCACAGGCGTGGGATGAAGGAATTTTCGTCATCCGGGCGAGCGGAGTGGCGTAAGCCCTCCGAGTCCTTATCGGTCGTGACTTTGCTGGTGCTCGAAGTGGCGGCATTTTGCTCGGAGGGCTGACGCCCGTCCGCTCGCCTTTCCGGGACGGTGAACTTCGCCACATACTTCACTTCTTCACCACCACGTTTGCCTGTCACCACAATCTCGCCCTGTTGATTTCCGCCTTCGGGCAAATAACGGCCGACAAGAATCTGCTGCGTTCCAGCTGCGATGTTGGGAAGTTGCTCGGGATAGACGGCTGCGACTTTCACGCCTCGGAATTCGACATGCAAATCCCGCAGACTTGGTTGAGCGATCTCGTTCAGGAACTCCAGGGCTGCAATCTGCGGCGTCTGTTCGCCACTGATAGAACGGGCTGATCCGCCGCCGACTGTTGCAATACCGCGCATCACCACAGAGTCGTTGGAGTTACCAACGGTCACCGCGTGCAGGAGGCCGGCCCCCTGTAGCCCGATCTGTCTCAGATCGGGATCCAGCGATCCTCGTGCGCCAGCATCCGAAGCCTCACGACTTCGGCTACGAAGGACCGCCAGGCGTTTCACAAACGCGGCCGGATCCGTATCGCCCGCCGAAAGAATTCCGTCACCGACATACACGATGTGCGCATTTGGTGGCGCGGTCTCGAGTGCGGCATCGAAGGCGGCATCGAGATTCGTCCAGCCGAGCGATACGCGATCGCTCAGAAACTTTTCTGCCGCTGCGACGGTGTCGGCATTCACCGCAGTGACTGCCGAAGTCACCCACGACGTTGTGACATCGCAGCATCCCAATTGGAACCGGTCATCCGGTCCAAGCGACGCCAGAACGGCCGCCACAAAATTCGCCTGCTCGCGGCGCTTTTCAGAATCCATCGACAGTGACGTATCACACAGCAACACGATGCTCAGCGGATCACCGTCCGGCAACACTTCACGCTGCCAGTTGCCATCGGGACTGGGCGGAGTCAACTGCACCAGAAAATATCCGTCCTCACCACGCTGATGTGGAATGACCACGACATCATTCTGCCGTCCATCGATCTCACACACGACCTCGAAATCCCGCGACGGCGCGTATTCCTGCGCCGCGAATTCGACTTGAGCCGAATGAAAGGCGAGCGGTAGGGCGTCAGCCCTCCGAGTGCGTTCGGTTGCGTTTTTGCTCGGAGGGCTAACACCCTGCCGCTCGCCTGAGGTCGCAACCCTCGCCGCATGTGTCGGACACGTGACGCTCTTCAGACCCAGCGCAGAATTGACTGTGACGGTCAGCGACAATTCTCTCAGCGGCGACGTTCGCAGCAGCTCGCTGCGAAGGCCGTATGAATAGCGATATCGGTTGGCTCGCAGCGGCAGCACCTGCGTGTAGACGATCTTGATTCGCTTTTCGGAACGCGCTTCGATCGGAAAGACACGGGCTTTGAAGATGTTGCCGCCGGTCCATTCGAGCAACCCCGGATCGCGTTTTTTGCGGAGGAAAGTTTCGTAGATTTCCCGGGCTCGTTGTTTCTCAACAACATCCGCTTCGATCAAATCATTGCCAATCCACATGCCGAATCCGCTGATCGATGCATCCTGAGGCAACGGAAAATGAAAGATGCCTTCGAGGCGACGGGCGGTGTTGTTGACGAACGATTCTTCGATCGTGGTCCGGGCGATCTGGTCGCGAATCTCGACGCTGACCTTGTGATAGCCAACCGTGAGCGGTTCGTTGCGACCGTCCGGCATGGTCACGATGAGTGAACCAAGCGATTCGTTGTTGGACGTTCCTTCAAAGCCTGCCAGCCATTGCGGCGTTTGAGCGACATCGGCGAGCTTTTCATCGCGATCAACTCGGACAATGATCTTTTCGCCAACTTTGATCGACCGCTTGCCTTCACGTGGTGCGAGCAGGGAGAACGTCCATGGTTTTGCAGCCGGTTTTTCTTCGGCTGTCTGTTCGGGCACCATGACCTGCACCATTCCGGAGTGTAGTCGGGCTTCGGTCGGCGAAATGCATTCGACCAGCGTCCCGGGTCCGAGAGTGAGTTCTGTTTCAGACGACAGCCGCGCTTTGATCGCATTCGCGCCGCGGAGTTCGGTGCGAATCCAGTCGCCGGGACGCAGCAGCGTGTCGTGACAGATGGGTGTCCAGCGCTTTGCCAGCATCGGACGCAGAACAACAATGCCCTGGGCGTCACTGATAGTGCCAATGCGTCCATCTTCGGTCAGCGATTTCGTGACGGCGAATTTTTTATCGGTCACGGGTACATTCATCGCGACCAATTGCATTTCTGCCAGCGGCGGCCCGCTGCGTTTGACGCCGGATTTCCACGCCAGGATTTCCACCAGTTGCAGACTTTTCGCATCTGCGGACGCTTCGACGTCCAGATTTCCATCCGCTGTCGGCAGGGCAATGCGATAGACCAACAAATCGCGACGATCACGTTTTATTTGTTGCACCGGCTTCGCATCGAGCAGCCTTGCGGCATCCGTTACGCCGAGATCCAGCAGACTCAGCAGATCGACTTGCTGCTGTGGTCCAATGAACCACGGGGAATCGGACTCATGGACAGAATTCTCCGCTTCATCAACCTGCCACAGTCGTGAGCCTGCGGCAATTTGATACCTGTGTCGCGACTCTTCGCGACGAACAAGGCCCGGTGCCCGGACCCAGACGTCAGCCGACTGGCCATCCCTGCTGATTTTCAAATGCAGCGATTTGGCGCTGCGGAGTTCGTTAAGCACATCCGAGAACGGCGTCGTGCTCAGCGCCGCATTCGTGGACGAGAGACTCAGCCACAGGACAACGGTCGAAGTAATCGCAACAATTCCCGCCAAAGTTCGTGAAGCAAGCAATGTAAGCATTGGTCGTTTCCTTGTGTTGTTTTTGTCATCTCGTTCCAGGGCTCCAGCCCTGGAACGCACTGTGCGGAGGCTCCCGCCTCCTGCGAATTGCGATTCGGCTGGTGGGTTGCTGGAGGCAGGAGCCTCCGGGGCAGGGTGTTCCGAGGCTGGAGCCTCGGAACAAGTGTTTGCGAAGGCCATTTCGGCTTTCAGCCGCAGCGCTTCAAGTAGTGCGGCATCTGGTGCTGGCGCATCGCTGTCGATGGTCCGCATCAACGCGGCCAGTCGTTCTTCATTCAGTTCCGGGGTATTTTCGTTTGTCATAACAGCCAGGCCCTTTGGTCTGAGCCAACAAGTTTTTCAAACGCCGACTGAAACTCGCGGCGAGCGCGAGCCAGTTTGGATTTCGTGGCCTCAACTGAACTGCCGAATTCCTGGGCCAGTTCTTCCATGCTGCGCTCGTCGAGATACTTCAATGTCAGCAGCACGGCGTAGTCCGCCGGAATTTCAGCCAGCACGCGACGCACCAGATCGGCCAATTCACGATTGTCGATAAGTACGGTTGAAGATTCATCACCTTCCAGAAACCGTGCGACGTCAATGTCACCATTTTCGGCGCGCGACTTCCAGCGATTGGCCCGTTCGACTTTTCGCCAGTAGAGCGAGACCTGTCTATGGACGATTCCCGTCAGCCAGCTCCACAGCGTTCCACGGTCCGGATCGAATCGTCGGGCCGACCCTGCCGCTGCCATAAACACTTCCTGGACAATATCAGCCACTCCGTCCTTATCTGAGCCGACGAGTCTTGCAGTCAATCGCCAAACGGCGACGTTGTAATTTGAATACAGCTCAGCCCATGCTTCCCGATCGCCATTCCGCAATCGATGCCCGATTTCTGATTGTTCTTCAGGACTGAGCACGCGACTGGCTCACTGGTAAAAACGGAGCGACTGACAAGACATTGGCGCTGAGGCCGCCGAAGGTGTCGCGGAAAAGTTCCCAGTGTAGAACAATTGTCTCAATTGTTCCGTGGTGAGGCTTTCGCAAGTTGTTTGGCGTGGTTCGTCACAAAATCTCTCGTCCTTCTCCCGCGAGATCGGGGGAGAAAGTGGCCGCAGGCCGGTTGAGGGGGGCTGACCATGAGTTGATGGGCTTGCAAGAATAATGCCGTTGCGAACCCCTTACCCAACGCCGTTAAGGATTTTCTCTGGCGCTTTCCACAGCGCTGTGTTTACCGCAGAGCGGTTTGAGAAATTAGCCGGTGGTAAGCGCAGCGCCACCACCGGATCGGAGCCCGATCAGCGTTTGCATCCTGAAGGGATGCCAGAACCGCCGCAATTCTGGCATCCCTTCAGGATGCACGGCTTCGTTTTACGAAAACCGGTGGTGGCGCTCTGCTTACCACCGGCTAATATCTGAAATCCCTTCGGGATGAAGCGCAAATGCCCTGTTTTTGCTTGTAAGAATCCTTAACGTCGTTATGGAGACGAAGGGCAGCATCACTCGTCGCTAAATTCGACGCCGTTGTAGGCCGCCGTGAGGTCCAGCGTGACGCCGATGTCTGGCATTTCGATGCTGTCGCTGAGGTTGAGGAGGACTCGGCGTTGGAAGCCTACGTCTGCGCGTTCGTAAACGATCGCCGCAGGCGCGGATTGTTCAAGGAGGATGTAATGCGTCAGAGTTGGAATGGTCAGGCAGGCGTCCCGTTTTTCGCCATCGTCGATGCGACGAGTCCCTTCGGAAAGCACTTCGACAATCACTGCGGGCTGATCCTGGAACACATCCGTCTGCGGATTTGGATGGCAGATGATCGACACGTCCGGGTAATAAAACCGGGTCTGATGGGACATCCGTACGCGAATCTTTGTGTCCGAGTTGAATACGCGACAACGGTGCCCCTGAAGTTGTTGTCCCATCGCAATCAGAGCGTTTGTGGCGATCATGTTGTGCGCATTCCTCGCACCTACCATCGCGTACACCACACCCGCGATGTATTCGTGTTTGACCTGTGAATGCTGCTCGCCAGTGAGATAATCGTCCACGGAGACAAGATTGAGTCGTCGCGCTGTGCTCATCGTTTTCGTCCTTTTTGGCCTCGACACGTTCGAAACCGAATCATAACAATCAGCCGACGCCTCATGGTAGTGTCATTCCTGACGGTTCTGGCATCTCGGCCGCCGCCTCGGTCGCTTTCATTTGTTGCTCAAGGCGAAGTTGATGTTCCCGCAGCCACGTTTCGGGCATGTCTTCCGGCAGGATTTCCTGAATGAACAAGTGCAGTTCCTGCAGCGGCTCGAAGTCGCTACTTTGTTCATCGATCGAGAGAGTTGGGGATTTTGAGATTCGACCGACAATCCATGCACTGGTTCCGCCATCAAATGCGATTTGTGGCAGGGGAAAATTTCCTGAGTCCCACCGGCCTCTGATTTGCCAGGTATCGGAAGTATCTTCAATCAGGCTTGTGACGACCTGTGAAATTGTCCGGGACTGCGGTAGATCGCCCAGGCTCGCAACGGATTCCGCATGATCGAGCTCACCAATGGACTTGTGGTTATAGATGTGTTTCGCACTGCCAGCAATCTGAGTCACTCTTGTTTGGCAAAGAACCAATTGACATTCCACAAGGTCGAAAGGCAACTGATTCGTGGCTGTGACGCTGAACTGTCCCAATTCCCTGTATGCTGGCTGCGTGGACGTGTCGGTCGGTTCATAAGTCAGTTCAATCTTCAGACCCTGAACATCTGAATCAAACGCAGCGGCGTAAAGTTGGCGACCGCCCCATGGAGTAATCGGCACGTCGATCTGGTACGCATCAGGCTCGTCCGGAACCCGGCTTGCCTGCCAGGTAAACGGGGGATAGCTGGGCCGCGTGTTGTCGCTGGGATTGTACCAGTTCACATATGAATTATGGCTGTTGGATTCGATCAGTTGCAGATCCGGATGTTTGCCGCGCACCGCCACCTGAGTATTGCGACCGCCTGCCGACTGTACGTCGATCTTGGCAAGTTGCACCAATCCACCTGGCGCGGCCTGGGTAATGCTCACCCATCGCAGATCGCCCCGGCTGGTTCGCAACTTCGCGCCAAGCAGGATTGCCGCCAGACTGGCTGTTGCGACGACGCCGACCGTATAAATTGCGATGTGGCGTCGGCTCAGTCGAAACAGGACCAGCGTGACAACTCCTGACAGGAATGCGTAGCAACCAAAGACCAGTCCAACCAGCATTCGCGTCATGTCCGCATTCTGGCTTTGACCATAGTAGAGATTTGTACCTGCGAGCAACGCGATGCCATTGCGTCGGGACAAGCGAGAGGCCGCTTCCGCGATGAAGCCGGATCCCGCCGGGTCACTTGCCGAAAACAGCGGTCGGGAGTATTCGTAAATCGAACCGCAGCCGCTGCGATGGACCGAAAACTGTTCGAGCGAGATCGGAGGTTGCACGGCCAGCGGAGCAGCCTTCTTCAGTCGATCGATGATTTCCTTTGATTTGTCTGAAACGAACACCGTGCCACCCAGACACATCCACCTGGCAACCGCGTCCCACTGCGCGTCGTTGAGCATGTCGGGATCGGCAGTTTCGGAAAACACGATCGCTTGCGCCACAGTGAGCGGTCCCGGATGCTGCGGTACCTGCCAGCTCTTGACGGCGAGCGGCTGAACGGGACGTCCTTTACCGGGTCGAGGAACATACTGCGAGGATGAACTCTCCGGTGCCGAGGCATCGATGGGAAACTGCAAAATGCGGCCACCGTCGTCCACAAACAGCAGGTAGTTAACGTCGTCGGAAAAGTGCTTTCCCGTCGCGATGGCCAGTTCGCGACGCCAGAGGATGCGATTCCCGTCGGCAAATGTTGCCACACACTGATACCAGTCCGGGATCGCCTGAATTGAAGAGAACCGCCGCGTGCTGCCGGGCCCGATAAAAATGTCGCCGAGCGTCACCTGCTTGTCGTTCAGCGGGTCCGTGAGGATCAACTGTCCTTCGATCGTGTCTTCCGAAAAGTTCGAAATCAGGAATGAAAATGGAACGGGTGCCGATTGATCGACAGTCCCATCCCAGCCTGCGACCGCCTGAATGTCCAGGCCTGGAAAATCGGCAAGTTCACGGTCGCCATCGCGCTGCGGGGACTGCGCGATGGCTTCGAGGGAAGTGCCAAAGAGCAGAAGGAGTGTGAAAATCGCCGCTGGAATCACAGTCGTCGCAAAACCAGGTTCATATAGAAATACGGCGTTTTTCAACTCGTAGGACGGGTCTCCAGGCCCGTCCGGAAGCGAATCATTGTCAAGACGGGCCTGGAGACCCGTCTTACGAAAACCCTCGTTCCCAAACTGAACCTGGTTTAAATGTTGGTGTCGGGAAGCTTGTGTTGCGCGAAAC
>JBBQSE010000195.1:0-14100 GCA_038214195.1 Planctomycetales bacterium
ATTTCCGCAACCAGCAGATTCTTGACGATCATGCCGGTCTGCATTTGCATTCCGGGTTTTGCATTTGGTGTGTCGAGGACGTTCTGTATCTTCTCAATCAAGTCTTGACCACGCTGCGCTTTGATGGCTGAATTCAATGGCTCGATCAAAACAATGGCTTTGCGGAACGTGTCGGGCAGTCCTTCTGCAAGCTTCTTCGTTTCTTCGTTGCGAGAGTTCAGCGCCAGTGCCAGCCTCTCCATAAGTTGAGCCACCACGGAGAGATTCTGCGGTTCGAGTTCCAGAGTTTTCTGGAGCACCTGAATCAGTTCCGGCGAATCGGCATAGTCTCGATGTCCACTCAGCGCTGACGCCAGCGCATACCAGTAGTCAGCCCTTTCCGGGGCGAGCCGGATTGCCTTGCGCAGTTGTTCGAGACCTTCCACAATATGCAGATCCGTGCCGCCGTCTTCCACGACCGCGAGTTTGCCAGACAACAACGCTGCGAATGCCTTGTCTTCGTCGCTCGTCGCAAATTTCAGATAGGCATCAACAGCGGCATGGGCCTTTTGCACCATGTCGGCGAACGCTTGTGGGTTTTTCGACAGGGAAAATGGAGACTCTCTGTCCAGCAGCGAAAGGATGCGACCAATGGCCAGGTTCTTTACGACATCTTTGCTGCCTGGAAGACGTTTAGACAACTGAGTCAAAGCCACATCGGCTTCGGCCCATTCCCGGTTTTCCAAATGCCCAATTCCGCGAGTTTGCAGGCTCACGATCTCGACGGCCTCCGCAGTCGATAGCAGGCTGCCTGTTTTGGACACAGGATCGGTGCCGGACGTGGTGTCGTTTGATCGTTTTGGCACCGGATCGTTCGACCAACAACCCGCGACAAGAATCAACATTCCTGCCATGAACGCGGGAGCAATTTGCCATCCAGCCAGTTTTTGCATGGGTGAAGTCCATTCGCCAGACCATTGACCGCCACGACCGCAAAGCAATCGCATTCAGAAACGAATGCGGCTTCGCGTTCGTTGATTTCCTGTCACTACGCACGAGGCCAGTGTATCACGAATCAAAAAGGAAGCAGCCGAAGTGATTTCCGGAACCCCAGTCTGATGAAAAACCGCGACCAGCTGCCGCTGTCAGAGACAGGCCGCTTCGGACGACAAGCGTGCGGACGACAAACAAAAAACCGCCCGGATTCTTCCAGACTCGCAGGTCAATCAAGTGACAACGCTCGGAAATCAGCATATTTTACGCATTGATTTGCGTAAAGCGCTGGCTTCACGCTTACATGGCAATCCTGCTCAATTTCTTTTTACTTCATGGAAAATCCCAATGTCCGAAAAGTCTCCCTCCGGATCGGCGCGCGGCAAAGCTCCGACCGGTCCCAAAGTGTCTGGTGCCCGAACAGCGGTATCACTTGCTCTGCTTGCCATCGTCCTTGTCATCTGCGTGATTGAAGTGAGAGCGGCGCTTGGACAGCATTTGACATTGAAGTCGTTTGAAGGGAAGTCTACGGAAAACACGTTTAATAATGTTTCTCTCGCTGAGGCTCAGGGCATGGTTTCCATGTTTCCATCCAGTCCGGTTGTTACCACGGGTGCCTCCGAGGACACATACCACTATCGCTGGTACAGCCTGCTGCGACCACTGTTTGGGAAAGGCGTTCCGGAGCTGTACGTTTCGGCCGATCATAGTGATCCACCCCTTGCCGTGAGTTTCTATACGTCACTTGAAGGCGAGCTCGTACTGCCTGCGTTTGATCCCAATGCCGCGAGCGCGCCCAGCGGAGGATCAGTCACGCCACAAGGGATGGGCAGCATGCCGATGGGTGCTGGCGGTGGTTCCCGAAAGGGCGGTGGCAAACGACCGTCGCTGGAAGAAGAGCCAGCCGCGAAAGAACCAGCGGCTGCTGAGCCCGCGACTGCTGCGCCAGAGGATTCCACGAAAACAAACGAAACTGCAGTACCCGAAGACGATAAGTCCGAAACTCCCACAGAGCCGAAGTAAATGTTACAAAAAAACAACATTGAGTGTTGCGGAATCTCAACACGGCAGTCAGGAACCGGGGCAGTTGTTGTGAAACGACACGACGCCGACTATTCTGGTCGGCGCGGAGATTTTTTGGGGAGTAGAGTAACCAACGTCGAAGCATTGCCTTCGGTGGATTCGATCGCGCGCATTCTGAAACAGCGAATCACTCTATGAACACTGTTAAGGTTCCGGTCAGTAACTTCAAGAATCCCGTGGGTCTGCTGTTCCGGATGTTGCTGTCCGGTCAGCGAGCCGCCTATTCAGCGCTGATCCATGAAGCGATGCGACTTGCGTCGCGCCCGCTGAATTTCCTGCTGACCAGACGCGAACGGCGACTGCGGGAAGTTTCGGAAACAACATCCGCGCCTGTGATCCTCGTCGTTGGGGCTCCGCGGAGTGGAACCACACTGGTTTATCAGACGCTGGCTCGCTATTTGGACACAACGTACTTCAGCAATCTGACGTCCCTGTTCCCCGATGCGCCGCTCGCGGGAACTCAGATGTTTCGCTGGCTGCCACAGCGTCAGTCCGCCGACTTCCAGAACTTTTACGGTCAGACGGCCGGACTCAACGGACCCAACGATGGCTTCACGATCTGGAATCAGTGGCTGGGTGAGGATCGTTACGTCCCTCGTACGGAACTGACCGCCGAGGAAGAACGTGCGATGGCGCAGTTCTTCAAGGCATGGTGCGCGACATTTGGAAAGCCTTTTCTGAACAAGAACAATCGCAACACGGGATGCCTGGATCTGCTGACTCGGGTCATTCCTCAGTCCAGCTTTATCGTGGTTCGCCGCAATCCGCTGCTGGTAGCGCAGTCGATCATCAACGCGCGGCTGAAAGTCCAGGGCGATAAATCCATCGGCTGGGGCTTGCACAGTCAGTCGTCGAACACTGCCGCTGATCCACTGGCTTACGTGGACGACGTCTGCGATCAGGTGCTGCAGATTGAAGCGGAACTGGATGAACAGTTGCAGCATGTTCCGGCAGATCGCATCGTGGAAATAACATACGAAGGATTTTGCGAAGCACCGGAAGAGTCACTCCGCTGGATCGTGTCCAGAATTCCCGGCGTGGAACTGAAGGAAGATCTGATTCGTTCTGAATTGCATCCCTTTGCCACTTCCGCCACAGTGACTCTGTCCGAACCGGAAAAACAACGCCTGCTGTCGCGATTACGATCTGCGGGCGGAACTCGCGCTCTGGTCCATTGACAAAATCTGTCCTGCTGGTCATGAATCCCGCCGTAAGGAATCCGACCTGCGACAGGTCGGACTAGTTGGACATCGCCACTTTTATCCGAAGTAGTAGCCCGAAGCGTCAGCGAGGGAATGAGTTAAGTACAATCCCTCGCTGACGCATCGGGCTACAAAAACGCTCGATTTTCGCCAAAAGTGGCGCTGTCCAACTAGGTAGGCAGATCTGTCCTCAGATCTGCATCCTTCAGCATGGCCCATGGGAATCCGGCCCGCCCGTCCTGCAGACTTACCGAAGATCATTCCATTCCTGCCGATCGCCTAAACGGAGTTGAATCGCGATGAACAACGCGCGGGATGACATTTATTCCCTGCCAATGAATCAGGTGGGAAGTTTTGAATTCGACGAACAGGTTGTCCGTGTCTTTCCCGACATGATCGCCCGCTCAGTACCCGGTTACGGCTCGATTCTTTCGATGATCGAACAGCTGGCCGCCCGATTTGTGCGACCGGGGACGACGGTCTGGGATTTGGGATGTTCCCTGGGAGCAGCGACGCGGCTTATCCGAAAACAGGCACCCGGCGACTGTGTGATTCACGCGGTCGATAATTCCCCCGCGATGATCGCTCGCTTGCGAACAATGCTGCAAGAATCAACAGAAGGTGGCTGCGACGTGCAATTGCGAGAAATGGACTTGCGAGAGGCAGTGATCAGCAACGCGACCTTTGTCGTGCTGAATCTGACGCTGCAGTTTTTGCAACCGGCGGATCGGACAACGGTGGTGGGAAAGATTTATCAGGGACTGCTGCCAGGCGGAGCGGTGTTGCTGTCCGAAAAAATTTGTTTCGACGATCCGGCTCAGCAGCAGTTGCTCACAGATCTGCATCACGATTTCAAACGCGCCCATGGTTACAGTGATCTGGAGATCGCTCAAAAGCGAACGTCCATTGAAAATCGGCTTATCCCGGAAACGCTTCAGACTCATGTGCAACGATTGAAGGACGCGGGATTTGAAACTGTCGCGCCGTGGTTTCAGTGCTTTAACTTTGTATCGATCCTCGCCGTGCGGTCGGCGGCACAAGCGGAAGACAAGACATCGATCATCTACAAGGTTTGTTCCAGAGCGGTTTGGGAAGAAATCCGACTGCTGGAATCATGGAACGGATCAGAGCACGATCTGCGGGACGGATTCATTCATTTTTCTACGGCGTCACAGCTTGAGGAAACTGTTCGCAAGCACTACGCCGGACAGCCCGACCTGATGTTGCTGGCCATCGACGTCCAGCGCCTTGGCCCGGCACTCAAATGGGAGCCCTCGCGCGGCGGAGCGTTGTTTCCGCATCTCTATGGGCCGTTGCTAATTTCATCGGTCACTGAGGCACGTCCACTGGTATAAGGCGAGCGGCAGAAACAGGATTGCCAGAGATATGGCGTCGCCCAGGGAATCCGACCTGAGACAGGTCGGACTACGTAGGCAGATCTGTCCTCAGATCTGCGTCCTTTGGCATGGTGCAGTCGCACGGGGCCGCTCGACCCGAAGACACTCGCCCATGGTAAATCCTTTCCTGCCGTTCGCCTAAGGATCACGCGAACAGCAAGTGAAGCTCTGATCGTTTTGACGTGATTAGTCAGACCTCTGCACAGCAAAACGCGCGATGCCTTCGAGAGCAGCCAGAGTACTCGACGCCGGAAACGACTGCAGATTTCGCAGGGCTCGGCTGACAAAGTGTTCAGCCGTCGCCTGAGCCGACGCGATTCCTTCACGAACAAGCGGTTCCTCACGAAGTCGATTTTGATCTGCCGGATCAGTTGATGCCAGCAGTTCTCGGAGCCGCGATCGATCGCGTTCGGGAGACATCCTGAGAGCCCGCAGCAGCGGCAAAGTCAGGCGATGATTTGACAGGTCATTTGCGGAGTCCTTGCCTGTCCGTTCACACGTCTCAGTCAGGTCGAGGATGTCATCGGCGATCTGAAATGCCAAACCAAGCCGCATCCCGAATTGCTTCAACTTCGTTTGGTGCGCGATCGATCCACCTGCAGCGCGCACACCGAGCAGACAGCTGACGGCAAACAGTTGTCCCGTCTTGCCTCCGATGACACGAAAATAGTCGCGTTCGGACGTGGACTGTTCCAGCCGTGCTTCAATCTGGTTGAGTTCACCTTCGCACGTGCGGTCTGTCGCGAGACCGATCAGACGACACGCTTCGGCGTCTCCAGTGGTGGCCGCCAGGTGAAATGCCTTAGACAACAAATAGTCGCCGAACAGGACACTCGTTTCCGTATTCCAGCGGCGATGAACGGTCGCGACATGACGGCGCAGGCTGGCGTCATCGATCACGTCATCATGCACCAGCGTTGCGGTGTGGATCATTTCGACCACTGCGGCAAGTCGGTGGACGTTGGCTCGCTGGGCCGCCGCTGGATGAGACAGCTGCGCACTGAGCAGAGTCAGGATCGGACGAATCTGCTTGCCCTGAAACCGACTCACATGCTGGGCTACATCCTGAACGAACATGTTCGGATTGCGAAACTGGCGACTCAGCACAGCTCGCACGGCCGCGAGATCCTCAGCCAAAAGCTGCTGAATCTGCTGCTTGAGTTCGTCGCGATTTGACACGACCACGGCCATTGGCTTTCCTTGTCCTTATCAAGATGTCTCACGCGTTCGCATCGAGCGGTTTATTACTGGCTTATCAGCCGCAACGCGCTAGCGTCCGGTTCTGTGAAAACCGTGAGCTAGCACTAGGCGGCTGATTTCGATCACGACACTTATTGACTGCTCGCCTAACGTGTCACCAGATGAAAGTTCGTTTAAGTTGCAGTGAAGTCTCGCAGGAAATGTCCCGATCTCCCGCCGGTTTTTTCCACGAGTCGAATGTTGCTGATTTCCATACCTCGGTCCACCGACTTGCACATATCGTAAATTGTGAGACACGCGACACTGACGGCCGTCAGAGCTTCCATTTCGACACCGGTTTTCGCTTCTGTGGAAACGCACACTTCCACCCGTACACTGTTATCCGCCGGGAAAGAGTACTGAAGATCGGCTTTTTCAAGCGGCAGGACATGGCACAAAGGAATCAAATCGGCCGTTTTCTTGGTGGCCATAATTCCCGCCAGACGAGCCACTTCCAGGACATCTCCCTTGGCAAATTCCCTGTTTTGCACTAACCGCAGCGTGTCGGGCTGCATTAACACAAATCCCTCAGCGCGAGCCGTGCGACGTGTGACAGCCTTGTCGCCGACATCGACCATTCGACTGGCGCCGTCAGGGGAAAAATGGGTGAATTCACTCATTGCGGGTTTCTACTCTGGCACTTTGTTCAGTTCCCAGCGGGCGTTAAAGATGTCCGCCCAGACGGTTTGCTCTTCAAATCCTCCCGATGTGGTCGAGGCAAACTTCTGCACGGCGATATCGCCCAGCCGGGGAAACAGGTTTGCGTTGGTGGAACGAAACTCTTTTTCATGAAACGTGGGGCCGGAATTGATGACGATGTATTTCGAGTGATGGAGCGGGTTGGGATAGATCAGACTTAGCCCATGGTCGGCAGTCGTCCATTCCTGATTTCCGATGCGAATTCGGTCTTTTGTCCAATCGACCGGAAGCTTGCCAACAATCTTACCGAGGAAAGTATTGGAACCAGGATCTCCGAACAGAATCAAGTGATGGGTCGCCATCATTTCATCATCAACGTCTGAGTCATCAACAATGCGAATGTCGCCCCGCATCCACTGCGAGAATTCCTTTGCAAAACGATCCAGAGTCCAGTTCGCCCATTGTTGTGAAGACTCATTCCACGGCGTTCCTGTGCCGCGAACGCAGATGAATGAACTCATAAACGCATCGTCAATCGGCCCCTGAAGGCCGTGCCGCTTGAAATGGCCGGGATTGCCGCCGAAGCTGCGTGATTCGTCGTAACTCAGCACACGCCATCCGGCGTTGTCCTTCACGAAGAACACATCCGGCAGCAACGCATCCGCTGCCTCCCGGCATTCCAGCACGGTCCCATCAATGATCGCATCTGTTCCCGCGTCGCGGCCCACACGCAATGCGTTGACGTTGGTTGTGGTGATCTCAACATCTCCGTCTTTGTTCGCCTGAGCTTCCACAACCGACGGTTCATAGACGGACTCAACTTCTTCAATCGTGACCCAGTCACACGCGTTGTAACGGAGCGTGCGAGTCGTGAAGCGAATCTGTTTGCGCTGATCGAAACGCGGCTTGCCTGTGGCAGAATGTTCCTGATGGAACGCCATAAACTGTTTCAGACTCTCCGGGTCGAACTTATGACCCATTTTAGGTCCAATGATCAGCTTGATTGTGACTCCCAGTGCCTTTGCCGCTTCCGTCATGCTGGCTCCTGCCAGCAGTTGCGGATCCTCTTCACCGCCGTACGTACAGACCGGCACATTGAAGGCGTTCAGGGCATAGTCGATCGAATCGTAAATGCCGAGCGTCTCGTGCTGGTATTCAGGAAGACGCTCCGCCGGATTGTTGGGGTCCTTCTTCTGATAGTGGTAATAATCCACGAACCCAGCTCCTGGCCCGACGGACGACCACATTCCCGGATAGTGCATTCCCAAGTGCCACGCTCCAGCACCGCCCATCGAAAATCCGTGCAGCGTGATTCGATTGTCGTCGATTCGGAAACGTCGCCTGACGTCGGCCAGGGCTTCGAACACGTCTGTTTCACCAGCCCAGCGATAGGCGTTATTGCCACGACCGTAAACGTCAAGCTGGATCCACGTTTGTTCCTCGCCATCCTTCTTCAGGGGCTTGCCGTCCATGCGATGAATGAAATTCACTTCGTTCATCTGATCAGCCCGACCATGCAGCACAAGGTGCAGCGGCCAGCGGCGTCCTTCCCTCGGATTGACGCCGACAGGAAGTGTGATCGCGTAGGGCTGAACCGAGCCATCCACAGCGCTGACATATCCGCGAACAGTCGTACCCGTCTGCAGAGACCAGTCCGCCTTGCCACCCTGCAGTTTCTCCGCGCGCGCAATGCCTTTTTCAATGACGTTCCGAAGTTGATCCAGATAATCCGGCTTAGGAAATTCCTCGAACCGCAGCATCCACGTAGCCGCCTTTTCAAAGACGGCGACATCGGCCAGCATTTCTTCGCGGTCCCGCATTTCGATCGTTTGATTTGCGCGAATCGCCTCGAGCAGTATCCGCAGTTTGTCGCGTTGCTCAATCACCGGCTTGAGATCTGCGACAGATGGTGGCGCGGCTTTGTCCTGGCCCGTGGCTCGAGCAGCCAGCAGCAGGATCAGACCAAGTGCGACTCGTCGCAGCGAAGCGATACGGTTCAATATTGCGAGGGTCATGCGATGGAGCTTTCGATGAAAACAAGCGATCATTCAAGCAGGGGGAGTCTTCATAAAGCGAGCGGCAGAAACAAGTCTGCAAACATATAACCCCGCCGAAGGAATCCGACCTGAGACAGGTCGGACTACGTAGGCAGATCTGTCCTCAGATCTGCTTCCTTCAGCATGGTCAATGGCCATCGGCCGCGTGGCTTGCAGAGTCGCCCAATGGAATTCTATTCCGGCCGATCGCTTAATTGGACAGCGCCACGTTATGCAAAATCTCAGTATTTTCCGGTGTTATTGATGAATTCAACGATTGCGATTCAGCCACGCCAGTGGCGGTAGCGTGTAGCCGTGGGCTTCAGCCCACGGTCCAGCATTCCCTGAAGCCCCGACAGGCAACGCCGTGACGGATTTTTGGAAGCAATTTCATTACGTATTGAAGGCGGTTTGACAAATGCGATTTAGTCCCGGCAGGGACGATAGCTCGATGCCGGTGACGACAGTCACCGGAGACGCTTCCTCTGTTGATTCCAAAGTCCCGGAGGGACGACAGCAGATTTCGACACATGCGCTATCGTCCCTGCCGGGACTTTCAAGTTTTTGGTGGCTGTAACCGTCGGCTATCGCCGACGGCAATGAGCCGCCGTCCCTGCCGGGACTGAATCGCATTCTGTGCTTTCATTCTGCCAGTCTTTTCACGCCTCAAAATCCTCCACGGCGTTGCCCGGCAGGGGCTGTATTTGGCCGTGTTTTCTCCACAGAGTGGCGCTGTCGAACAAAGAAGCCGGGCTTCTGGCAGCGCACCACGTACATTTGCCGACGGCCCTTAGCCATTCACGGCCCGTTCCGCTGCCTGAAACCCACACGTCTTGTGAGCCCCGTCGCAGAACGGTCGGTTCGCAGAAGCGCCGCAGCGGCACAGGGCGAACGTTTCTTTTCCCTTCAGATCGAACACATTTCCGGCCGCGTCCGTCACCGTGAGTGGTCCGGTGACAAGGAAAGGACCGTTATCTTTGACAAGTACTTTGACGTCAGACATTTGAGAACTTCCATCGGTTAGACAAGAGTCAGAAACAGCACCAGACGAATTCACTAATCAGCCGACGCAGCATCTGCAGTGGGTTCCGGCAGCAGAAAGCTGAGTCCAAAATTCACGAGATACACTGAAAACCCGATGATGCAGGCTGTGTAGGCGATTTTTTCTGTCGGGCTGCTGCCTGGCATAAATTCCTGCACGGCCAGCGTACTGGTTACCCAGGCAAAGCTGGTGCCGATCAGACGACCTCCGATGTTGGCGGCAAAGCTTTCGCCGGTTCCTCGCAGATGCATCGGGTAGACGCCTGGCAGATAATTTCCCCAGAAGCTGAACTGTCCCACGGTCAGAAGGCCAGCCAGGAACATGCCGACGTAAATGAGATTCAAACTGGAGACTGCGGCAAAGCCAAACGTGAATGGCATGATCAGCAGGCCGGGCAGTAGGAACATCTGAATCACCCGGCGCCGGCTGGCAATGCGGACGATCAGGAATGCCAGCAGGATTCGGCCAAACAGACCACCAAGTTCCTGGACCTTAGTAACGTTGGCAGCGACACCCTGTTCAACCAGCTTGGCGATCTTCATCTGCTCCGGCTTTGGCTTGTCGGCGGCCTTTTCCTTCACCTGCGATTCGACCTGTGCTTTCACTTCGGGCAGGCCGGGGACCATCTGTGGCATATGCTGGATGGCACCAAAGGCGGCTCCGAACGAGCATGCAAACATGATCGTTGTGATGATCGTCGTGCGGCGCAGTTGGGGATTGAACAATTCGGCAATGCTTGGTCGACGCAGCGTGCCGACCGCTTTCTTTTGAGCCCACTTGGGAGATTCCGGCAGAAACGGTCGAATTATCAGCAGTGGCAGCGCAGGGATCAGGCCGCTCATGAGTGTGTATCGCCACGCCGCATTCGTGTCCTTAATCTGCCCAAGCATGCTCTGCAGAAACTCAGGCATCTGCACTGCGGGCAGATCCAGTGCCCAAGTTACGGCCACTCCGTTCGCGACAGCCACCATCAGGCCACCGACAGAACTGAAAGCCTGTGTAATCGCCAGCACTTTCTCGCGCTGGTGCGGATCATCGAACAGTTCTGCCAGCCACGCAACGGCGGCGACAAACTCCACACAAACGCCGACAAACACACAGCAGCGGCAGACCAACAACATGTTCAGTGACGTCGAAAATCCGGCGACAAAGGCCCCGAACGCATACAGCAGAATCGAGTACGTCAGGACCCGACGTCGACCGAGAATATCGGTCAGGTATCCGCCCAGCAACCCAAAGACACCTCCGGCAATTGCCGGAATGTAAAACAGCCGACCGACCCAACTGGCAAATTCTGGCGTTCCTGGTGCAATCCCGCCCAGTTCCATCAATGCCGGACGAACAATCAGCGGCAGCATCAGCAATTCGTAGATGTCAAATGCAAAACCGATGGCGGCAATGATGCAGACAAGCCACTGAACGCCCGTCAATCGAGATGCGGTGGGATTTGACATTACGTTGGAGACCTTACGGTTATCAGGCGGAGGCGTGCGATTGGAAGGCAGGCTGCGATCGAATGAAAAACGACGTTGTCCTGCCGCGTGCTCCAGCAGGAAGCCCGGATGTTAACGATCACACTCCTTAGATCCAATGTTCACGCCATGTGATTTCCCGAGTGTCCGGATCAACGGCTATCGCGCGAGCAAATCTGCCAGAACTGACGAGTCGTCAATCGTTCCCGCAGTTCAATGGCGACAAAGTCCTGAGAAAATCCTCGGTGACCATTGACGTTTCTCTCGAACAGCCGCCAAATAGGACAGCCGGAAATTTCCTGATGTCGGTCTACGGCTCCTGCTCCAGCGGATCTTCGATGAATTCCAACACGCCCGCCGGGCCGAATGAAACCCGCGACCACGCAACTCACCCTGCGTCGCAAATCGCTCACGTCGCCGGTCCCGACCATCATCAGTCATTCTGGCTCTGGGTTCTGTGTCTGACCGGCGTCGATTACTTCAGCACCCTGGCCTATCAGCCATCGATCGCCATCACGAGCGCCGGTCGTCTGGCCCCGATCGCGACGATTCTGCTGGTGCTGGTCACACTGTTTGGAGCTGTTCCGATCTATTGTCGCGTTGCAAGGTCTTCGCCCCATGGCCAGGGTTCGATCGAAATGCTGCAGCGCCTGGTTCAGGGCTGGACCGGGAAGTTTCTTGTCCTGACGCTTCTCGGATTCGCAGCGACGGATTTTGTGATCACAGTGACGTTGTCGGCTGCGGATGCCGCCAAGCATCTCATCGAGAACCCAATTTTTCGTCAGACGCCGACCGTATTCCAGAGTCAGATTGGGATCACGCTGGGCATGATCATGCTGCTGGGCGCGCTGTTTTTGAAAGGGGTTCGCGAAGTCATTGGCGTGGCCGTCGTCATCGTGGCGGTTTTCCTGGTGATGAATCTGATTGTCATTTCCGGAGGACTCGTCACGCTCGCACAACAGCCGCACCACATCTCGGACTGGTGGGACAAGCTGAGTGAAGGGGAGATCGGCATTGAGTCTGAACAGGAGTCATCTACCGGACATCACGAACCTGAGCTGGCTGACGCCTCGGCTGCCGGCGCGGAAGAAAAATCAGCTGTTCCCTCCGCCCCATTGACCTGGTACGGGGGACTGTTCATCAGCGCGCTGCTGTTTCCGAAGCTGGCCCTGGGCCTCAGCGGGTTTGAGACGGGTGTGGCCGTGATGCCGCAGATCAAAGGTGACGCATCGGACACCGAAGCCAGCCCTGAAGGGAGAATTCGCCGAACGCAGTGGCTGCTGATAACGTCGGCTCTGATCATGTCCTTGATGCTGATTGGTTCGTCGATCGTGGTCACGACCCTGATTCCACTTGAGGCGCTGGCGCATGGCGGCCCCGCTGCGGAACGGGCTCTCGCGTATCTGGCACACGCTGAAGGTGACCAGAAGCTGTGGCCCTTCTTTGGAGGTACTTTTGGCACGCTCTACGACATGAGCACGATTGCCATCCTGTGCTTCGCTGGAGCCAGCGCGCTGTCGGGACTGCTGAATCTGATACCGCGCTACCTGCCCAGATTCGGCATGGCACCGGTTTGGGTCACGGCGACACGACCACTTGTGTGTGTGATTATTGGTGTTTGTCTGGTCGTCACGCTGATCTTTCGAGCATCCGTCGAAGAGCAGGGTGCCGCGTATGCCACGGGCGTGATGGTATTGCTCCTGAGTGCCTGCGTGGCGGTCACGATTGAACGTTACCGCGAGCGAGCGGGATCGATCCTGCGCCGCATTCCCTGGGGCACCGTCATCATCACGCTGGTGTTTCTGTTCACCGCCATCGATATCATGATCGGGAAGTCTGAAGGCCTGATCATTTCCATGTTTTTCATCGCCGCGATCATGGTTGTGTCGCTGATTTCACGCGCTCTTCGCAGTGACGAACTCCGCGTGGTGGGATTTCGGTTCTCCAACGAGGACTCGCGATTCCTGTGGAATACTCTGCAGCACCTGGAAGTGCCGGTTCTGGCACCGCATCGACCGGGCGGACGGTCGCTCGATGAAAAGGAACGGGAGCTGCGCGCCTGGCATCACCTCTCCGAGGACATTCCGGTGGTATTCGTAGAAATCTCGCTGGGCGACGCGAGCGATTTCTTTCAGGAGCCCGTGCTGAATATCAGCCAGAACGGAGCGCACTTCGTGATTCAAGTCAGTCACAGCACCTCGATCGCCCCCGCGCTCGCTTCACTGACATTGGCTCTGAACGGGAAGACCCAACCGATCGAGCTGCATTTCGGCTGGTCCGAAGAAAGTCCGCTGAAGATGAATCTGGGGTTCCTGCTGTTCGGCGAGGGCAATATTCCGTTCCTGGTTAAAGAACTCCTGACCGACGCCCAGCCCGACGAAAAAATCCGCCCGCGAGTCGTCATCGGATAATCCATCTCCCGAACCGTATCAGCCATCCAACACCGAATCCACCGGACTCTTCACCGCCAGCCCGGGCTTGTTCATGCAATGCAGATACCGCATCGTCGTCTGAACATCTTTATGACCCAGTAACTCCTGCACGGTGCGAATGTCCGTCCCGCTTTCCAGCAGATGAGTCGCAAAGCTGTGGCGCAGAGAATGGGGCACGGCGTTTTTCGCGATGCCCGAGCGATCAATCGCCACCTTGAAGAAATCTCCGAAGTAGTCTTCACCCACATGATGCCGCATTCGGTCGCCGCTGCGAGGATCTTTCGCCAGTCGCTGCGCTGGAAACACCCATTGCCAGCCAAACTCAACTGTTTTCTCCCTCTCCCCATTCAGGGGGAGAGGGCCGGGGTGAGGGGGTTCCGATTCTTCCGTTATGGCCGGTCTCCTGACCGAGGCATCCCCCGCGACCGTCAGGTCTCCCCAGTACCATCAACCACCCGCCAGCACCGCATCCGCCGGACTTCTGACTGAAATCCCCGGGCGATTCAGGACATGAGTATAAATCATGGTCGTCTTCACATCTGCGTGTCCGAGTAACTCCTGCACCGTACGAATATCATAGCCATCC